>CAZZYD010000093.1:0-11538 GCA_964658175.1 uncultured Puia sp. | reverse complement strand
TGCGTGCTCCTCCATAAATACCGCCGTTTTCATTTACTGCCGGCTCGATATTGGGAAGCAAAGAATCCAATCCGTACGTCTTCCAGATTTTAAAAACATCCCCCTGCTCAAAAACCACCAAACGGCTATCCTGCATAATAAGCCCGCCGGTTTTGACCGTTGCTTTATCATATACCTGAGGATCAAACGTAAATACAAATTCGTTGGATAGGAATTTTTTTACAGGATTTACCTGCGTTTTTACGGTGTCCATCAGTTGAAAGCGACTTTCTATATCGCCTTCTTCCTTTAACCGATACAGGTACATGCGCAGGGGATTGTCCGTGCGCAGAAATGCGAACATCAGGATTGCGCCGATCAGTAACATCAAAATGGCGAGGCCTCGTTTGGTGGAAAGCATTGTCGTCTTCATCGCATTGCATTATTATACTTATAAATTGAATGCGGCCGATCAGTGGAGTCCGTAGAATGTTGAATTGGCGGGAGCCAGGTGTTTTCTGGTATAGCGGGCCTAAAAATAAATTATTTTATATTCTGTTGTATAAATTATTAATCGCTTAACAAAAAAAACGGCCAAGCTCCATTTGTAGACAGGCAGGCCTTTTTTTCCCACCCTGGGACGAAAATTTGCGGAATCCTCTGTTCTCCAAGGCTCAAATCTTAATGTTTTCCTAAAGGCCGCTGTGCCCAATGTAAAACCATCGCTTTAGCGTCTCATAGGAAAATTTATCATGAAGACAGCCATTGCAGCCCTGACAGCCATTTGCTTCATTTGCTCCTGCCACCAGACATCCCCAAACCAGGATACGATCAAGGTATCTGGTGAAGGTAAGATCCGCGTGAAACCGGATCTGATTATCATGACGATCGATGTGAGTTTTGTACAGCCACGGATGGCCGATGCCGTGCGGCAATCGCAGCAAACCGTTGACAGTGTGGTAGAGATACTGCGACATTTTGGTAAGCAGAACGATATCAAAACCAGCAGTATTACGGCAAACAAAGATTACAACTATGACGGGAGGCGTACGGTATTCACCGGCTACAAGGCTGAACAGAGCATCGACTTCGTACTGAATGATATCGCCCGGTTTACAGAGCTGACAGCGAAACTGCTGACGACAAAAATCAACAGCATTTCGCAAGTCCAATTCGGTCATTCGAAATCTGACAGTCTGCTGCGCGAAGCGGACCTGCTGACCTATGACGACGCGCAAAAATCAGCACTGAAACTATGCGACCGCGCTCATGTGAAACTCGGAAAACTTGTCTACCTGTCGAATACGGAGGCGATTGGATCAGAACCGGCGATCTATTCCAATATGGGTACCATCAATACATTTAATAAAAGCTACGGTGGTGAAGGTTTCAAAGTTTCCCCCGAAGTCCTGGTATTTCAGCGCAGGGTAGTATCCGAATACGTTATTTCCAATTAGCGTCCCGTTCATTCCGATAGGTTTCCCCTATCGGCCAATAGAAAAGAATGAACAAAGTATTGTTCCGGAAATGCACCGGGAGCGTTTAACTTTGGACTGTTTCTGTACGATCAATATTAAACAGCACCTAACAGTCAGCATATGGAAAAAAATGTATCCCGGAGCATTCTCGCACATGTTAATGATGAAAGCGGCGCAAAATGCCCGTTTTCAAGTGGCGCACTCAAACAAACCGCCGGCGGTGGCACGAGAAACCGGGATTGGTGGCCCAACCTGCTGAGGTTGAATATCCTTCGACAGCACACGACGGTGTCCGACCCGATGGACAAGGATTTCAACTACGCGGAAGAATTCAAAAAGCTCGATCTGACAGCCGTCAAGAAAGATATTTTCGCATTGATGACCACCTCACAGGATTGGTGGCCTGCCGACTTCGGTCATTACGGTCCACTGTTCATCCGTATGGCCTGGCATAGTGCAGGTACTTACCGAATTCAGGACGGTCGTGGTGGTGCGGGTTTCGGAACCCAGCGTTTTGCCCCGCTCAACAGCTGGCCCGATAACGTAAACCTTGACAAAGCGCGCCTGCTCCTCTGGCCGATCAAACAGAAATATGGAAAACAACTTTCCTGGGCAGACCTGATGATCCTCACCGGAAACTGCGCCCTTGAATCGATGGGTTTAAAGACTTTCGGATTCGGTGGCGGCAGGGCCGATGTATGGGAACCGGCGGAAGATATCTACTGGGGTTCCGAAGGCGAATGGCTGGGTGACAAACGCTATACCGGAGACCGCGAACTGGAAAATCCACTTGGCGCGGTGCAGATGGGACTCATCTATGTAAATCCGGAAGGTCCCAATGGAATTCCCGACCCCCTCCGCTCTGCCCGCGACATTCGCGAGACTTTTGGACGCATGGCCATGAATGATTACGAAACGGTGGCGCTGATTGCCGGCGGACATACTTTCGGCAAAACACATGGCGCCGCAGATCCCGGAAAGTACATGGGCAAAGAACCGGCAGGTGCCGGCATAGAGGAGCTGGGTCTTGGATGGAAAAATACCTTTGGCACCGGCAACGCGGGAGATACGATTACCAGCGGACTGGAAGTAACCTGGACGAAAACGCCGACCAAATGGAGCAATGATTATTTCGAACATCTCTTCGGTTATGAATGGGAGCTTACCAAAAGTCCGGCAGGTGCCCATCAGTGGAAGCCAAAGAATCATGCGGGCAAGGACACTGTGCCCGATGCGCATGATGCGTCGAAGCGTCACGAACCCCGGATGCTTACCAGTGATATTGCGTTGAGAGTGGATCCCGCCTACGAAAAAATTTCAAAACATTTCTTCGAGCATCCCGATGAATTTGCGGATGCTTTCGCCCGCGCATGGTTTAAACTTACCCACCGGGATATGGGCCCGCGCGCCCGTTACCTCGGTGCGGAAGTGCCCGCCGAAATACTGATCTGGCAGGATCCCATTCCGGCCGGAACATTTCAACGGATCGATGAAAAAGATATTACCGCATTGAAAGCGAAGATACTGGCTTCAGGTCTCTCCGTATCCGAACTGGTATCCACCGCCTGGGCTTCAGCATCAACCTTCCGTGGCTCTGATAAACGGGGCGGCGCCAACGGCGCGCGTATCCGCCTGTCTCCGCAGAAATATTGGGAAGTGAATAACCCGCCGCAACTCAGCAAAGTGCTTGACAAACTGGAAGGCATCCAAAAGGAATTTAATGGCGCCCAGGGCAGCGGCAAAGGCGTTTCCCTGGCTGACCTGATTGTGCTGGGTGGCTGTGCCGGCGTGGAAAAAGCCGCAAAAGATGCGGGTCATGCCGTAACCGTTCCTTTTACGGCAGGTCGTACCGATGCGTCTCAGGAAGAAACCGATATTGAATCTTTTGCAGCCCTTGAACCGGCCGCGGATGGATTTCGCAATTATATGAAGAGCCATCACACAACATCGGCAGAAGCCATGCTGGTAGACAGGGCTCAATTGTTAACGCTTACGGCGCCGGAGATGACGGTGCTTGTTGCGGGGCTGCGTGTGCTCAACACCAACTTCGATCGTAGTTCTGTTGGAGTGTTCACGAAGAACCCCGAAACGCTGAATAATGACTTCTTCCTGAACCTGCTGGATTTCGGTATCACCTGGATGGCAGATGATGCATCGCAGCTGCTATTTAAAGGGCGCGACCGGAAGACGGGCGAAGTGAAATGGACTGGCAGCCGGGTGGATCTCATCTTCGGATCCAATTCAGAACTCCGGGCCATTGCAGAAGTATATGCCTTCGACGACGGTAAGGCAAAATTTGTAAAGGATTTTGTCGCGGCCTGGACGAAGGTGATGAACCTCGACCGGTTCGATCTGGCCTGATGTCATAGAAGGTGCTGATATAAAATGCGAAGGCGGTCTGGAAACGGGCCGCCTTTTTCAATTCGTTCCGGCAGAATGTATCATTGACCGGCGGGATGTATCGCAAAAGACCGGCAGATGTACAGAACCGCACATAGATGCCGGACATGCCGGAAGCAAGACCTTCATAAACAAGCTGTTGATAAAGTGGCACAGCTTTTAGGTTTGTATCTAAAACTTAAATAAACTCCTCAACTTTCTGATTGCATTTATAAATAATAAGCCACCACATGTTTAAAAACTATATAAAAACGGCCTGGCGCAGCCTGAAGAAGAATCGGTTTTACTCGATTGTAAATATTGCCGGGCTCACCTGCGGGCTCACGATCGGCATTTTAATCCTGCTGTGGGTACAGGACGAGTTGAGCTATGACCGGTTCCATAAGAACGGCGCCAATATCTACCGGCTGGAACTTTTTGGTGGCACGGGCGCAAGCAAACAAATCTGGCAGGAGACCGTATATCCGATGGGTGAGTTGGCAAGACAGCAGTTGCCGGAAGTGGAAAACGCCGTGCGGCTTACCACTGATGTCAATTTTTCCCTTTTTAAATACCATGATAAGGCGTTTGGTAACGAAAGCGTGGCATTCGCCGACCCTTCGTTCTTCCAGGTTTTTGATTTTCCGATTGTTACAGGTGACCGTTTAAAACCTTTTACCGGAAATAATTCTGTGGTGATCACGAAGACGACCGCGCGAAGATTTTTTGGCGATGAAAATCCAATCGGCAAAGTGATTGTCGCAGATGGGAAAGAGGGTTTTGCCGTCAGCGGGGTAATCAACGATTTTCCGAAAAATTCCAGTTTCCGGTTTGATATGATCCTGCCCATGACCTACCACGTAAGCTTCATGCGCTCAATGCAGCACGACCTGGACAATGATTTCAACAGCTACGACTACGATACGTATCTGCAGTTGAAACCGGGAACTTCGTTGAAAGAACTATCAGCCAGTCTTTTTAAAATACATATCAAACACCGGCCGGAGGATACCGATGCCGATTACCTGCTTTTGCCCATTTCAAAAATGCACCTGTACAACGCTGATCTGAGCAACCGCGGCATTGAAACCGTGCATATATTCATTGTCATATCCATCCTGATATTGGTGATTGCCTGCATCAACTATGTGAACCTGGCCACCGCCCGCTCGATGCTGCGCGCCAAGGAGATCAGCATGCGGAAGATTGTCGGTGCGGCAAAAGTCCAACTGTTTTTACAGTTCATCATTGAAACGGCATTGACGTTCGCGTTCGCGGCTGCCCTCTCACTGGTCTGTATTTATCTGGTGATGCCCCTGTTCAATCAACTATCGGGTAAACAACTGCATTTCGATATCAGCGACTATCGCCTTTGGATGGTTATCCTATCTACGATTGTCGGAACACTGGCCATCTCCAGTATTTATCCCGCGCTGCTGCTTTCTTCCTTTGAACCCCTGAAGGCCATCAAAGGAAAAATTTCAACGGGAATCGGCGATGTGCTGTTTCGCAAGATACTGGTGGTCACTCAATTTTCATTTTCCATCGTGCTGATCATCGGAACGATCGTCATCACCCGGCAGCTGGGCTATATCCGTTCAAAAGACCTGGGTTATGATAAGAGCCATACCCTCAGCTTTTGGATGCGCGATATGGGCAGTCACTACGAAGCCGTAAAAGCGGAGTTGCTCAAACAGCCCGGTGTACTGGCCGTTACCAGATCCAGCCAGAATATTGTATCGCTCAATGGCATTTCCGGTGACAATGACTGGGAAGGAAAGGCACCCGGGCAGACATTTATCGTTCACCCGATGTCGGTTGACAAAGACTTTTTGTCTTTTTTCAATATGAAGATGGCGAGCGGCACCGGATTGACCGGCTCGGTGAGTGATTCCAATAAATTGATTTTGAATGAAGCGGCCGTAAAGGAAATCGGTCTGAAAGATCCGATCGGTAAACATTTCAGGATGTGGCGTGTCAATGGGACGATCGTGGGCGTGGTAAAGGACTTTCACTATGGTTCCATGAAAGAAAAGATCGGCCCCTCTGTTCTGTATTATTACCCGCCTTTTTTGCAGACGATGTATGTGAAGACGTCCGGACGCGACGCCGCGAAAGCCATCGCCGCCGCAGGCGCGCAATTCAAACAATACAACGGGGAATTTCCTTTCAGCTATGCGTTTCTCGATGATACTTTTAACGAACTCTACAAAGGAGAGCAGCAGGAAGGAACCCTGTTCAATTATTTCGCCGGCATCGCCATTCTTATTTCCTGTCTGGGCTTGCTGGGCCTGGCTGCCTACACGGCGCAGGTGCGTACCCGCGAGATCGGCGTGCGGAAGGTGCTGGGTGCGAGCGTGAATAATATCCTTGGATTATTGGCCAGCGATTTTATGAAACTGGTTTTTATAGCCATCCTGGTGGCGGTACCGGTATCTTTCTATGCCATGAATAAATGGCTCCTGACCTTCGCCTATCGAATCGATATTCCCTGGTGGATATTTCCGCTGGCCGGAGCGCTAGCCATCGGCATTGCCTTCCTGACCATCAGTTTTCAATCCATCAAAGCAGCGCTGGCCAATCCCGTGAAGAGTTTACGCAGCGAATAACTTAAATTTTTTCTCCTTTGATCATGACAACGGACTGTATCGATTGCTCTTTCAGGTGAAGAAAATTTTTTCTTTCTTCATCCTGCATAAACAGTCCGAAATCTTTTTCTGACGGAAATTCAGCCAGGTGAATTTCGTAGGGTTTTTGCATATTGATTTCGACCAGGGACTTATCGTCTGGACGTATACGCAGCGACAGCCGTCCATGATATTTTGCGATGAGGGGAATGGCTACTGCTTCGAATTGTTCAAAAACGGCTTCCTGACCGGGTTTCAGGTAAATCAGCTGGGTAATGTATATCATGTGGCGGCTCTTTTCGGATTCGGGACACGCATTTTTTCTTCGATCGTTGGTCGAAATATAAGAATATTACAGAGTCATTCGGTCATGTGTATCCTAAAAATCCTCATTGGACGATTTGCTCCGGACAAATAGCGAACATTTCCGTCCGCGGTGATTTTGCGGGAAGCGCTAAAATGATTCATTGAGGTTAAGAAAAAATCCCTTGTTTCCGAATTTTCCGAACGCATAATCCAGCGCCAGGTTGGTTCGGGTGGCTTTGTTGAAAAGCACCCGCAAGCCTCCGCCGTAGCCCGGCTGAAAAACCTGAAACAGGGCGGTGCCATGTTCATCATTGGATGATTGCAGGTTACCGAAGATTACGCCACTGATAAATTTGTTCCGCATGATGGGAAATCGGAATTCCGCCTCCGTATCGTTGAATTGGGTGCCCTTGAAATACTGAGCGGTATAGCCGCGTCCGCTGCGGAATGTCCCATCCCGGGCGGTGCCGGGCAGTTCAAGGTAGGGGATATTCCCACCGAGGAGGTAGGAACCCCAGTTCCAAAACGCAAGCACGGTTTCGGGATTTTTTTCAGACAGGCTAAAATACTTCCTGAAATCGGTGGTCAGCTGCAGGGAATTTCGCGTACTGCCGATCCAGGTCTGGTTGGCCCGGAAGCCAAGGTCGAAATAAATTCCTTTATAGGCCCGGTTGGGATTGTCGCGCGTGATATACTCCACGTTGAACAACAACCCGTTGGCGGAATACCGATCCTGGGGAAATTTATGCTCGTTATTATAGACGTTGGAAGGGGTGGCGTTTGTATTCGTGTCTGTCGTTTTGATATTCCTCCGGATTTCGAAGGATAAGCCCGCCCCGACAAACAGATGCTCGCTAACCTTTTTGTAGACTTTTTCCCGAAGGTTAAAATAAAGGGAATGGATGGCGTATACCGTATGTGTAGGATCCGCCAGCACGGAATCTGCCGCATTGTTCCCCTTATAAGGTTTTCCGATGCCCAGCCCGAAATCGGGCGTAACCGTTTTGGCCACAACCAGGTTACCCTGAAAATTGAATTTATTCCCAGGGGTAAAAATATTATGATTCACGTAGAAATAGATGATCCCCTTGGTAGTGATCGAGGCTGAGGTAGCTGCCACCGAAAACAGGGTATTCGGGTCATTACCCAGTTTCTTTCCTGCTACCGCCTTGATGCCTAACTGACCCCCGATGGTTGGATTAGCGGCAATATTCGGCACCACGGTCACGCCCGACCGGTTTTTCAGGGTATCGGCGGCGCGTTTGGGATGAAAGACATTCCGCATCAGGTCATTAAAGTCGTACTGATGGTTAATATTCTGGCGGGCTTCGGGAGTTAGATGCTTTACTGGCAGGGAGTCGGCCTTGAGAGAATCTGTGGGAGGGCCAACCTGGCTATAGGCTATCCCTGATATACAAACGAAAAGAAGCAGGAAGAAAAATTTCAACAATGGTGTTTTATAAATTTAGTATCAATGACGGTGCACCTGGTGTTAACAGGCAGGTCGTAGTAATGTTGAGCTTGTTAACAAAATGATGCCAGCCTCCTAAAAAGTCGGCATTTGAGGGGTAAATTTACTGACAAACAGGAAAAGCCGGGAATTCGCAGGGTATTTTTCAGTTAACAATCTAACTATCATGGAAATAAGTTACCGGACCGATCTGAAACCCACTCCACAGCAGGTGATCGACGTATATGATAGCGCCGGTCTTTCAAGACCAACGGGAGACCCCAGCCGCATCGCCCGGATGATCGAGCACGCCAATCTCGTAGTGACCGCCTGGGATGGGGATTTGCTGGTGGGGGTGTCGAGGGCGGTGACGGACTGGTCCTGGTGCTGCTACCTTTCTGACCTGGCGGTGAGAAAGGAATATGGTAAACAGGGGATCGGGAAAAAGCTTGTGGATCTTACCAAGGCAACCGCAGGACCATCATCTATGCTCCTCCTGTTATCCGTACCCGATGCGATGGCGTATTATCCAAAAATCGGCCTGGTGAAACAGGACAATGCTTTTTTGATCAGCCGGGAAAAATGAAATACGTTATTATTCTGGCGAAACGACAACATGTTTTGCTGGTTTATAGATCTTTTTAAAAATGAGTTTCACAGGTCCGATGAAAAGATATACAAATTTTGAACAGGTCAGCAATACGAAAGAGCCGCTCGCTGCGAGGATGGCACCGGTAAAGAATATCAGGGGAATGGAAAGCAGGTGGGCGCGATCCAAACGCTGTTGCAAAGGCGTGTCATAACAGGACCGCAACAATCGGATCGGTTTGGTCAGGTGCAGCTGCAGGAGAAAAAGAGAAAACCCGACGCATCCTATATTCAGGTAATAAACGGCATAGGGTCGTGCCAGGTAATTGTATTCGGCGAGTAAACTGGTGGAGAAAGGCAACAGCACGATAAATAACAGCAGCAATAAATTGAGCCGGAGCAGGGTTTTATCGTAGCGGATTACATGAGCGAAGATCCGGTGATGCGTCATCCAATAAAATCCGATCAGTAAAAAACTGATGAGAAAACCTATCAGCCTCGGAACAATCTCCAGGAGGTTTTCGTCGAATATAGCAGCAGTTACCGGAAGGTTTGAAGACGGCAGTTTTATTTCCAGCACCAGCAGGGTAATGGCGATGGCGAAAACAGCATCGCTGAAAAGAATGATCCGTTCCAGCTGGAAATGCGCCCGGTTCTCTGGCTGATTCATAATGAATAGTTCTAATGGTTGGTTAAGGATTTACTAAGGTAAAACATATTCGGGTTGGCCATCCGGATGATGGCTATAGCAATTTTACCTGAAATTCCGTCCCTTATAAAAAATCCGGTCGTCTGCATTCTCCGGATTCTTTTTGTCCTGGGCATGGGCAGGGATGGATGTTTCGTCCCCCCGGGAAAGCGTAAGTAGCGGAAGCTGATCTTCGCTGCGGCTGGTGAGTCCCCGGAGCAGGGGCGTAAGGTTGTAGCATGTTTTTACGATCACATGGATCACTTCGCCTTCAATCTGCAGCTGACCTTCCACCATCAGCAGCCGGGATTGAAGAATCTCTTTCCTGAATTTTTCAAAGATCTGCTGGAAGACAACCAGGTTGGCGCAACCGGTTTCGTCTTCGATGGTAATAAAGCAGATGCCGGATGCCGTACCGGGTCGCTGCCTTACCAGTACGAGTCCGGCTGCTTTTACAAATGCTCCGTTTTTTCCGCTGCCGAGTTCCGCGGCTGCCCGTATATGCAGGCTGCTGAGTTTATCCCGTATGAAACTCACCGGATGGGCTTTAAGGGAGAGCGAGGTGGCGGCATAGTCGTGGACCACTTCTTCCGAATCCTTCATTTTTGGGAGCCTCACCGCGAATTCTTCTTCAGGTGTTTTCGGGGTATGTCCGGCAAAAAGTCCTCCCGGATTTTCATTGCCGGTAGATATTTCCCAGAGGGCCTGTCGCCGGCTGTATCCCATGGATTGAAATGCATCTGCATCCGCCAGTTTTTCAAGTACAGATTGCGTGATGCCTGCATCGCGGAGGGATTGAATATGATCATAGCGGAGGATCCTGTGGGATAGCAACAGATCCATGTCTTCCTGCCGGATGCCTTTCACCTGTCTGAAACCAAGCCGCAGATTAAAATACTTTCCTTCTTTTTCTTCCAGGCGATTATCCCAGAAAGAATGATTGATGTCCACGGGCAATACCGGTACGCCGTGTTTTCGCGCATCAATCACCAGCTGGGCCGGCTGATAAAATCCCATGGGCATGCTGTTTAAAATTGCAGCCGCAAATACATCCGGATAATAACATTTGATCCAGGAAGAAACATAGACGAGCAAGGCAAAACTCGCTGCATGGCTTTCGGGAAAACCATAACTGCCGAAACCTTCGAGCTGTTTAAATACCCGGTGGGCATATTCTTTTTGATAACCGCGCTGCACCATGCCGTCCACCAGTTTCTTTTCAAACTGGGTGACCATCCCTTTGACTTTGAAAGTGGCCATGCTTCTCCGCAATTCATCTGCTTCACTGGCGGAAAAACCGGCAGCTACGATCGCTATCTTCATCGCCTGTTCCTGAAAAAGCGGCACACCGAGCGTGCGGCCGAGGATTTCTTCCAGTTCTTTGGAAGGATATTCCACCGGTTCCTCGCCGTTGCGGCGGCGCAGATAAGGATGCACCATATCTCCCTGGATCGGTCCGGGCCGCACGATCGCCACTTCGATCACGAGATCGTAAAAACATTTCGGCTTTAACCTGGGCAGCATGGATTGCTGCGCACGGCTTTCAATCTGAAATACACCGATGGTGTCGGCATGGGAGATCATTTCATATACCTTAGGATCATCCTGCGGTATATTGGCCAGGGTGAGGTACAGATCGTATTTTTCTTTTGCAAAGGAAAATGCTTTCCGGATGCAGGTCAGCATGCCCAGGGCCAGCACATCTATTTTCAAAAACCCCACGGCATCTATATCATCCTTATTCCATTCAATGCAGGTTCGGTCTTCCATGCGGGCATTCATCACCGGACAGAGATCCGATAGTTTTCCTCTGGTGATCACGAAGCCACCGGTATGCTGCCCAAGCTGCCTCGGAAATCCCATGAGCTGTTCGGTAAGTTTCAGCACTTTGCGGAGCAACGGATCATCGGGATTCAGTCCCTGGCCTGCCAGCAGTTTACCTTCAAACCATTCCTCCGTAAATTCCCATTCTGCTTTTGAAAGACGTTGCAGGGTGTCAACAGATAGTCCCATGGCTTTTCCCACATCCCGGATAGATCCTTT
>CAZZYD010000092.1:0-12733 GCA_964658175.1 uncultured Puia sp. | reverse complement strand
ATGGCAATCATCACCCGCTGTTTCTGGCCACCGCTCAGCTGGTGCGGATAGCGGGCGTACATGGCTTCCGGATCGGGCAACCGCACTTTTTCAAAAAGCGCGATCGTTTCTGCGCGCGACTGGCGGCGGTTCATTCCACGGTGCAGGCGCAACACTTCGGCCACCTGCTCGCCACAGTTCATTACCGGATTCAGCGAGGTCATCGGTTCCTGAAAGATCATGCCGATCCGGTTGCCGCGGATCGTCTGAAGGGCGGTTTCATTCAGCTGCAGGAGATCGACATCCGCATGGCCATCAGGAGAAAAAACAATTTCCCCAGCCAGATAATGTGCAGGCGGTGTTGGTACCAGGCGAAGAATGGAAAGGGCGGTGACGGATTTGCCGGAACCGGATTCGCCGACGACGGCAACCAGCTCGCCGGGGTCCACCCGGATCGACACATCGGTTACGGCAGCTGCCGGTGTGGCTGGGTTGCCAAACGAAACGGAGAGATGCCGGATATGAAGCAGTGGAGCCAAGCAATAAGATTTAAAAGCGCAGATGCCTTACGGTGAGACCGCCATTGATCAGTTGCTTCAAGGAATCGATGCCGATCTTGAGATGTCTGTCCACATAGTTGACGGTGATCTTTAGATCGCTTTCCGCCGTTTTTACACCTTCCGGACTCATGGGCTGATCGCTGACCAGCAGCAATGCCCCTGTCGGGATTTTATTATAGAAGCCGACCGAAAAGATGGTGGCCGTTTCCATGTCGACCGCGTAGGCGCGGATCTTTTTCAGATATTCCTTGAACACTTCATCGTGTTCCCACACGCGACGGTTGGTAGTGTACACCGTGCCGGTCCAGTAATCGATTTCATATTCACGGATGGTGGTGGAGATTGCTTTCTGCAGGGCAAAGGCCGGCAGTGCCGGCACTTCCGGGGGAAAATAATCGTTGGAGGTCCCTTCACCGCGAATGGCGGCAATCGGCAGGATGAGGTCGCCGAGGTTATTTCTTTTCTTCAGGCCGCCGCATTTTCCCAGAAAAAGCACGGCCTTGGGTTTCACCGCGGTCAGCAGGTCCATGATCGTGGCAGCAGTGGGACTTCCCATCCCGAAATTGATCAGGGTGATATCATCCGCCGTCACGCATTGCATGGGTTTTCCTTCCCCTACGATCGGCACGTTGAACCATTCGGAAAACAGGTGCAGGTAATGGGAAAAATTCGTCAGCAGGATATATTCACCGAAGTTTTCGAGCTTCTCTCCGGTATAACGGGGAAGCCAATTGGTTACGATGTCATCCTTAGTTTTCATACTTTCATCCTTTGAATCAAATGTACCAAAAAGTTGAGGTATGATTAAAATCTATTACCCCGCCTTTCCCTATAAGATCAAGGAGGAAGAAGTGGGTAAGGAATTTATTTTTGATGAATTGCGCCGTCAATGGGTGAGTCTGACAGACGAGGAATGGGTGCGGCAGAATTTCATCCAGTACCTGCTGCAGGTAAAGAAATATCCGGCTTCCTATATCGCGGTGGAAAGGAAAATGAAACTGGGGGAAATGAACAAGCGCTTCGATCTGCTCGTCTTCGACAAGGCGGCACGGCCCTGGCTGATGATCGAATGCAAGGCTATGAAAAAACCGCTGGACAAAACCGTACTCTGGCAGGCGCTGCATTATAATATCGCGATCCCGGTAAAATACCTGGTGATCACCAATGGAACGCAGTGTCATGCCTACAAAAAAGGCCTGCTTGATTTTGAAGAAATGCTTACGCTGCCGGGCTACGACGAATAAGGATTCCGGAATATTTATGGAAAGATCCCAAGTTCTGCGTACGAGGTGCCGACTTTATTGATGGCCACCACATAGGCTGCTGTGCGCATGTCAGGAATGGTGGGATTGTCGTTCCAGCATTTCATGATCTCATGCGTCGCGGCACTCATGGTTTCTTCCAGTCCGCTGTACACCAGGTCAACTTCTTCCGGACCGTGCATGATAAAATCCTTTTCCTTCTTCATCACCTTCTTACCCGTGAGCTCTTCCATCTGGCCCAGGATATGCGTGTTGAGGTTTTCCGTAAATCTTTTTTCCATGCGGCCATAACGGACATGGCTAAGGTTTTTAAGCCATTCGAAATACGAGACGGTGACTCCGCCGGCGTTGAGGTACATATCGGGCACCACGAGCGTACCTTTTTTTATGAAAACTTCATCGGCTTCCGGTGTCAGGGGACCATTCGCCGCTTCACCGATGATCTTTGCTTTCACGCGGGGCGCATTTTCACCATTGATCACATTTTCGAGCGCGGCAGGGATCAGGATATCGCAGTCCATTTCGAGGGCCAGTCCGGAATGAGCGAGGTTTTTTGCGCCTGGAAAGTCTAATATGGAACCCGTCTTTTTGCGATGGGCAAATACTTCTTCTTCATTCAAACCTTCGGGATTGGTGATGGCGCCTTCAAATTCTGCGAGGGCAATCACTTTGGCGCCGCCTTCACGGAAGAATTTCGCGGCATGATAACCCACATTGCCGAGGCCCTGCACCACCACGGTCTTCCCTTCCACGCCGGGTGACATTTTCAGCCGGTCTGTCACCGCCTGAATATTGCATACTTCGCGGATACCAAAATAGACCCCGAGACCGGTCGCTTCTTTTCTGCCGCGGACACCGCCCTGGGTGATCGGTTTACCGGTTACACAACCCATCGCATCGATTTCGCCCGGGCGCATACTCATATACGTATCAAGGATCCAGGCCATTTCGCGTTCGCCCGTACCATAATCCGGTGCGGGAACGTCGGTGCCCGGACCGATGAAATTCTTTTTGATCAGTTCGGAAGTATAGCGGCGGGTGATTTTTTCAAGGTCGTACGCCGAATATTTTTTGGGGTCGATGGCGATACCCCCTTTGGCGCCTCCAAAAGGCACATTGACGATCGCGCATTTGTAGGTCATCAGGGCGGCCAGTGCCATCACCTCATCAAGGTTTACCGCCAGGGAAAAGCGGATACCGCCTTTGCAGGGCGCTTTGTGATGGGAATGCTGCACGCGGTATGCCTTGATCACTTCCACCTTATCACCGATTTTAACGGGGAACATCATGCGATACACCGCATTGCATTGTTTGATCTGTTCCAGGATGCCCGGATCCCAGTTCGTAAAAGGCGACGCCTTGTCAAAACTCTTTTCTACTGCTTCAAAAAATTTGTATTCGGATTCAGAGGCCATGGCTAAGGTATTTATATGGTAAACAATCGTTCTTTTTTGAGGGTACTTATCCTGGTTTCCCTTTTTCCAGGCGGGCTATCTTTCGGTCGAGCCGGAACATATATCCCAGCAGACCGAGCAGGATGATCAGGATCACCGTTACCACCACGTAAATTTTTCCGTTGCTGCGCATGTCGAACGCGGTATATTTCATACGCGCGCTGTCAGTCTGTGCATCAACGATGGCGGGGACGGCCAGACATACAATCAACATCAGGCGGGCAAATAGGTTTTTCATTCAACTAATTTTCTCTGTTAAAAGATCCAGTCTGATTTTCAGGGAGGTGATCCATACACCGATCAGTGTCCAGCCAATAATGGCGGGATAAAACACGACTTTCAGCCGACCATCAGAATCGTGAAAATTCAGGGCGGGATTTCCTTCTTTGCCGGGGTGCAGACTGTCCAGCAGTCTCGGCAGGATCCAGATGGAAGGGAACAGCATCGCGTAAGCAAAAATCGCATACACGGCGCTGATCTTTGCGCGCTTGTCTATATCGGTGAGGGATGACCGCAATACAAAATAGGCGAAATAAACCAGCAGGGCGATCGCTGCGCCCAGGAGTTTGGGTTCTGTGAAGATCTGGGTGCTGGAGGCGTATTCCGTCCAGGTATAGGAAGCCCAGACAACGCCGGTGGCATATCCTAGCAGGCCAAACAGCACACCGACCCGCGCAAAATTGACGGCATATATGTCGTACCGCTCTTTGTTGGAAGCCAGGTAACGGATGGAATAAATCACCGACGTCGTGAGCAGGATCATCATCGCAAACCACATACACACGTGGAAATACAGGTTGCGGATGGTTTCGTGCAGGATTTCACGGGCGGGAACGTCCATGAGCAGGCCGCCGGTAACGGTATAAATCAATAGTAAACAACAAACTATCTTCCACCAGGATTTATGCATATAAGATTTCAATACACGCCGCAAAATTAGCGGAAGCATTCCAAATCAACCGAAAATTCCATTTCATAAGCCGGGTTTAATCCTTCCACAAAAAAGGGAACAGGATCACCGCCAGCACGAGTACGAGCAGGTCGAATGCCAGGATCAGCGCAACCATATAGGTCAGTCCGCCCTGGATGACATCGGCGAAAGCTATATTGGATAATTTCATGAGCAGCATCAGCTGCGGGATGATGAGCGGAAAGCCCATGATGGCCATGAGCGCGGCATTCTGCTGCGCCCTTGCGGCGATCGCGGCCAGAAAACTGAAAACAAGACTCAGGCTGCAGCCGCCCAGCAGGGAAATGCCCAAAAAACGCCAGGGGTGATTGAGGGTATTGCCCAAGAGCAGGAGAAACAAGACCAGGCTGATCGTTGTCATAACGGCCATCAGCAAAAGATTGAAAAGCATTTTCGCCAGCATGAAATTCACGGGGTGCGTGATGCTGAAATAATATAGCTGCCTGCCGCGGGTCTCCTGTAAAAAACTTTTGGCCACTGCATTGATACAGATAAAAAGCTGGATCATCCAGAACAGCCCGTTCCATACTTTGCTTTCCGGTTCTCCCATCGCCAGGTACAATACAAAAACCGTAGAAACCACATAGAGCAGGATACCGTAAAAACTGTACTGCTGTCTTACTTCCAGCAGTACTTCCTTTTTGAATAACGTATATATGTAGTTCCGGTTTGACAATCTCTCTTATGATTATTTTAACAAATCTCCTTTTTCAAAACAAACGCGGCACCGCGGCTCGTAAATATCTTTTTTTCCCAGCAGCAATTGTTCCGGCGCCGGTATTTTGCGGTAAGAATAATTGGCGATATTCCCACATTGCATACAAATGGCATGCAACTTGGTGATGTATTCTGCTTTTGCGAGCAGCGCAGGCATTTGTCCGAACGGCTGCTGCATGAAATCCATATCCAATCCGGCTGCAATCACCCTGACTCCGCGCAATGCCAGTTCATCGCATACGGCGGGAAGTTGTTCATCGAAAAACTGGGCTTCGTCAATTCCGATCACATCGGCGCCATTTGCCAGCGTCAGGATCGATCCGGAGTGATCAATGGGTTGAGAGCTGACCGTATTTTCATCATGTGAAATGATATTTTTTTCATGATACCGAACATCCACCGCGGGTTTGAAAATTTCCACTTTCAGGTTGGCGATCCGGGCTCTTTTGAGCCGGCGAATCAGTTCTTCTGTTTTGCCGGAGAACATGGAACCGCAAATCACTTCCAGCCAACCCCTGCGTTCTGTTCTGATATTGGGTTCAATAAACATGACTTACCACCATTTGATGAAAAAAATGCTTTAAATTTATATATCCACTCACTTTAAATGCGCATCTCTCCCTATAATGGAACGTTTGCAACAACTGATCAGCAAGTTAAATGAACAATCCGAACAAAATGAAAGTGCCATGCAAATGCTGGTCACCCTCAAGCTGATCGAATCGGAACTCACGCGCATGCATACGGTCGTGGCAACCGGTAAGCGCAATCCTTCCGTGGCGGTGATGATGCCATCGGTTAACATTACGCATTCCGTGGTGGCAGAGCCCGTTTACGCAGATGAGCCGCTGGTTGAAAATATTCCGTTGAAAGGCATGACCGTGAAAGCGGTGTCGCCGTATGAACCTGCCGATACATCGTCTCCCGGCTGGACCGTCGACCCCCTCCTGGAAATCCCCACCCTCTCCCACCAGACTAACCGTGAAATCAACGATATCATTGGCAGCAACGAAGCGTCGATCAACGACCGGCTCAAGAGCCACGGTTCGGAATTGTCCGCCGTACTCAACGGCTCGCCGGTGAAAGAATTGAAAAAAGCCATTGCGGTCAATGACCGTTTTGTTTATATAAATGAATTGTTCCGGGGGGATGAAGTGATGTATGAGCGCAGTATCAAAACGATCAATAATTTCAGGATCTATCCGGAAGCCCAGTTCTGGATGGAACGCGAACTCAAGATCAAACTGGGCTGGGATGACGCAAGGCCCATCACACAGCAATTCTATCAGGTAGTCAAAAGACGGTTTTCCTGAATATATGCCAGGATTTTTCGGGTCGCTCCCTGCCGGCTGTGAACGAAATGTTCCGAAGCCTGACAACTGGACGCGTATAAAGCCGGATTATCGAAAAGGCTTTTGAATGCCTGCTCCGCCTCCAGCGCGCTTTCTACCACCACTCCTCCGCCGCTTTCCACCAGTTCCACGGCTTCTGTATATTTTTCAATTTCAGGACCCATGAGCACCGGTTTTCCAAAAACCGCCGCTTCCAGCACATTGTGCACGCCATCTTCCCCGAACCCACCGCCCACATAGGCGATGCTGGCATATTTATACAGGCGGGATAGCAAGCCGATATTATCAATAATGAGTACATGCGCCTTTTTCGCGGGCTCGCCGTTGCGCAACAGCCACGCCGAATAGCGGATACTGTCGTGGAACAAAGCCTCCACTTCCTTCAGCCTCACTTCCTCCACTTCATGCGGCGCAATGATGAAGCGCGTACCGGGATGGGTGTTGGCATAATGATCGAGTTCTTCTTCATCCTCTTCCCACGTACTGCCGGCCACCACTACCGGGTCCGAACCACAGAATTCGCCGATGCCTTCGATCGGATCAAAAGCGGCAGCAATTTCCAGCACCCGGTCAAAACGCGTATCGCCGCTCACGATCACTCTTTCCAGCAGACCAATGGATGCCAGCAGGGACCGGGCGCTGTCGGTTTGCACGAAAATAGCCGTAAAACAGTCCAGCATGGACCGGTGAAGCTTGCCATAATTTCTGAAAAACGGCTGGCCTGCCCTGAACTGGGCAGACACCAGCAAGAGCGGAATATGCCGGTTGTGGATTTCAGTGAGATAATAATACCAGTACTCGTATTTGACCCAGAATACCAGCGAAGGCTTGAGCAGGTCCAGAAATCGGTGGGCATTGGCCGGTGAGTCCATGGGCAGGTAACAAACAAAATCCACCCCCGGGTAATCCTTTCTCACTTCATAGCCAGACGGGGAGAAAAAGCTGAGTACCAAGGAGTAATCGGGATATTGGGCCCGCGCGGCTTCCAGCAGCGGCCGTCCCTGTTCGAACTCGCCGAGCGAAGCGCAATGCATCCAGATCAGCTTTTCCTTCCGTTGAAACCGCTCGATCTTTTGAAAAAGGTCTTTGCGCCCGCTGAGCCAGCGCGACGCTTTCCGGTTCCAGGGCGCCACCAGTCGGATACCGGCGGCGTAAAACCAGAGAAAAAGATTGTACAGAAGAATGCTCACCCGGAAATAGAAATTTATGCGCTCAAATGTAGCTTAATCTGATGAAGGTGAGCGCCGGATAGCGGGCTGCGATTGGATAAACAACAATTTTGCAGTAGGTTTGCGCCTGTTAATAAAGCATTTATGCGGCAGATTCAAATGGTTGACCTTAAGCAGCAATATGCTGCCATCAAACCTGCAATCGACTCGGCGATTCAGGAGGTGCTGGATACAGCCGGATTTATCAATGGATCGCCGGTGACAACCTTTGCCGCCGGTCTCGCCAAATACCTGGGTTCAAGCCATGTGGTCCCCTGCGCCAATGGTACCGACGCGCTGCAGATCGCGATGATGGCGCTCGGATTGAAACCCGGAGACGAAGTGATCACCCCATCCTTTACTTATATCGCTACCACCGAAGTGGTAGCCCTCCTGCAACTGACGCCTGTTTTTGCAGACGTCGATCCCAAAACATTTTGCCTGGACCCCGCCTCGGTACGCAAAGCCATCACCCCAAAAACAAAAGCCATCGTCCCCGTCCACCTATATGGCCAGTCAGCGCCGATGGAAGAAATCATGCAGATCGCGCGTGAGTTCAACCTGTTCGTGATTGAAGACAATGCGCAGGCGATCGGCAGCGACTACCGCTTCCCGACCGGTAAAAATCAAAAAACCGGCACCATCGGCACCATCG
Source organism: uncultured Puia sp. (assembly GCA_964658175.1). Taxonomy (GTDB): domain Bacteria; phylum Bacteroidota; class Bacteroidia; order Chitinophagales; family Chitinophagaceae; genus Puia. The sequence continues at coordinate 4,576 of CAZZYD010000092.1, read as the reverse complement.
GGTGTACGTCCTTCTTTCCATCTAAAAACCTTGGATGCTATGGAGATGGCGGCGCGATGTATACGGAAGACGCCGACCTCAGCCATACCCTGCAGATGGTGGCCAACCACGGGCAGAGCCGGCGTTATTACCACGACCTCGTGGGCTGTAACAGCCGCCTCGACTCCATCCAGGCTGCCGTCCTTAACGTGAAACTTGCCAGACTCGACGAATATATCGACCGCCGCAGAGCAGCGGCAGACCATTACGACCGTGCTTTTCAGGGTCACCCGGATTTGACGATCCCCTACCGGGCACCCTACAGCAAACATGTATTTCATCAATATACCCTGTTGCTGAAAGACAAGGACCGCAATGGCCTGAACGAATATCTGGCTGGAAAAAATATTCCTTCCATGATTTACTATCCGGTTCCTGCGCACCGGCAAAAAATGTTCGCGGCCTATCCGAAGCCCACCGGAAACCTGGATGTCACCGACTGGCTTACAGAACGGGTGATCTCTCTTCCGATGCATACGGAGCTGGACGAAGAACAATTGACATTGATCAGCAGCAGCGTGCTGGAATTTTTGAATTGAATCAGTAAACCTTATTAAAACGGAATCAAGTTTATGAAAATTTCGGTCATTGGAACAGGCTATGTAGGCCTCGTCACCGGTACCTGCTTCGCAGAAACCGGCAACGACGTCACCTGCGTCGACATCGATCCAAAAAAAGTAAAAAAGCTCACGGAAGGAGAAATCACTATTTATGAACCAGGCCTGAACAAATTGTTTCTGCGCAACCTCAAAGAGGAAAGGCTAAAGTTCACCACCGACCTCGCTTCCGGCATCAAAGATGCGGAAATCATTTTCCTCGCGCTCCCTACCCCACCGGGCGCTGACGGCGCAGCCGACCTGCGCTTTATCCTCGGCGTATCCGAAGACCTCGGCAAGCTGCTCACCGATTATAAAGTCATTATTGATAAAAGCACGGTGCCCGTGGGTACTGCGGCAAAAGTGCATGCACAGATCGCAAAAAATTTCAAAGGCGAGTTCGACGTCGTGTCCAACCCGGAATTTTTACGCGAAGGTGTGGCCGTGGACGATTTTATGAAACCGGACCGCGTCGTGATCGGCACTTCTTCCGAACGCGCGAAAAAAGTCATGGAAGAGCTTTACAATCCATTTGTGCGGCAGGGAAATCCGATCATCTTCATGGATGAAAAATCGGCCGAACTCACCAAATATGCCGCCAATTCATTCCTGGCCATGAAGATCACCTTCATGAACGAAATCGCCCAGCTCTGCGAAAAACTGGGTGCAGACGTTGACATGGTCCGCCGCGGCGTGGGCAGCGACGAAAGGATCGGAAAACGTTTTCTGTTTCCCGGCATCGGTTACGGCGGCAGCTGTTTTCCGAAAGATGTGCAGGCACTCGTGCAGTCTGCCAACGAAGCGAAATATGATTTTCGCATACTCAAGGCCGTGATGGATATCAACGAGAAACAAAAACTCCACCTGATCCCGAAGATCGAAAAATATTTTAACGGCAACCTGAAGGGAAAGCATTTCGCCCTGTGGGGACTCGCCTTCAAACCGAACACGGACGATATCCGTGAAGCCCCGGCCTTATATATCATCGACGCGCTGACCAAAGCGGGCGCCACCCTGGCCGTCTTCGATCCTGAGGCCATGGCCAATGTGAAAGAAGTCATAGGCGACAAAGTCACTTACGGCGAAAGCCAGTATGACGTGCTCAAACACGCCGACGCGCTGATCATCGCTACGGAATGGAATGAATTCCGTACGCCGAATTTCCTCAAAATGGTGACGACGATGAACAACAAGGTTATTTTCGACGGGAGAAACCTGTTTGACACAAAAGCCATCAGCCAGCTCGGCTTTTATTATGAAAGCATCGGTCGCGCCACATCAGTCCCCGACAACAATAACTACCAGAAAAAGAATGCATGAGTAAACAACGCGTACTGATCACCGGCGCCGCCGGCTTCCTCGGATCCCATCTTTGCGACCGTTTTATCAAAGAAGGATTTCATGTTATCGGCATGGACAACCTGATCACGGGCGACCTGAAAAATATTCAGCATCTCTTTAAGCTCGAACACTTTGAATTCTATCACCAGGACGTGAGCAAATTCATCCATGTGCCGGGCGAACTGAAATATATACTGCATTTCGCCTCACCAGCCAGTCCGATCGATTATTTAAAGATTCCCATACAGACGCTGAAAGTCGGCTCGCTCGGAACGCACAACTGCCTTGGACTTGCCAAACAAAAAAAAGCGCGCATCCTGGTGGCGTCCACCTCCGAAATCTATGGGGACCCGCTCGTGCACCCGCAAAACGAAGAATACTGGGGCAATGTAAACCCGGTGGGTCCGCGGGGCGTTTATGACGAGGCCAAACGATTCCAGGAAGCTATGACCATGGCCTATCATAATTTTCACCAATTGGAAACAAGGATCATCCGCATTTTCAATACATACGGTCCGCGCATGCGCCTCAACGACGGACGCGCGCTGCCGGCATTTATCGGGCAGGCCCTCCGCGGCGAAGACCTCACGGTATTCGGCGACGGCAGCCAGACCAGGTCTTTCTGCTATGTGGACGATCTGGTGGAAGGCATCTACCGGTTACTGTTAAGCGATTATGCGCAGCCGGTCAATGTCGGCAACCCATCGGAAATTACGCTGAAGGAATTTGCCGAAGAAGTGATCAGGCTCACGGGTACGAAAACGAAAATCGTGTATAAACCGTTGCCGGCAGATGATCCCAAACAGCGCAAGCCCGATATCACCCGGGCGAAGGAACTACTCAACTGGGAACCGAAAGTGGACCGCAAAGAAGGTCTGCGCATCACATACGATTATTTCAAGAGCCTGTCATCAGATGAATGGTATAAGCAACCAAAGGAATTTACCAGTTCAAAATAACGGGCGTTCATTTTTCTGTGGGCATCACCAGCCCGGCCGGCGGCTGACGCAGTATAATCAGTCACATGAATCCATTGCAGCAGTCATTATCGGATAAATCAAAAAAACTCGCCGTCATCGGACTGGGTTATGTCGGGCTGCCGGTAGCGCTGGCTTTCGCAAAAAAAATTTCGGTGATAGGCTTCGACCTGAACGTACAAAAAATCGAAAAGCTGCGCGCGGGCACCGATCCGAACGGTGAATCTTCTGCCGGTGCTTTTGACGATACCGATATCATTTTTACCAGTGATCCGGAGCTGCTGACGGAAGCGCATTTTTTTATCGTAACCGTGCCGACACCGGTGGATGAATCCCATGTGCCTGACCTGAAGCCGCTGATCGCCGCCACCGAAACGATCGGTCGCCATTTGAAAGCAGGCGATTATGTGGTGTTTGAGTCCACCACCTATCCAGGGTGTACGGAAGACATTTGCCTGCCGGTGCTGGAGAAATATTCCGGACTGAAATCCGGTGAAGGATTTAAGATCGGCTATTCACCGGAAAGAATCAATCCCGGAGATCCTGTCAGGCGTTTCAGCAACCTGCCGAAGGTGGTGAGTGGCGGTGACGGGGAGAGCCTGGAAACCATTGCGGCGGTGTATGGTCTGGTGGTGCAGGCCCCTATGCACAAAGCCCCCTCGATCAGGGTGGCAGAAGCCGCTAAAGTGGTGGAGAATACGCAACGTGATATGAATATTGCCCTGATGAATGAGTTGTCGATCATCTTTGACCGGATGCACATCAATACCACCGATGTGCTCGAGGCAGCCGCTGGAAAATGGAACTTCATGCCTTTCAGCCCGGGTTTGGTGGGAGGACATTGCACCGGTGTCGACCCCTACTATCTTGCCCACAAAGCATCTTCCCTCGGCTATGATCCAGCTTTAATTGCCGCAGCCCGCAAGATCAACGACGGGATGAGCGAACACGTGGCGCGACGGGTGGCAGAGCAGCTGTCTAAGCCCGCAGGCACTATGAAAATCCTGGTAAAAGGCGTAACTTTTAAAGAAAATGTATCCGATATCCGCAACTCAAAAATTGCAGATACCGTGAAATACTGGCAGGCGCAGGGGATCGCCGTGGAGATCGAAGATCCGCACGCGGATCCGGAGGAAGTAGAGAAAAAATATGGCCTGGCGCCGGTCAGCGGTACAGGGATGTATGATGCCGTTGTCGTCACCGTTCCGCACCGCGAATACCTCGATCTGGACGATGCCTGGTTTTGTTCAGTCACGCATCCGGGCGGACTGGTAGCCGACCTCAAATCGATTTATAAAAACAAAATTCTCAACCGTAAATACTGGAGTTTATAATGGCTACTTATTCAAAAAAAATCATGATCACGGGCGGCGCCGGATTTATCGGTTCGCATGTTGTGCGATTGTTTGTAAACAAATATCCCGACTACCTGATCGTAAACCTCGATGCCCTCACCTATGCCGGCAACCTGGCCAACCTGACCGACATCGAGCACAGCGCCAATTATGTTTTCGAAAAAGGCGATATCACCGATCCGAAACGCATCACGGAAGTATTTGAAAAATATGGCATTGACCAGGTGATCCACCTCGCCGCAGAAAGTCATGTGGACCGCTCCATCCT
>CAZZYD010000091.1:0-12737 GCA_964658175.1 uncultured Puia sp. | reverse complement strand
TGCGAAACGCATGGCTGCAATCCGAACTCGAAGTTTTGAAAGGCCAGCTGAATCCGCATTTTTTTTTCAATTCGCTGAGCAGCCTCTCCGCCGTAGTAAGAGAAAATCCCGAAAAAGCCCAGGACTATATCCATGATCTATCCCAGGTGTATCGCTACTCACTACAGCTCGCGGAGCATCCACTGGTTTCGCTGCAGGAAGAAATAAAGGCACTCGTATCCTATACCGGCCTGCTGAAAATGCGTTATGAAGAAAGCCTGCAGGTTCATTTCAAGATCGATGATAGGGCCGCCGGTAGGCATCTTCCGCACATGTCACTTCAGCCATTGGTTGAAAACGCTGTCAAGCACAACCTGGTTTCAAAATCCAAACCCCTGACCATCTATATTGAAACGGCCGAAAATTCGGTACTGGTGAGAAACAATCTGCAACCCCTGCCCACACCGGAAAAGGGTGCGTCCATCGGTCTGACCAATCTGCGGGAACGCTATCGGATTCTGATGGAATCGCAAATCGAGGTGAGGCAAACCGCGACTGAATTTATTGTAATATTACCCATCAAATAGCGATGGACATACGCATTGTAATAATCGAAGATGAACCGGCCACCGCGCGCAACCTGCAGCATTTCCTGGAAAAAATTTCTCCGGAAATCACCGTCCAGGCAACGCTGGAGAGTGTGGAAGACTCGGTAGCCTGGTTTCAGGCAAACCCTGCCGGCTGCGATCTCATTTTTATGGATATACGGCTCAACGATGGACTTTCGTTCCGCATTTTCGAGCAGGTTTCCATTGCACAACCAGTGGTGTTTGTAACAGCCTATCATGAGTATGCCCTGGCGGCCTTCAAGGCAAATGGCATTGATTATTTACTGAAACCCTTTCTTGAAAAAGATATTGCCGGCTCCATCGCGAAATACCGGCAGCTGACCGGGCAGTTCCGTCACGCCCCGGCGATGGAAACGATTTTAAAGATTGCGGAAAGTATTCAAACGCCCTCAAACTTCAAACAATCCTTCCTCGTTCATTTCCGGGAAAAAATGATCCCGCTGCATACTGACTCGATCAGCTGGTTCTATACAAAAAATGAAATCGTTTATCTCCATACGGATGATAACCGGAAATTCGTGGTCGACTTTACCATGGAAATCCTGCAACAAAGGCTGGATCCGCGGCAATTCTTTCGGGCCAACCGCCAGTTCATCGTCAACCGGAATGCCATCCGTGAAATCGATTTCTTTTTTAACAGCCGCCTGGCTGTGAAGACTTTCCTCGAACCTGAGGAAAAAATCATCATCAGCACGGCGCGCGTACCGGAATTCAAGGCCTGGATGAACATTTGACCCCCCGCTTTTACCGCTTCACCCCATATTCGCTTACACCAGCCATCATTCCTTGTCAAATTTGCAGTGATGATATTGTCACTGCAAATCGTTTTTTATGATAAAACATTACAGAGGGTGGATACTGGCAGCGTTGTTCCTGCTGATCCTCGCAGAAATTATCTGGAGCTGGCGCCAGGATAAAAAGGCCTACCAGGTGAAGGAAACGCTGACAAATTTGTCCGTCCTCGCCGGTTTTGAATTTTCAAAATTGCTATTTGCCGGATACCAGCTGACCATGCTTGGCTTTGCTGCGGATTTCAAACTGATCGAATTGCCTCACAACCTATGGGTATTTATCGTTTGTTTTCTGCTGGCCGATTTTGTGTATTACTGGTTTCACCGGGTGTCACATAGCTGGAAACCATTGTGGGCCTTTCACCTGATCCATCATTCCGCCATGACGATGAACCTCACGGCCGCCTACCGGCTGAACTGGTTTGGCGCGCTGATCAGTCCGGTCTTTTTTATCCCGCTCGCGCTGCTCGGATTTCCACCGGACTTTATAGTGGCCTCGTACGCACTCAACCTGCTCTACCAGTTTTTTCTGCATACAGAAGCCATCCCGTCGCTCGGACGCGCAGAAGGATTTCTGGATACGCCGTCGGCACACCGCGTTCATCACGGAAGCAACGAAATGTATATCGATAAGAATTTCGGTGGCGTACTGATCATCTGGGATAAAATCTTCCATACCTACCAGCCTGAAACGGAAAAAGTAACGTATGGCATCACCACGGGTTTCATCAGTTACAACCCGTTCAAACTCGTTTTCAAAGGCTTTATTGACCTTTTCACCAACAAAATGAAATACAAAGGATAGTTCACCCCCCCTATTTTGACGTTTCACCGGCGGATGACCAATAATTCCGCTCATTTACCGTCCAAGTAAGGGGATGCACCTAAAAATATTTTAAAAAACCCTATATGAAATCATTCAAATACACTTTCATCCTGTTCGTTGTCATCAGCGGATCCATTGCGCTGCCTCATACCGTGCAGGCTCAAACGCAGGCGTGGATCGAGCAAATAAAAAAAGCACCCCCGCTCGAACGCGCCGTGATGCAGACGGACCTGATGAAATCTAAACTGGCGCTGAATGACTGGCAGTATCAGCAAACCAATCATGTAAATAAAAAATATGCGCTGCTGATCGCACCGATCCTTGCAGGTGACGACAGTAAATTTTCAAAATACCGGCAGATCAAAGCGCTGATGGAAACGAAAGATCAGGAACTTAAGAAAATTTTCACCGCTGACCAGTTTGGTAAATACCAGGAAGTGGAAAAGGAACTGATTGCGAAGTGGTCCGCCCGACCATAGGCGTCCATAACAAACCCCGCCGCCTGTCGGTTTGAAGATGATACCGGCTGCCGGATATACAAACAGGTATGTTAATGAGCGGTTACACCCGTCGCGCCGTTGCGCATCCGTCGCGCCGTCGCGTGAAACCCGATTTTCCCCGCATGAAAAAAACATCTCACGATTTACTCTCCATCCAATCAATGATAAGCACACCGGGCACTTTGCGCAGTAGCGATACCATGCGGCTAACGCGGTCGCGTTCAAGACGGCAGTGCACCATCAGCTTTGCTTCCCCGGCAGCCATGGCATTCAGGTGAAGATCCGCTACGTCGATGCGTCTTTCTCCAAAAACTTCGAGTATGCTGGTCGTGGTTCCCAACAATCCCTCGAGCTGAAAAATAAATACAAATTGCTTTTTTAGATAGCTTAGGTCCATGGAATAAAGTACGCAGTTAAAAACAGCATGTGAGGTAGCAGAACTAATTTGCTTGCTGTAGTATATTAATGACAGACTGAAAATTTGCTAAGGGAATACCAGTAGAGATTGAATAAGTCTGCAGGTTATGCCATGATTTCTTCGAGCTTCGCCGCCAGCAGTCCAAGGAGCACGCCGTCTATTTTGTCGAGGTCTTCTTTATTTTGTCCCGGCATACGCACCGCGCGATAGCCCCCTGCTTCATCCGGCTCGAAATATACTTCGGTAGCGCCGATCACAACCTGTATCCGGTAGGTGAATCCCTGCAGCAGTAATTTTGCTTCGTAAGAACATTCCTGATTCTTATAGGAGACAATCAGCAAAAACGGCTCGTTCATAGGGCAAAGATAGCCGTGCACAAGGAATTAGGGGTTTATCCGGCCTTCGTGAGCCATTTATCGAACAGGTTCACGATCGATTCGCCGCGAAACGGTTTGATGATGAAATCGTTCATGCCCGACTCGATGCATTTTTCTTTCTCCCCTACCACATTGCTGGCGGTAACGGCAATGATGGGTAAGAAATCCCCGCTCAGCAATTCGCGGATTTTCCGGCTGGCCTCATAGCCATCCATTTCCGGCATTTGAATATCCATCAGGATGATATCCGGTTTCTGTTTAGTGCATTCCTGCAGGGCGATCTTGCCGTTTTCCGCTTCGCGGATCACGGCCTGCGGTATGGTAGACTGGATAATCGTTTTGGCGAGCAGCAGGTTGAATGGATTGTCATCCACCAGCAATACCTGTATGCTGCTGTCGATGCTATCGGGCGAAGGTTCAATGATCCTGCTGCCGGTATTCATTTTGTCCGTTTCGCCCGCTGCAGTTTTCGCTCCAAGGTCCGACACCGGAAACTGAATACGAAAATAAAAGCAACTGCCGACGCCCTGCGTGGAATGAAGCTGAAGACTGCTTCCCATCATATCGAGAAGCTTATTGGAAATGGTCAGTCCGAGCCCCGTGCCGCCGTATTTTTTGGTCGTCGAACTATCCTCCTGCAAAAAAGCTTCAAAGATTTTTTCCTGCTTGCCGGGGTGAATCCCGATTCCGGTATCCCGCACTTCAAAAAGAATCTCGGCCATGCCTTCTGCCACCGGCGCCGTGGTGCGGATATTCAGCTGGATATTTCCCTGTGCGGTGAATTTTATCGCATTGCTCAGCAGATTTACCAGCACCTGCTTCAGGCGAACGGAATCCGCCTGCACAAAAGCCGGCAGGTGATCGATGTTGAGTAAAATTTCAAGTCCCTTTTTCTGCGCCTGGTAGGAGATCAGTTCAATGGCCTGGTTACCGAGTTCAGAAAGATCGCAGGGCTCAAGCGAAAGTTCCAGTTTGCCGGCTTCAATTTTTGAAAAATCCAGGATATCGTTGATGATATCCAGGAGCGATTCGGCAGACTGATGCACAATGGCCTGATATTGCTGCTGACTGGCATCGAGATTTGTTTTCAGCAACAGGTCAGTAAAACCGATGATGCCGTTGAGCGGCGTGCGGATCTCATGACTCATATTGGCCAGGAATGCAGACTTGGCGATATTGGCCCGCTCGGCATTTGATTTCTGCAATTCCAGTTCAAGCGCCGCGCGTTTCTGCTCGTCGATGTCCTGAAAGGTACCGAAAAGCCGAACGCATTGCCCGTTCTCCAGTTCCGCATTGCCGATGACGCGTACCCAGATCTCACGGCTTTTCGCCGTGATCACCTGCAGTTCCAGGTCCCAGCCCTGTCCCGTTTCAATCGCCGCCCTGACCGTTTGCAGGATCGTGTCGCGACTTTCCCCCTCTTTATAAAAATATAAACCTACCGCATCGTCCTGCTGGTAGTCGGGCCCCACTTCATGAATTTCCTTGGTGACGCTGGTCCAGAACATTGACCTGTTTTTTACGTCAAACTCCCAGCCACCCACGCGCGCGACGTGGTTTGTCCGCTCGAGCATCTCTTTGGTCTTTATCAGATCCCTTTCCTGGGCAGTTTCGCGGGTGATATCCCGGCCGATCGCAAATATATTCTGTGTGGCGGGTTCATAGGTGGCAACCCAGTGCAGCACTTTTGCGCCCGACAATCCGGACTGCACGCGATGCGAAAAATTGAGGGTGCCTTTTTTCGTCGTCAGCGTCTGGAATATTCCGCGGACATAGGATTTATCTTCCGGGCTTAAAAAATGCTGGATGGCAGACAGGCCCATTTTCGAATCGTCGATACCGAAAAAGTTTTTCCCCGCAGGATTTATTTTTTCAAAATCACCTGTCGGGCTAAAAATGCAAACAATATCTCCCGACAGGGAGAAAAGGGTTTCGAAATAGGCCAGCTCTTCCTTTTTGCGCCGTTCGGTGATCAGGGTAATGACTTCGTCGGCCAAGAGAGAAAGGGCGCGGCGTTGCTGATCCGTAAGCTTTCTTGGAATTCGGTCCAGCACGCAGAGCGTGCCCAATGCATTGCCATCGGGATCCATCAGTGGATAACCGGCATAAAAACGAATATTCGGATTGCCGGTGACGAGCGGATTGTCCCGGAACAGGTCTTCCTTGCGCGCATCCTCCACTTCAAAAATAACTTTATCCAGAATCGCATACTGGCAGAAAGCCTGGTCGCGCGGGGTCTCCTGCACATCCACGCCCACTTTTGATTTGAACCACTGGCGGTGTTCATCCACCAGCGATATCAGCGACATGGGTGTTTCACAAATGATGGACGCCAGTTCCGAGAGCCGGTCGAATTCAGTTTCGGGCAGGGTATCCAGTATATGATGCGACCGGAGGGCCTGCATTCGCTTGAATTCGTTCGGAGGGATGACTAGGGGACGGTTCACGTTTCGGATTATTTGAAAATCCTTAAACGTTGTTTACTGCGATGCCGTATAAAAACGCCCTGATCAAAGCCGGTAATTTCAGCAAAAGACAACGTTTTTTTTCTGTAATAAGTACATACTCTTATCATTCATTTTAAACTTGAACAAAATGCCGTACCGTTTTCTTTCATTATCAGATTTACCGGTTTATATTTGCGGAAACCAACTATTTTTTATGAAAAGAATTTCGATCGTATTGTTAGCCCTTATTCTTGCCGGAACTGCCCGGTCGCAGGTGATGCTTGGAGTAAAAGCAGGTCTCAATCTGTCAAAACTTAGTTTGAGTGATGGATCAGGCACCGAGACTTCTTTCAAAACAAACCCAAACTTTAATGCCGGTCTTTTGGTTCATTTACCGCTGGCGCACGGTTTGTCAATCCAGCCCGAAGTGTTCTATTCGGCACAGGGTGCGAAGTTTGACGATGAAGACATCAGCGCGAAAATTAACCTGGCTTATGTGAATGTACCCGTGCTGTTTAAATTTCAGCATTCTTCCGGTCTCTTTGCTGAATTGGGTCCGCAGATCGGATTCCTGGTGAGTGCAAAAGACAAAGAAGAAGGAACCAGCGTCAGCATCAAGGACAACGTGAAGTCGACAGATTTCAGCGGAGTTGTGGGCATTGGATATAAGATCCCGGTGATCAACCTGGGCATTGATGTCCGGTATGCATTGGGTTTGACGAATGTTGACAAGACAAGCGGCGAAGACAATGAAAAACTGAAAAATCGGGTATTCTCGATCGACCTGTTCTACATGTTCGGCGGAAAATAACTGCCACTGACTTTTTTTTAAAGGCTGACCTATTATCGGGTCGGCCTTTTTTTATTCGCGTATGCAGGACTGATATGCTTTGGGCGTAATACCCTCCACTTTTTTAAATACCCGGATAAAATAATTGACGTCGGTAAATCCTAACTGGCGGCGCTTGAATCCGCAGCTATATAAAGTCATCCAACTCAGGCAGGCAAATACATATTGATAAAAGCATTCCGGAATTTTCCGGTAGGATCATAGCCCAGCATGGTTTTCTTAAAATCCGCCAGTTGTTGGTACCGGCTGTCCAGCACGGCAGGCGACATGGTAAATACTTTTCCCCAGTGCGGTCTTGCATTGAACGGAGAAAGGAGCGTTTCGATCTGGGGCAATAGTTTCTGAACTGCCGCCAATTCCTGTTTCCATGTAAAATGAATCGTCACGGAGTCCTGTTCACGACAGGGGCTCATCCATAGTTTGTCTGCGGCGATGCAACGGATCTCCGTAATAAAAAGATGCGGCCCGATCTGTTTTCCCAGGGTCTGTACGGCCAACATCGCCTCCACGGCATGCTGGCGGGGAACAAAATATTCCGTCTGTAATTCTTTCCCGGAGCTCGGCGTAAATCCCATTTTAAAATGTGGCAGGCGTTCATACCAGGGACCGGGCACCCCCACTTGTTCGGTACAGTTTTCCGCCGACAAGGCGATGATCGGATGAACATTCTTCGTGGCAGCGGGAGCGCCGTAGAAATCAGCCACCCCGTCATAGTTTTTATCCCGGTCCGTCCGGCTCTTGATCCAAACCTCATTGATCGTATCGGACTGCCAGTCGGTAAACAGGCTGACACTGTAGCCCGCCGAAACGATGTCTTCAAAATGATCTTTCACGGCTGCCACCGGCAGGGCTGTGAATACATGTTGCTTCATGGTATAGGCCGGCTGAATATCGAGCGTTACTTGGGTAACCACGCCCAGCGATCCGAGCCCGACGACCGCGGCATTGAATTGCTCTTCATCCTGCGCGCGGCTGAGGGTCAGTACCGACCCGTCGGCGATCACCAGGTCGAGCGAGGACACGGCGGTTGCCAGATTTCCATTGCCAACCCCCGAGCCATGGGTGGCGGTGGCAATGGACCCACCCACCGAAATATGCGGAAGCGATGCCAGGTTGTGCAGGGCAAACCCTTGTTGGTCCAATAGCGGGGCAAGTTCTCCGTATTTAATCCCCGCCTGCACCGTTACGGTTTTGGCTGCAGGATCCACGGACAACATTTTATTGAGCATGGAGGTAGAGATCAGGTTGTCTTTGCTGTCTGCAATGGTATTGAAACAATGACGCGTACCCAGGGTACGCAGACGGTTTGATTTTTTGACGAGCAACTGGACTTCTTCCACGGTCTTCGGATAAAAGACCCGGTCCGTGCTGTATTCAATATTTCCTGCCCAGTTCTTTAATTTTTCGTGGCCGGACCAGATGGCCGAAGGGCGAACGACCGTAGCGGCGGTAAGGGCGGAAGACAGTTTGAGGAATTGTTTTCTTTTCATATGAGGATGCCCGTCGTTGTCGGGACAAGGTCCGGAAAAGTTACAACAAAAATGAATTTGATAAAACCCGCGGGCATTCCGTATTTTAGAAATATGAAAATAAAAACGCTGGATGAATTTAAGGCGTCTTTTAATGATGGAAAGCCGCCGGAACACATGACGCGATGTGGTATGTGGGCAAGGGCGACTGGCAGCGCTCCCACGACATTGTAGAGGTGATGCACGATCAGCCATCGGCCCATATTCATGCCTTCCTCCACCGAAAAGAAGGGGACCTGTCCAATGCGAAATACTGGTATACGCAGGCGTCCGTGAGAATGCCCGCGTATCCGCTGGATCAGGAGTGGGAAGAACTGGCGACGGGATTTTTAACGGGACAATGAGCTGCGGTGCTCCGGGCAAGACTTTTGCAAACAAAACATAAATTTTATGCCAAACTGGTTAAGAGCGCTGATTGCAGGTTATGGTGCCAAGAAACTTGGCGGTGGCTGTTTCAGCACCATCCTCATCTTTATCGTGATTTATTATGTTCTCGGCCAATGTAATCATCCTGCGGTGCAGCATGCAAGGGTGCCCGCCGCGCAGCATACTACGCAAACAGCGAGCGTACGCGCAGCCAATCCATAGCGCCCGAAAAAAATCTTATTCCAGATCATCCGTCAGCGCACGGATATCCTGCAGCATCGCATCAGTCTTTGCTTTTTGCTGACGGAACTTTCTCGTCCTGAGGTAGAACCAGGAAAATGCGATCCATCCGAAAGTGAGCGCATAGGCGGCGATCATGAAAAAGATATTTCCCCGCGCCACTTCAAACATATAAAAAAGAAAGCCGGCACTTAGGCAAATATAATAGGCGGAAATAAAACGCGTGTGCATAAAATATTGCCGCCGCTGATAGGTTTCCATCTTGCGCAGCCAGTCCCGGTTATTTTGTGCCGGATCAGATGAATCGAACAGTGCGGGCAAGAAGCTTGACTGAACCATCACGGCCATGAACACGGCGGTCAGGATCAGTCCAACGCCAATCTTCGTCGTAAGCCAGTGCAGGTGCGCGCTCATTACCACCCAGATAATAAAAACAAAAGTGGCGGCCAGGAGCGCGATGCTGCCAATGGTTTTCAATAGCCAGCGGCGCCTGGTCACTTTAATCTGTCGAATGAGTTCCTGCACAGGAACGGCGGGCTTTACGTCCGTCTGTTGCCAGAGGTCCTGCAGCGCTTTAAAGTCGTTCATGGTCTTTGAAAATTTTTGCAAGTTTCTCTTTGATCCGGTGGATCTTCACCCGGAGATTGCCATCGGAGATGCCGGTGATCTGCGCGATTTCTTCCGAAGGCAGGTCTTCCAGTACGAGAGAAATGATGATGCGTTCGGTTTCTTTCAATTTTCCGATGCATTGATACAATACCTGAATTTTTTCCGCCGTATGTTGTGCCGGCACTTCCGGCCAGTCGGGTGAGAGTTTTTCGGCGCGGTGCCGGCGTCCGATTTCCAGGCGGCGGAGACAGTGGTTGGCCGCAATCCGGAATATCCAGGTGCCGACGGATGACTGGTTCCTGAAACCCGGCAGGCTTTTCCAGGCACTGATAAATGTTTCCTGCACCAGGTCCTTTGCTTCATCCTCGTCATTCACATACCCCATGCAAAGGCGGAAAACTTTCGGATAGTAGTCACTGTAAATCTTTTCGAAATCCATCATGGCAGGTCTGTCCTGAGTTGCTGAAGATACCATTCCTTGTCATCATTCATGATAAAATGCAACCCTTTGTTCGCATAGAGAATTTGCTTGTTTTTTAGTCCGGCATATTGCTGTTGCATCACCGTATCCATCCTTTTAAAAGAAGGTTCAAGCAGTACCAGCACGGGGCAACTGATCCGCGCAAGCGTGTCGCGCAGGTCGGTATTGATAAATTCACAATAGATCTGGCCCATCGTTTTCCGGTCACCGATCATGGACCAGGCAACCAGCGTTTTTTGCATATTGGTGTCTGCACAGAGGGCGGGCATCGTTCTTTCCTGTATCTGGCGGAATAAACTATCTGACATGGATGTATACCGGGTGACCATGGAGCTGCAATCCGGGTTTGCCTGTACTTTATATCCCGGGCTCTGCACGGCCGCCAGACAGGGCAACGCGTCTACGATCACCAGTTTCGAAACGAGTTCGGGATGGGCAGCTGCCAGCCACAGGGCCATGCCACCACCGATGCTGTGACCGATCACCACCGGATGCGATAATT
Source organism: uncultured Puia sp. (assembly GCA_964658175.1). Classification (GTDB taxonomy): domain Bacteria; phylum Bacteroidota; class Bacteroidia; order Chitinophagales; family Chitinophagaceae; genus Puia. The sequence continues at coordinate 2,193 of CAZZYD010000091.1, read as the reverse complement.
TATTTTTTATGATATAGGCGGCCAGGTCGTTCACCCATGTTTTCAGGTGCGGAGAATCCTGGGCCTGCTGACCGGCAAAGCCGGCGAACGTGACGACGTAGCAGGTATAGTCTTTTGATAACTGGGCCACCGTTTCGTCCCACACTTTGCCCGAACAGCCGAAGCCGGGAATCAGCAAAGCTGATTTGGGTGCGTTGCCGGTAATCGCGATATGGAAGGAGGGCTTTTCCTGGCTGAAGGTTTTCATGGCGGCGAGGAGCGCGAGTAACAGGATGATGATGCGGCGATTGGTATTCATGGTTTTTTTTCCCTTTAGATACGCGACCCTCCCTTTTGTTACAGTTGACTGAAAATTTTTTCCCTTTTTTGTTGAATGCCGTAAAATCAATCATCGGGAATACTAAATAGTTTAGTATTTTTAACCCGTGTGCGTATTCGACGATGACAGCAATTCCCGTTGCTGTTATCCTACGTACGTGAACAGATCCTGCAAATCCGCCTCTGATGCTGCAACCCTTTGAACCATTTACGCCAAGCCTGATCCTGCGGCTCAAAAAACTGGATCGTCCTTTTCTGGTCAGCCAGTCATATCCGCGCGCCATGACACGCACTGAAAAAGCGGCGGATCAAAAAACGGCTTTGCTGTTTTCAGATTATGCGGCGCGGGGTACAGCCCATGTCCATTTCGATGCTGTACGGGCCGACCGGTATGCAGCGTTGATCGACCTGCAGAATGAAAACCACCAGCGCAAACTGGAACAGATGCTGGAACCCACGTCCAAATACCAGCTGTTTTTTGCCATGCTGCGTTCAGTCAAAGCCCTCGAGAACCAGGTGAATGGATTTTACAGGGACCGTCTCCGGCGGTATATCGACCAGCATACCAACTGGCGGCTGAGTCGCGACGCCGCCGTGACCCCATCCGTGCACGTTGTTTTCGGAGAATTGTTTTTAGAGATCCGGCACGCAGGGCAATCCCTCCGCATTCGCTTTATGGACATTGAGGATTAGATTTTTGTTCGGGTGTGCCCAGGAAACACGCGAAAGAAATGGCGCGCGGTCGCTCCGGATCAGGCGGTGCCGGTTGAAAACCTGTTTTAAGAAGGATGGATTCCATGGACTGATCCGCGCCAGGCAAAACAACCCGTGCATGAAAAACCGTCTCCAGGGACCGGAAATATTGTAGCAGGAGGGCAAGACCGTAATCGAATACCGGCGGATCCCGAAAATACTGGCGGAAAAGATATTTGATGTCCACTGTTTGCGGATCGCCGGCGACCGGGCCGAGATCAAACTGGATGATGGGAATACCGCCATCCGCCACGAGCAGGGATTGCTGCGTATGCGCGCTCAGGGCATAGTGATAATGCTGAAAAAGACTTCCCTGCGGCGGAATGGACCAGTTCGATTTCTTTACGGGCGACCGAAGCCATTCATAAAGGATCTGCAGGTCACCGATCAGCCACACGGGCCGGAGCACCAGCCAGGCGGGCGGTGCGCCCACCCAGCCACTGTGCAACTGCTGTCCCCGCAGGAATGGGTGGAAGGATTGGTATAGTTTACATTCCGGCAATCTTGGTCAACAATACCAAAAATTGAGGAATGAAGAAGGGTGATTAAACGGTTTGGGTGAGCGTTTTATTCCTGTTTGATTTATTTCAGTTTCACGCGACGGCGCAACGGATGCGCGGCGGGATATGGTTCACTCAAAGCCGCAAATGAAAGCAAAGATGCCAAGAGTTACCCTTTACGCCTTTGTCATGAGTTTAAAATATGAACTCATCTCTTTGCGCCTTTGCATCAAACAATATCTCGTGGCGCCGTCGCGGATCCGTTGCGCCGTCGCGAAAACCAGCGAGGCAAGCATTTTGCCCTATCTCTAAAAAAAACTTATGATCTATTCATCATACCCGTCACCAGAGATACCGGCCGTAGACCCAAGTCCGCAAATACCTGCTGCTCCGATTTCGGATCCGAAACCTGTGAACCCGCAGGCCTGATCAGGCTTGCAGCATGGGTTCATCCTGCGTCAACAACTGACGCACAGCATCCGACAACTGCGCTTTACTGAAAGGTTTGGAAAGGAAAGCATCGGCGCCGGATTCGATCGCCAGATCGGCGGCTGCAGCATCCACGCCTGAAATCATCAGAATGCGCGCAGCAGGGTAAGTCGATTTTAAAAAGCCGATGAAA
>CAZZYD010000090.1:8194-12943 GCA_964658175.1 uncultured Puia sp. | reverse complement strand
ACATTCTGGCAATTGGCGCTCACGCGCATGTTCACCCGGTTATGGATCAGGCTGCCCGCATTGAATGACAGGCCCAGGTTGTCCATTTTAAGAAAGGAAGCGTTCTGGATATAATAGTCTGACTGTGGCTGGCTGTAATAAAAATGGGTGTGATAGATATCGGTAAAACTATTGGCCAGGTAGCCCAGCGGGTTCAGCACATTCGCCTGAATCGCATTGGAAGAAATCTGGTTGTACATATAGTTACCCAAATTCGCGCGCAACACCGTACTGATGGTCCAGCGCTTATAAGTATAGTTCGTGCTGAATCCGAGAATCACTTTCGGGAAAGGCGATTTATACCGGTAGAGATCGTTCTGATTGATGATGCCGTCGTGGTTCGCATCTGCATATACCCCTTCGATGGGCGCGCCCTGGGGATTGTATTCCTGGTGATACACATAAAAGGCATTCGCATTGTACCCCACGGAATTGATCTGGATGACGCCGTTGCCGGTTAAGGTACCCGGGTAAGTCGAGTCCTTGGTGGCCGTGAGGTTTGTGATCTTGTTGTTGTTGAAGGCCACGTTGAAATTCACGTCCCAGTTCATGTCTTTGTTTCTTACCGGGATGGCGTTGATGATAAATTCAATCCCTTTGTTCTCCATATTGCCCACATTGGTAAGGATCGTGCTGCTGAAATTTGAACCCGCCGGAATAGGGATCGTATTCAGGAGGTCACTTGTCTTTTTGTAATACAGATCCACACTGCCGAGGATCCTGTTTCCGAAGAATCCGTAGTCAAGTCCTGCGTTGTAGGTTGTGGTCTGTTCCCATTTGATGCCGGCATCGTACGCGGCAGGACTGCCCATATTATAGAAATGCGTACCGAACTGCACCTGCGAGCTGTTGTCGCTGATGCCATAAACCGGCAGGTAGGAATAATTCGGAATGCCATCCTGGTTACCCGTTACGCCATAGCTCAGCCGCAGGTTCAGGCTGGAAAGCGCCTTGGCGGGCTGCAGGAATTTTTCCTGGTTGATGCGCCAGGTAAATGCCAGCGAAGGAAAGGTACCCCAGCGCGTATCAGGAGAGAATCGCGATGATCCATCCGTTCTGATCGACGCTGCCAGAATATATTTTGTATTGAATGTATAAATCAACCGGCCATAATAAGAGATCAGTGTATTCTCCGGTTTGTCCAGCGGGAACGCCGGTTTGCTGCCCGGGATCGTATCTCCGTTGGCGCGGAACAATGCATAGTTATAATTCGTGGAAAGATTGTTGTAATAACCGTATCCCGCAATCACATTGATATTGCTCCGGATGGACTTCATGTCTTTGACATAATTCAGGTAGAACTCTCCGACCGTATTTTGATTTTTCCCCAGGTATTTATTCCGCTGACCGCTGTCCAGGTAATTCTGTGCTGCATAGGCGGGAACATTGGTCGTGCCGTCTCCTTTCGCAATATCATATCCAAGGTTGAGGTTCGCGTGCAAGCCGGAAATAAAGGGCAGCTCATAATCGAATCTGATATTTCCGAAACTGCGCTGAACCGTCGCGCTGTTATTATACAGGTCGAGCAGCGCCAGCGGGTTGCGGGGCGCCAGTTTATTCAGCGTGACCGCGCCGGAGTTCGGATCGGTGGATGCCCATTCAAAATAGTTTCCGTAGGCATTGGGCGCATGGACCGGCTGGGTCGGGTCAAAATACATCGCCGAGCTGATTGCTGATCCGGCATTGGCGAAGCGGACCTTGCTCACCGCGCCTTTTACGTTCATCTCCACCTTGAGTTTCCCGTCGAAAAAGGAAGGACTAAGGGACACGCCACCGGAAAAGCGCTGGAGGTTATCCGTTTTCACAATCCCTTCCTGGTTTAAATAACCCACCGAAATGCGGTAAGGAAGATTTTTTGCCGAACCGGTGATACTGATATTGTTATCCGTGCTGACGGATGTCTGGTAGATTTGTTTCTGCCAGTCGGTATTGGCCGTGCCAAGCAGGGATTTGTACTGATGGACATTGTCGTAACTGCCTGTTCCGATGGAATCGACCAGGCTGCGAAATTGGTTTGCCGACAACACATCGGCCTCTTTGATCAGGTGGCCGAGAGATACCTGCGTATTGAAATTGACTTTTACGGGCCCGCCCGGTACGCCTTTTTTGGTCGTGATCAGGATAACGCCGTTGGAGGCACGGGAACCGTAAATCGCGGTGGCGGCCGCATCCTTCAACACGGTAAAAGATTCGATCTCGTTCGGATTCACCAGGCTCAGGGCGTTGGATGTTCCGTAGATGTTATTTCCACTGAAAGGCAATCCGTCGATAACGATCAGGGGATCGTTGCTGGCATTGAGCGAAGCTACACCCCGGATCCGGATCACGCTGCCCGCCCCGGGCGAACCGCCGTTGGAGGTAATGGAAACGCCGGCCACTTTGCCGGCAATCAGTTGCTCCGGGGTTGTGATGGCTCCCTGCTGGAAGTCCTTTGAAGTCACGACCGCGATCGAACCGGTCAGTTCTTTTTTCCGCGTGGTTCCGTAACCGATCACGACCACGTCCGTCAGGGAAGCGCCGGCCAGTTTCATTTGAACGTTCAGCAGCGGCTGCACCTTCAGGCGCAGGCTGTCGAATCCGATGGAAGAAAATAACAGGTGTCCCGTTGACGGGGCGTTGATGGTAAATTGCCCTTTACTGTCGGTCAGCGTTCCAAGACTGGATCCATCGACCAAGACCGAAACATCGGGCAGGGGTTCTCCGCGGTCATTGGTCACTGTTCCGTGAACGGAGACCTGCGGGTTTTGTGAAAATGAGTGAAGGGAAAGAATAGAAAAGCACAAAAAGGCCGTTAGCAGCTTTAGCAAATAGTGTGATGGCATATAGCAATGTTAAAATCCGGCTTAAAGAAACAATGCTGCCAAACCTCGCACAAATTATAGACCCCAAATCAAGGAAATAGATCAAAAATAGCATGGGTGTAATAATCTAACAATTTGTAGATCAACCATCTATATTCATATTAAATATTTATTCCATGGAATAAATACCGTATGTATTTTGCGGAAAAATCACATTGTTTTGGTTTCCATCAGCCTTTCCTCGAAGTGTTTTGGATCGATGGACCGGTTCTTAATCCTGGTCTTGTAGGCATAGATGGTCTTGACAGAATAATCCAGGATCTGGGCGATTTTCTCGCTGTCGGTGATCCCCATCCGGATCAGGGCATAGATCCTGTGCTCGGTGGTGAGGCTGTTTTCGGTTACCCGGATATGATCGTCCGGAGGAAAGAGACCGTTAAAAACGGGGATAAAATTGGGGAAGAGTTTCAGGAAGACCTTGTCAAAATTCGTCAGGAGATCCTCCTTTTCTTTTTTTGAATCTATATTATTGACGATAAATCGGATATCGTCGTATTTCCGCTCGTTGAGCTTTTGTTCGAGGGTTTTCTTGAGTTTTTCCAGCCGGGTGAAGAATTCGGAATCCATGTTGAAGAAATAGCCGATGTATTCTTCTTTGATCTTGTTTACTTCTTCGAGTTTCTCATTCACTTTGGCCAGGCTATGATTGGCTATTTCCAGTTTCCCGTTAATTTCCTGCTGACGGGCGTGCGCCGCAGAGATCAGTTCCTGCGACTTCTTGATCCGTTTCACCTGTTTGAGCACCACGATGGTAAGTCCGACCAGCAGGATTCCCAGGGCGGTGACCAGGGATGCATATTTAATGAGTGTGTTACGCTGCGCTTCCACGGAATTGATTCTTTCGCCTTCTATCAAAGGAAGGAGGGCGCTCATTTGCACTTTCCGTTGGCGGGCGCCATAAAAAGCGGCGTCTTCGATGGCCGCCTCGATATAAACAGACGCATTTTTTACGTCGCCCTGTTTAAAAAGGAGTGCGGCGAGGGTAAAAATGGCAAAAGTCTCCTTGGTTGAAGTACGGATATCAGCCTCGGCCGCCCGCGAAAGCAGTTCGATGGCGGCTTCGGTTTGCTTGTTCTGGAGCAAAATACCACTCATGGTAGACGATACCAGCGCGTATTGGTGATCGGTGAGCGGATGACTCACGATCAGGCGTTGAAAATAGGGTAAGGCTTGCGCTGTCTTGTATGACTTAAAATATTTTAACCCATTATAATACACGGATTCGAAAGAACCAGCCGGGTAATACATCAGCGCGGAATCCATATATGCCGATCCGCGGATATCATAGGCGTCAGAATGGTAGGCATCGTTGTCGTACCCGGCAATATCATAATAATACCTGCCCATCAGTGTATAATAAGCGGCTTTCAGTTCCGCGGGCGTATTGCGGATATCGACCGACGACAGGGAGTCGTAGGTTTCCTTGTACAGGCCGGACGACAAAAGAATAAAGCTCATTTTCAATTTCGCGTCTTTGATCAGCAACGGGTCTCCTTTATCATAGGCCATCACCTGCAGCGTGCGCGCGTAGCGGAAAGCAGAGTCGTACTTAAAAATCCGGTAAGCCTCATACATTGCCTTACGCAGATGATAGGCAGTTTCGAAATCAGCCGCCGGAATATGTTCCAGCTGACCGCGCAGGGAATCGATCAGTCTGTTTTTGGCCGAATCATAATAGGGCGCTTTCGCGATGGCCCGGGCGAGGGATATCCGGAGCGAATCAGGGATTGCGCGTCCCTGCACAAAGAGGGTAAAACCAATTGCCACCACCAAAAACAGCCAGCGTCTCATAAAAGGAACCGAACACCGATCAGACGGTTATCTGACTCAAAACTATTCGTTTTCAGGA
>CAZZYD010000090.1:0-8184 GCA_964658175.1 uncultured Puia sp. | reverse complement strand
ACCGGGAATAAAAACGACTCCCTGCCGTCAGGCGTTCCATCCCCGCTTTGCGCGGGAAAATTCGGTAACTTCCGACTACAAAACCTGCGCATGAAGAAAGTTCTGATGATACCTGTCCTGCTTTCACTTTGCCTGGCGGCCTGTGCCATGGGCGATCCCCGGCTGGAACATGCCGCGCGCCACGACAGCGCGGGCTGGATTTGCATTCATCTGGAAGGAACGCCTGCGCAGATCGGGTTTCAGCACGGCGTGCTGCTGAACGAAGAAATCGATGAGGCCATACGAATGGAGAAGGTCGTCCTGAAAAAAAATACCAAACGGGACTGGACCTTTTTCAGGAACGCGGCCGCGACGATTTGCTGGCCCCGGGTCGATATTGAATACCGCCAGGAAATGCAGGGCATTGCAGACGGCCTCAAGTCTAAAGGAAAATCCTATGATGTATACGACATCGTCGCACTGAATGCGAACATAGAACTCGGAAATTATTATGTACCATGGCTGGACAATAAAAAACATCCCGGAACGGTGATGAACCGGGCACCGGGAAACTGCAGTGCTTTCGTTGCCACAGGCAGTTATACCACAGATGGAAAAATCGCAATCGGACATAACAACTGGTCTGACTACCTCAATGGAGAAAGATGGAACATCCTGGCGGACATCGTGCCTGCCAAAGGCAACCGGATGTTCATGGATATTTTTCCGGGCTTTATTCACAGCGGCGATGATTTTGCGATCACCAGCAGCGGAATCCTGATCACCGAAACAACGATCACCCAGTTCAACGGGTTTGATGAAAAAGGAATTCCCGAATTTGTGCGTGCGCGCAAAGCCGCCCAGTACGCCAGCAGCATCGATGATTTTATAAGAATCATGACGACCGGAAACAATGGTGGCTACGCGAACGACTGGCTGATCGGCGATATCAAGACCAATGAGATCGCCCGCCTGGAACTCGGGCTGCTCAACCACCGGGTATGGCGCACCGGCGACGGCATTTATGTCGGATCCAATTTTGCGCTGGATGAAAAACTGATCCGGGAAGAAACGAATTTTAATCCGGCCGATTCTACCAATTCGCCCAATGCCCGCCGGCGCCGCTGGGAAGCATTAACGGGCATGTATAAGGGAAGAATAGACGACTCTTCGGGAAAGATCATCGAATCGGATACATATAATGACCTGCTGAAAAAAAACGATCAGAGCCGTTGCGTCATCGCAGGGCGTGTGGACACCGATCCCAACGGTTGCCCTGAGTGGGACTGGCCGCCGTTTTACCCGGGAGGTACAACCCAGGGAAAAGTCACCACAGCGGCACTGGCGAAAAACATGCAGTTCTGGGCGCATATGGGAAATCCGGATGGAAGGGATTTTCTGGCAGCGCCCTTCCTGCTGGCACACCCGCAATTTAACTGGCAGTCGCCTTATCTGCGCGATATGAAAGCATTTCCCTGGACACTGTTTCAAGCCGAGAATTAAAAGAGTATGTTCCGGTCACGCGCGATTCCAAGATCATTTAAACAGAACATCCGGCTGGCGGCCTTTCTTTCCTTTGTCGCCGGCATCGTAAATATCTGCGGTGTGCTCGGGCTGGGTGTGCTCACCACCAATGTCACCGGCCATTTCGCCTATTTCTCCCAGCGGGTCCTGACGAAGACAGATGAGCTCGCCTTCTTTTTTCTTTTTTATATCCTCTCGTTCCTTTTGGGATCATTCACATCGAGCTTTATCACAGAGTACTTCGCCCGCGCCAACTACGAATCACCACACCACATCTCCATTTATATCGAAATCGGTTTGCTCCTGCTGCTCGGCCTCTATGGGGAAGCGCTTGTAACGCAAGGCGTGCACAATGCCATTCTCGCCTGCTGCATGCTTTTCGCCATGGGTTTGCAGAACTCACTCGTGACGCGGGTGTCGAACGCGGCGGTCCGCACCACGCATCTTACGGGTCTCTTTACCGATCTGGGCATCGAGTTATCCCAACTCTTTTTTTATAAGGAAGGCGGCCAGCGGACGAAACTGGTTCGCAGCATCGGCTTACGCTGCGCGATCATCGGATTCTTCTTTCTCGGCTGTTTTTCCGGTGATCTTTTATACCCGCACTTTCAATTCCGGATTTTGCTGATCGGTGTCATCACCCTGTTCATAGCCTTGATCTACGACAACCTCCGGCTGGGTGTTTACCGTTTGATAAAACGGTTTCAGTTCCCGAGATAAGCATTGTTTCACGCAAAGACGCAAAGGAGCGCCAAGAGGCAAAGGTTTCACGCAACGATGCAACGGATGCGCAACGACGCGACGGGCTTTGGTTCAGGCAAAGACAAACGCACGGTGTAAATTTTTTGCGCCTTTGCGGATCTTTGCGCCTTTGCGAGAAACTCGTCGCGCATCCGTTGCGACGTCGCGTGAAACAAAACTCCATGTGGGAAATACTAAAACCGGAACCCCACCGTCAGATAAGGATACCATCCTTCCACAGAATGCACGGCGATCAGCTGTATGACGGTGACCTGCGCAGGAGAAAAATAGATACCGCCCCCGGCACCGTTGTGCCATTGATTTGAATCGTCATTCTTTGTCCACACACGGCCGATATCGAACAAGCCGACCAGCCCCACCTGACCCGGTAAAATATAACTGGCGAAATCGGCCAGCTTGATATGGGTTTCCAGGTTGTTGAACAGCATGTATTTGCCCGCAAACCGATATTGCCGGTATCCATACAGGTTTCCCTGTCCACCAAGAAACGCAGTTTGATAGAAAGCAGGATTACCGACGAGGACCGACCCACCAATCCGGTCAACGATCACCACATTCGATTTTGCATCCACACTTTTGAAAACCGCAAAATCTCCCGAGAGCTCACCGTATGAGCGCGCCGCATTATTCAGTCCTGCATAACCTTTCAACCGGATATTCAGATAGGAACCCCAGGCCGGCAGCAGTTTACTGTTCCGGGTATCATGAACAAAATGGATCGCGATCCCTCCGTGAATTTTTGATTTGCCCACGGAATTGCTGTCGTAGGTGCTGACGACGCCGGGCGTCTGGATAAAGCGGCCGATATTATCGGAACTGTCATACCGGTAGTATTGGAACGATGGTCCGAAGCTGATAGAAGTTCCTTTCCCATTTTCCCAGCGCAGGGCCGGATCCAGGGTATAGAGACTGAACCTCGCACGATAGAATCTCTTAAAATCGCCGGCTTTTACGAACGCCGTCTGATTACCGGTACCAAAAAAATTCTGGGTGTTGTCAGGCGCAAAGGCATTTGCCCTGATCACGATGTCTGCCTTCCCGATCGCATGGATCCATTCGGAACTATATTTTACATTGAATGCCTGGGAAGAAAAGGAATGCGCGACCGTCAACTGCTGAAAGCTGGTGTAGTGCCGGGTAGTGAACGTCGTGGTTTTGTAATCGAGCCCGCGGGTACACCGGAAACCCAGTCCCAGGATAAAACCGTCATCGTTGTTGAAACCGGCGGACGCCAGCGGTGCCAATACGTTAAACAGGTTGCCGGGCACAATCGCCGTATCGTTTTTCAGCATGGTGACGCGGCGGGCCAATCCCGTCACTTCAAATTTTTTATCGCCGTCACCTCCGGAGATCCGGATCTTCACCGGCGAATGTGTTTTGTTTATGATAACACTGTCGTTTCCGGCAGCAAGGAAAACCCGCACTTCTTTTGTGACAGACGGATCATAGGTTTTCGAAAACAGCTGCTGCCTGAGCTCGCCCTTTTTTGACAGCTTGTGAATATTTATCTCCGTTGCGCCTCCGGCAGCGTCTTTTATTTCCACCAGTTCATTTTTGTCAGACAACTGGATGAGCGCATTTTTATTGAGGAAACGGTAATACGCACCCATGGCTCGGGGAAGATCCGCCCTGCGGCCCTTCATAATCTTCAGCAGTTTGTCGTGGCGGAGGAAATAGGAAGACTGTGGCAGCTGCCGCAAGGAAGCTTCGAGCACGCTGTCAGTAAGTGCCGCCACACATTCGTTCGTAATCTGCATCCAGCCCGCGTAGCTGAACTGGTTGATGAGCCTGGCATTGAGCAGGGTGCTCGTAAAGAGGAGCGTACCGGCATTCCGGATCTTTGGATTAAACCCTTCGAAAAATGGTTCGATCCAGGGAAGTGATTCGAGCGATGGAAATACACCCTGATTCGTATAAAATGCCTGGTCGCGATCGCGCGGAATGGAGACATAGCGTTTACCATTGCCATTTTTTTCCGGCCTGAAACGCCACTGGTCACCATGCCGGTCCCAGTCGCCCAGAAAAATATCCAGGATCCGTGCGCGCAAAAAAGTACTGCTGTCAAAATCGTTGTCATTGTCTTTCGTCAGCGCATCGAGCATATCCGTAAAATTGACAGACTTGCCACCGGGCTCCCTTTCCTCGAGCAGGCAGATTTTCCCGCTGAACGTGGAAGTATACATACCCAGGTTTTTATCAGGCGCAACGATGCCGATCTGCGGATGCGCATGCGGCACGTGAAGTGCATTGGCCAGCGGCGGCACCGCCAACGCGGAATAAGGATGCTGCGCAGACATGGCGTCGGTGACGATGTCCTTGGCAAAAGTCTCTTTCAACTGATCCGGCAATATGGCTTCGGGATATTTTTCAACACTTCTCAACACCCATGCTGCGCCGTCCTTGTCTTCCAGCCGGAGTGACTGGGTTTGATTCCCGCCGCCCTGTCGCATCGGCGTCAGGCCGCCATGAATTTCAGATAAGCGGATCACCGGAAGCTTTGTTTCGGCGGACCATTCCTTCCGGTAATTTTCCCCGAACAAAGACCGGTGCAAACCACTCACATTGCCGAAACCGGCATGTGCGATCCCGAAAGCGCTGTCGCCTGTGATCGCATGAAAACTGCTGTCTTCCACATCTTTGACCGTCACATATGTTTTCTTATAACTATACTGAGGCTGCGCACCCGGGTCCCGGTCATTATAAAAAGAAAGCTTTAGCTGATTGCCCGTCAGCAGGTCGGCAACTACAAAACCGGCATCGCCGCTCGCATACAGCGCGTGCCGGCCCTTTTTTACATAGGACTTATCTGCGCCGGCACCCGTCACCAGCTGCAAAGGCAGACTGTTGATGAGTTGCATGCCATTGTCGTGGGCCGATACATGCACGAGATTCGGTGTATTTTCAAACACATGACCGATTTCTTTTTTCATCATGCGGTATAGGGGATGGCCGGCGTCTTCCGGACCAGGAAAGGTATTGCGAAGGACAGGATATAAGGATCCCACCAGTGGCAAGGGGAGATAAAATCCTTTTACCGCGGCATTCAGCGGAAAAATATGGTCTTCCCATGAAAAATATCCGCCATGATTTCCATAGCTTTCAAACGGATGATGAGACGCAAGCAGGATTACTTTAAACCGGTTCTTATATAAGAGCTCGCGCATCTTTTCCGTAATGTCTTTTTTTGTTTTACAGCCGCATTCGGCGCCGGGATTCACTGTCGTAAAGGGAAAAAGCCACCATTCAGAATCGAAAGCGATGATGGTCAGGCTGTCGGATATATTGATTTCCACCGGGTCGGGGCACCCGTTGGCAGGCACCAGTTTGAGTCCGGCATCCTGCTGACTTTCTATAAAGGACCATTGGGCTTTTATTTTTGCGAGTCCCTGCGGACCGGTTGCATCCCAGTCGTGATTGCCGGGGATGAAAAAGACCTTCGCGTCATTTCTGCGCATCGGTTGCCATGCTGACTGCAGGATTTCCTGACCGTTTTTTCCGGATGCGGTGCCGCTGGCGCCCAGTCCGGAAGGAAAGATATTATCGCCCAGGTAGAGCACCGTTGTTTTCCCGGGAATGATCCGTTTTGCAGCTTCGGCAATCACGGCGTCTCGGGTTTTTCCGGCATTGCCTGCGTTACCGATCATAATCACACGCGCGCAGATCGAATCCTGGGCGTGCAGGCCGATTGGACAAAATAACAGGCTAGCCAGTGCGGAAAAACGGAACATAGCTGTGAGTTTAAAAAACAGAGGAAGTCGTGGAATAGCGTTTACCAAATAATTTCTTGTTCAGCCAGTAGCTGAAATAGCTGCTGCCGGCCCCAATGAGCGCGCCGCAGGCCACATCGCTCGGATAGTGTTTACCGAGGTACATCCTTGAATATCCGACAAAGCCGGCCCATACATAGGCAGGTGCGGTCACATACCATTTTTTGTATTCGATGGCGAGCGTAGTTGCGGTGGCAAATGCCAGGGATGTGTGGGTAGAAGGAAACGACCGTCCATGGGTGACGGTACGCGGAAAAATTACGCCGGGGTATTTGTCGCCCGGCCGTTCCCGGTTGATCGCATATTTCAATCCCTCCGATACGATCAGGTCTGTGGCGATGGCGATAAATAGTTCACCTCCCATATGCCGCATCTGTTTGTTGCCGCTGATCAGGCCGCCGGCCAGCGGGCCCAATGCCGCAATCCCGGATACCCAGTATACCGAAGCGCTGACCTGAATCTCATACCATGAATCCGGATTTCTTGGGTTGATGTTCTTGAGAATGTTTACGTCGAGGTTCTGGGCCGTGGTTTGTTTTACGGATAAGAGTAGAAAAAGAATTGCGATGGAAATGTTTTTGAACATGATTTCTTGTAGGTTTTTTATTTCACGCGACGACGCAACGGATGCGCAACGCCGCGACGGAGGACTAAACAGATGATATTTTTATGAATACGAAAATTATTAACCGGGCAACCACTCGTTGCAGCGTTGCGCATCCGTTGCATCGTCGCGTGAAACAAATAGATTCTTAACTCTTCGCCTGACTATAAATCGCAATCACAAATGCGATCACAGAAATCAGCAATCCGACAATAAAGACCCAGTACGCATAGGCGAGGTAATTGAACTTTTTCGAAAGCACTTTCCTTACATTGTACGATTCCTTATATACTTCCAGGTATACCTGTTCCTTTGCGCTGCTGAAAAGTTCCATCAGCTGCGCATAATATTCTTCCCACTGAACGCGCAGAAAATTGGGATCCACCAGATCGAAGCTGCCAAAGAAAAAACGCTGGTAGCTGTGCGACTTCCGGTCTTCCAGAAAACTATTGTTCTGCGGTCTGCTGGCGAGGATCGAAAGGAGGATGGTGGACAGGCAAACGGTAAGCAGCACAATGGTCGGCCAGAGAAGGAACATGCTTTTCTCGGCCTTGCTCAGCACAAAAGCGATCATCACAGAAATGATGATCGAGTTTACATTGATGAGCAGCGATGCTTTCGAATCGGCGACCGATATCAGGTGATTGTAATTTCTGAAAGCGATTTTGAAAAGGTCCTCCGTTTCCTTGTTTGACAGGGATGGGCTTCCATCTGCTTTCGATTTCACCGGTTCCACGATTTTCGTTTCTTCCAGCTTATGAACGCGCTTTTCAAGCAGTTGAAAATTCTTTTCCCGCGGTTGAACGTATTCAGCGGCCGCATACGGTGTATAGAACCGGGTCTTAATAAACATTTCCATGAAAAACTTCATGTATAATAATTCCGGTTTTTCAACCCGGTTGATCCTGTTCAGTTCATCCTTGATCAGTAACACATTTTCCAGCATATTCGGCTGCACGAGCTGGCTGTATACGGCATCCGAAACGGTTTGTTCGATTTTTGAGGCGGCAAATTTTCCTTCAGCGACCGTTGAAATGGCATTTTGTACGATAAGCCGTTCATCGTCGGGATATGCCACGATCGTAAAGAAATCCAGCAGGATTTTCTTCATGTCTTCCGTTTGTCCCTGACCCAATTCCGTTAGTCCGGCATAGCGGAACCAGGTGGCCACGATGGCGTTCTGGTATTCCATGTCTTTCAGTCCAAGTGATTTGGCGATATGCTTCGCTTCGGTGGCGAGCTGGGAAATGAAATGGTACATGGAAAAGATCGTGCTGTCTGCATGTTCCTCGTAGTAATGGCGCAAATACTCCGCTGCCGCCTTATGATATGATATTTTGTCCGCCGCCATGTTGTTTTGGATTTGCCGCCTTGAACGCCGATGGTAATGTAGCCCCGAACCAATGTTGACCGGTGATGCTGAAGGTAAAACCTTCTTTCGGTCTAAAGGTCGTGCCCCCGGAGGATTTGTCCAATGGATAAACCTGAACATCAGTTGTCGGTTTTACTTATTTGACTGGGATGATGGGATGCGTGGGATAGATGGGA
>CAZZYD010000089.1:0-13066 GCA_964658175.1 uncultured Puia sp. | reverse complement strand
TCATTGGCAGGCAATTCAGGTGTTATCATGTAGTGATCCTAAAATTACGGCTTTCCCGCACGTAAACGGCCCTCCAGTCTGAACGTGCGGAAGAAATCAGGGGGTTTTTACAGCTGTCGTATCGATATTTTTTCCCAGGGTGCCGCGCAGGCGTTTCCAGAAGCCTTCCCTTTTGACCAGGGAGACAAAGTCCGGGCGAAAGGCCTGTTGCTGGTCGATGGATGGATTGACCATACCGGGTTCCAGTTTTTTCATGGTATCGGTCACCATGGGAATAAATCCCAAGGACGCGCTCACCCGTTTGCGGGCAAAGCGCCGGAGTGCTTTGGTCTGAAACGGATCCGATGCCAGCGCGATGGTTTTAAAACCCAGTTTTTTTGCCTGCTGGTAAGAATAATAAAGATTTTCCGTACTGTGTTGGGCGTGGGTCTCCGTAAAAATATGTTCGCGCGGAATGCCGAGCGCCGTGGCATACAGCGCCATGATTTCGGCTTCACAGTAAGGACTGTATACCGCCGACCCGGAATAGATAATATTTTTTGCGACGCCCTGCTCGTATAAATATTTTGACCAGTATACGCGCCCCTTCATCGTTCGGCTCCACGAACCGTTTTCAAAAGGAACACCGGGGACAATGATCACGTCATATTTTTTCTGCGCAGCTTGAGCGTAGAGTTTCCGCGCAGCTTTATTGGAATAAGAACAGGAAAGGAAACTCACCAGCGGGTATACGATGCCCGGCAGCAGCCAGAGACGATGTTTGATTTGAAAAGGCATCAATTATTTTTTGTTGACAAACGGACACGCTACTCCTTCAAAAGCAATACCTGCGGTTTTTCTTCTACGGAGAGCTCAACCTGTCCGTTCACCATCGGAATGCGCTGCACCGCGCCATTGTCCGCCTGGTCTTCAAATCGCATAAGGCTTACCGTTCCTTTCGGGCGAAGCGGCATGCGAAAATGCACCCGGCTGCCGTCCGTCGTCGGGGAATAGATAAAATATGCAACCTGATCGGGATCTGTCGCCGAACGGTACTTGTATATCCACACACCGCCCGATTCCTGCACAATGCGGTCGGGGCGGTACGTGCCCAGCACGGACACCAGGCTGCTGATATAATACCAGGCCGGATAGCCGTGGAACTGTCCCTGCGCATCTTTATAGATCAGTCCGCTGCTCATGTATACGTTCGGGCTATTTTCTCCTTCCGTATCGCGCAGCCAGTAAATAATGTAGGCGTCAAAGCCCGAGAAAAAAGTTGCATTCAGTGATCGCAGGAGCATAATGCCCTGGCTTTGCGCGGCCGTCTGCCCGGGCAGCATCGGCGTGCACTGGCGCGAAGCGGGATTTTTGTCGTACCCGTTTTCTCCCAGAAAGCAATCGGTGCCCGGCTGGATCTTCCAGGATGCCGACCTGACCGCCCGAAGTTTCGACCGAAGGGAATCTGCCTCCGGCGAAATGCCCCTGCCGTCCTTACCACAATAGTAGTGATACTGTATGCCTGCCTGCCAGGGAAACCGGCGATCGTCGCGGAGCTGGTCACTCAGGAATTTGTAGACTTTCACGCGCCCCGTATCGAGTCCCGTCAGTCCGCTCATCATCAGCCGGGCTGCGGGGTCAGCCTGCGAAATCCCGAAGCGCTTTCCCTGTCTGCCTTCGTCTCCATCAAGGTCCGCCGTACTCTGGGCGAAATAAGCCGTGGGCGTGCAATAATATTTTCCGATCCAGGAAGCATTTTCCTCATTGCCGTTTTCATACATAGACATCGTACCCCTGCCCGACTGCCGCGGTTCATGCGAAAGGGACATCAGGTTTGTATCCACCTGCTGATGCCCGTAAAATGCGGCGATATGCCACATCATCTCGGCATGCCGCGCATAACTGGCCGGGTCATTGGGGTCCATGCCGGGCAGATTGACGGGCCGTTCGTGTTCGCTCACCCCTTTCGCATTGAGCCAGCCTGCCACGCCGCGCAGACTATACCACAGATTGCCCTGGTTGATTTTCTGCAGGGTGTCGATATCGAAAACATATTTGTTTATGCCTGTATTCCAATAGCCGTAGTGCAGCATGTTAAAGGAAATATCCGGCCAGGCATGCGTCTGGTCATTATCAAAATCCAGGGAGAATTTATAGAGACGGCTGTAATGGAACGGCTTCAGCCAGCGTGCCTCCGATTCCATAATATAATTCACGCCGACGAAATGATCGAGTGTATGATGGGTGAATGCGGGCGCCGGGGCGGATACGGGAATCTGCAGCATGCTATCCCGCAATGGCTTTCCATACGCCACCATTTCGGTGATCGCCGTTTCGTAACTGCTGAAACGGATCATCAGGAAGCGGCTGCTGTCGTCGATGGAAAAACGCCGCCAGCCATTTCCTCCCGCAGCGCCGGATGGAAAGCCGGCTTTTAACGTCCAGTGCCGCATATTGCCGGTGTAGATCCAGACACTGTCGCTGTTGTCTGACTGATCGTAAAGATAGACCTCGGTAATTTTATAAGAATGCTGCAGATCGGCGACGATCCGGTTACCATTGACACCGTCAAAATAGATCGCCGGATTTTTCTTTGGCTGTGGATTCGTCTTTGGTATAAACGGATTGTCAGCGTTGTCGTCGCGCGGATTGACAAAACTGTTTTCATCGAACAGATTGAAGGGATCGCTTTCTCCATCATCTGCATATCCGCTGAGATCAAACACATGGGCCTTATCGATATCCGTGATCTTTACAGAGCCATCAGTTACATGCCGGGGCCGCGGCCGGACCGGCTGACTGCAACCCGTGAGGAACCAGCAGACCAGGGGACATAAAATAGGTAGGATGCGCATCCGGTTCAGGATTTCTTTTTGTTATTCAGCAACAGATAGCGGGCTGTTTCATAGATATCCTCCGTCAGCGTCGTCAACACCGGCAGGCTGTCTTTGATCGCGGCAGCGGACAGCGGGTCGTTGCTGACGACGGAAGCCACCTGTTGTTTTTTTGTCTGCAGCTGGGTTCTCACCACATAGGAACCTTTCAGCACCCCGATATATCCCTGTTCCGGATCATAGAGAAAAGCAAAGGCTTTGTCCGCCGTATAACCGGAGTCCAGAATATTTCTGCCGAGGGTGGTGTTGGTATATGAAATATGCGCCAGCGATGCGGCGGTTGGCAGCATATCCACCTGCGAGCAGGGCAGGCTGATGCGTTTCGGCTGAATTCTTCCCGGTGCATAAATCAGCAGTGGCACATGCATATTGGTTAATCGTTCATCGGTCCAGGGACGGGGAAACATATTGCCCGCATCCCCTGCAATGCCATGATCGCCGATGAACAGGAAGATCGTGTTGGAGAAATATGCTTCTTTTTTTGCGGCGCTAATGAATTTCTGGTAGCAAAAATCCGTATATCGAAAGGCATTCATTTCAGCATTGGAAGCAAAGCCATATGCTTTCAAAGAATCCGCAGGCAGGTTGCGCACCGGGAATTCCGCGGCATCTTCCGACGGGATGGTATAGGGACGGTGGTTGTCCGAAGTCTGGATCACCGTCACAAAAGGCGTCGTCTGCTGAGCCAGTACTTTATTGGCTTCCAGAAAAAGATTTTTGTCGCTGATGCCCCACACATCCACTTTCGGTGAACTGTAATCTTCCTGCTCGTAGATCCGCAGACCCTTGATATTATTTTCAAGCAGTCCACGGATATTGGCCCAGCTGGTGCTGCCGCCGAGGAAATACATTTTCTTGTAGCCGTCGAAATCATTCAGGATGGTATGCTGATCCACGGCGGCCGGATTGCGGCTGGTGGTGGTCGTTGCCTGGCCCACATCCGGAATGCCGGTGACGACGGCCCATACTCCGCGGGCGGTTCCGTAGGAGGGCGTAAAGCAGTGATCGAAAAAAATGCCGCTGTCGCAAAGCTGTTTGAAAAAGGGCGTGGTGTTGAGCGGATTGCCCCACATCGAACTCTTGTAGGCGCTGAACGATTCGCAGATGACGATGACGATGTTCGGCTTTACGGTCACCGCGGGTGAAACAATGCTTGCGCGCGTGTAGGAAAGCGAATCCGTCATGCCGGGAAATCCAAAATATTTTTCCAGTCGCGGGTAGGCTTCTTTGGTTTTTGTGAGATTATAGGTGGAGCTTCTGAATTTCAAACTGCTGAAAAAGGACTGAAACGGATTGAGGGCAAGGCTCGCGCGATAGTCGTTTCCAAGCGCAAAGGCATCACTCCAGCGCAATGGATATTGTCCCACACGGCCCATGATGCCGATCGCCAGCAATACGATCGCTCCTGCCACCCAGGCCGCTTTGTTTTTGCCTTTGGCGGATTCGCGGGTTGCCAGGATTTTTTTATAACTGCGAAACACCAGCCAGCAGATGAGCCAGGTGCCTCCGATGATGAACAGGATGAGGCGGATGACGGGATAGGTCTGATAGACCAGCGAAAGGGATATGCCGGCGTCCTGCAGGTAGTTCAGTACACTGGCACCGAGTCGCTGGGACAAATAGGCATAGTGAGCGAAATCAACCACATAAAAGAACATCATGAAGAAGGCAGCTAGGCCGACCAGGAAAAAATCCAGCGCTTTCGACCTGCGGGAGAGAAAAGGATCGCACCAGTTCAGGCATCCGAGCAGCAACAGCAGGGCAAGGAAAATACTCATCATCTTGATATCATAGCGCAGGCCCATCACAAAGGCGCCGCCAACGGTCGATGGCGGGTTGCCGGCATGGGAAAACCAGGCATAAAACCCGATCCGGAACAGCGTCATGAAAACCAGAAAAATAATACCGGTCCAAAAAATCCATCGGATCAATTTAGGTATCTTTATCATTGAATATGAGGGTATAATGGGAAATAAAAGTAGAGAAATTATGCTGGAATTATGATTTTACTCGGCAACCTCGGCCAAACGGCGTTTTACCGCAGACTGCTCGACTTCGATCACTGGCTGTTCTTCAAGATCAACCGCGGGTGGACGAACCCGTTCCTGGATGCCGTGCTGCCCTTTATGCGCCAGCCTGAATTCTGGATCCCGCTTTACCTTTTTTTCCTCCTCCTGGCGACCATTAATTTTGGCGTACGGGGCTGGTGGTGGTGCGCCACGCTGATCATGACAGCCGTGATGAGCGATTTGTTCAGCAGCCGACTGGTAAAATTGTTCATTTTCCGCCTGCGGCCCTGCCGGAATGAGGAGATCGCGGATAAAGTGCGGGTGCTGGTGAATTACTGTCCGCACAGCTCCAGTTTTACCTCGTCCCATGCCTGCAATCATTTTGCCCTGGCAGCCTTTATTTTTATAACTTTAAAGCAATCCGCGTCCTGGAGATGGCTTATTTTGCTTTGGGCGGCGATCATATGTTATGCACAGGTTTATGTGGGGGTGCATTATCCATTCGATGTAACGGGCGGCGCTTTTTTCGGTTGCCTGATCGGATGGGGCATGAGTGTTTTTTTTAAAAAACAGTTTGGAACAATCAGTATAAAGTAATGGTCAAGAATGGTTGAAATTGTAATTCTGTTTTGCCTGGTGCTGGCTAACGGTGTTTTTGTACTGGCGGAAATTGCACTCGTCTCAGCCAGAAAATCAAAACTGGAGGACATGGCGTCCAAGGGAGATGCCCGCGCCAGATCTGCCCTGGAGCTGACTGAAAATCCGGAACTCTTCCTGTCTACCGCACAGATCGGCATCAGCCTGGTAACGATCCTTACCGGTTTCTATACCGGAGAAAAATTCAACACGAACCTCAAACCCTACATCGAGAAAATCCCCTTTCTCTATCACTATGCATCCAATATATCCACGGCGCTGATCGTGATCCTGGTGACCTTCCTTTCGATCCTCTTTGGCGAACTCATTCCTAAACGGATCGGACTCCTGCAGGCGGAACGCATCGCACGCATCGTTGCAAGACCGGTGCGGCTGTTCTCACGCATCGGCTACCCGATCGTGGCCCTGCTGAACTGGCTCACGACCATCTTCTTCCGCGTATTCGGCATCAAATCTTCCAGTGAAAGCAATGTAACGGAAGACGAAATCAAAGCCATCATCAATGAAGGAACCGAACAGGGGACCATCCAGGAAGCGGAGCAGGATATCATCGAACGTGTTTTTCATCTGGGCGACCGCAATATCACTTCGCTGATGACACACCGCAGCGACATTATCTGGTTCGACCTCAATTCCACCGAAGAAGAGATTAAGGACACCATATTGCGCGAACCGCATTCCGTTTATCCGGTATGCGACAAACAGATCGATAACATCAAAGGCATGGTGTCGATCAAAGACCTGTACGTATCGGAAGACAACACCCCTTTCAAGGATATCATCATTCCAGGACTCTTCGTACCTGAAAACAATACGCCTTACCAGGTGCTGGAACAATTCAAACAATCCAAAAGCCATAGCTGCTTTATCGTGGACGAATATGGAAGCCTGCTTGGCATGATCACCCTCAACGATATCCTGGAAGCCCTGATCGGCGATATTCCCCAACCGGATATTTCAGATTACGAAGTGGTGAGAAGGGATGACGGTTCCTATCTCGTGGATGCACAGATTCCGTTCTATGATTTCCTGACGCATTTCGATAAAACGGAATGGATGAATGAGGGGGAACATGAATTCGATACCCTCGCCGGATTTATCCTTCATCAGCTGGAACATATTCCGCATACCGGGGAGAAACTGGAATGGAAAGATTTTAAATTCGAGATCGTGGACATGGACGCGCAACGGATCGACAAGGTTTTGCTCACTACACTCCACCAGCCGGACGAAGATTAGTTTACGGCGCCGTCACGGACGCGCACTTTTTTCTTACCTGCATTTTTCTTCTCGAAATCCTGCACTTCTTTGGGTTTCACCAGCGATTTTTTTGCGGTGGCTGCAGAATCTGACACGGCAGACTGTGCGCTGTGTTCCAGCTTGCCGAGACTGTAATTTTCGGTGTGGTCGATCATTCCGGTCGAAGCATTGTAAAAATTCCAGGTGCCATGCTTGATGGCGACTCCTTCGTTCTTTACGATCACCGTTTTATATTCGTTGAGGTGATCGATGTCTTCTATCTCGAGCGTATCGTATTGCTGGTCGGGATTCATCGCTTTCCAGCGTTCTTCGCGGATCAGCTGACCGGAGGCCATGAAATATTGTGAAAGTCCGTCCTTGTTTCCCCAGCGATAATTTTCCAGCCCCGTAAGGTCGCCGTTGAGGTTATACCTGCGCCAGCCACCTTCCTTGCGGTCATTTTTATATTCGCCTTCTTCTTCAAAGCCCGGTTCACCGCGTAGTTCATCGATGTGGTTCACCCATTTGCCCTGTTTCTGGTTTTTGCCGTCGACCCGGTCGAGCGTATCGCCTTTCACCCCGATCATAAAACTTTTATATTGGGAAAAGCCCTGGAGGCAGATACAGCAAAGAAAGAGTGTCAACAACCGCATAGTGGATCAAAATTATACTCCGGAAACGAAAATCCCGTGCCGAATGTTGCGGTAAAAAGGTCATTTCCAGCCTGACGGCTATATTTGCAACCTGAATATCAACCGAATGAAATCAACTGCCCTCGGCCTGCTCCTATGCTTTAGCGTCTTATCAGCTTGGTCTCAGAAGCTTACGATGGCACAGCTGAAAGACACGCTGGAAAAATCGCCCAATTCGCCGCTGTACGTTAAAGATGTTTTAAAAAAGAAATTCAGGCTCGACACCGTGGTGGTCACCCGGCAGTCCTATTTTAACGGCATCGCCGACAGCCTGGCTTATAAAGGAAAAATCCGCAAAGTATATGGTCCATTTCCCGATCCCAATGGCGGACGATACCTGGTGCAGGTGCTGGCCAAACTGCCCAATACTTTTAACCGGATCAGTCAGATCTTCATCGATACCGCGGTGTTCAGTTATCGCACCGCGGATTCTCTTGGAAGACGCATCATCGCCCGGGTAAACAGCGGGGATGACAGTTTTGAGCACCTCGCCCAGACCTATTCAATGGGTGGCGAGAGCAAAACCAAGGGCGATCTCGGCTGGGTGGCGCGCGGCACCATGATCCCTGAAATCGAAAAGGAATTACCCAAAAGACGCCGCGGCGAAGTATTCATGGTTTGGAGCGCGAACGGCCTTCACATCCTGCGCAAAACACAGGATCCGAAAAAAGACGATGGCATCGCACTGATGATGCGCATATTTTTATGAGCGTACAAAATATTCTATCCCCAGGGCATATCCTTTGAGTCCGAGCCCGCTGATGCTGCCTTTGCATTTTGCCGAGATATAAGACAGTTTGCGGAATTCTTCCCGGGCAGCGATATTGCTGATGTGGATTTCGATCACGGGCGCCGGGATGGCGGCGATGGCATCACCGAGCGCCACCGACGTATGCGTATAGGCTCCGGCATTCAGGAGGATACCGTCGGAGGAAAATCCTGACTCCTGCAAAGCCGTCACCAGCTCTCCCTCGATATTGCTTTGAAAATAACTGAACGCGATGGCAGGATATGCCTGTTGCAGTTCGGCGAAAAATTCTCCGAAATTTTTGCTTCCATAGATGTCGGGTTCCCGGCTGCCCAGCAGGTTCAGGTTTGGCCCATTGATGATCGCAATCTTCATCCGGTAAATATATTTGATTTGCGCAGACGGATGCCGCTAGTGTCTGATTTTGTCTTTGATTCCGTCTCCCAGGCGCAGCAGCCAGGGTTTCGGCAGGTCCGGCACGTTTCGGGGTGCCGTCACTTTCGCCGGCGAAAACAACAGCCAGCGCGTGCTTTCATCGTGGCTTTCCACGATGGTGAGCGGAATATTTTTTTCAAAGAAACGGATGCGGTCGGCGGCGAAATAATCAAAGTCGATCTGCACGGTTTCGTGGGTCGCCTTCAGCTGGTCCAGCTGATAATTGATTTTAGCCGTGGCATACAGTGAAAATGGCAGGGTGACCAGCGAAAAAGAAAGATTGAGGAAGAAAATGACATAGGAGATATTGCGAACCTTGCGCACCCAGGCGATGTCCAGCATTTCCGTCATTACAACGATGAGCAGCGGAATGAACCATATCTGCGGAATATACCGCATCCACCAGCCTTCCGAGATGATCAGTACGGAGGCCCCTACGGTCAGCAGCCCGATGGTACCGGTGATGAATAAACGCCTGTTTACCAGGCGGCGTGCCAGCACCAGATAAAATACAAGTGCCACCAGCAGCAGCCCGCTGAAAAACGGCCCCATGCCCGCCATGATCACCACATAAGGTTTGCAGGCATTGAAAATATCGAGTTTATTGAAGGTGAACGGAATCTTCAGCGGCACCTCCGGATTCTTGTCGATGTAGAGATGCAGATCCGATGTATGGGTGAACAGGGATGTAAACAACCGGCGGGGGCCGCTCATCGTGGCAAAGCGGTCGGGGCTGTTTCTCGCTGCTTCGGATTTTAATTTGGCCATGCCCGGATACAGGGGATCATGAAACTCGACGATATTCCGGATATACGGAAAGTAACCCACCACTGCAAAAGCGAATATCCCCGCAAGCGCGCTCGTGATCAGGACTGTTTTGAAGCGCCGGGCCTGCTTACCGAAATAGAGGGCGGCCAGGAGACCGACGGCAAAGATGCCCGCGAAAACGACGGAGGTGAATTTGATATTGATCAGCACGATCAGGACCGACGAAAGAAAGATCAGAAAATACCGGTTCATCTCGTAAAAGAACAAGGCGCCGATCACCAGAAAACAAAGCAGCAGCGAGCCGACCTGCCCATCCACATAGGTACTGACGAGCTGGTAAATCGTCACCGGACAAAATGAAAAAAGAATCGAAAGGAATATGCTTTTCGCCTGGGAGAATTTTTCTGTTCTTACGAAAAATGACATGCATGCCGCGAAGGACCCGATCAGCAGCATACTATTCGTACCCTTGGCGCTGTCCATGTGATTGGTAAGTGCGTAGACGGCGCCCTGGGGCGCTTCCGTTCCTTTGCCGTAATGATTCAGCCAGATGCCTTCCCGGAAACCAGAGGGCAGCAGGTGGTGAAAGGGATTCCAGCCATTTTTGAACTGATAGGCGCTTTCAATATGGTACATCTGACCATCATTCGAAATATCATAAAAAAGCTGGGCAAACCCCAGCGAAAAAAGGATGATGGCGATGATCCAGGCGCTGGTGCGGAGAAAGACGGCACGGCCGGCCTCTTTAAAAAAATAATCCGCGGCAAAATAATTTATCATAAGAGCCAGTATGATGGCAAGCGGAAAGTGCCAGGCTTTCAGGGTAAAGCCGGCAATAAATGTCAGGCTCATCAGCACCAGCGTAAGGCATAGCGTGTTGACCAGCCCGGCGCCTATCAGGAACCAGCTGTACGACTTTCTAAGGGATGGGGGCATAGTTGAATATGAGGGTTGCGCTAAAATACTTTTTTTTCTTCACGACGAGAAGGATTCGATGGCTTTCGCCATTTTCACGTCCTTGGCGGTGACACCGCCGGAATCATGCGTGCTCAGCCGGAGATGCACCTGATCGTACACACCGGAATATTCTGCATGGTGATTCATTTTTTCGGACAGGAGTCCGACCCGGGTCAGAAAGGCCATGGCCTCACTGAAATCGGCGAATTTGAAATCTTTTTCGATGCTTTTTTGCATGGATTTCCATCCGGCGAGCGCCTCCAGTTTTTCCTGCAATTCGGTGTAGGTGAGAACGGGTTCTTTCATACTGCTGATTTACCGGCAAAGATAGGAAGGCCGGCGGCGGGAATGGCGCGCTGCATGATCCAGTCCCGCTGGGCATCATTGCCCAGCATAAACAGGTGTTCGCCCGTGCGCTCAAAACCCATCTTTTCATAAAATCCCATCGCCCTGCCGTTATGCTCCCAAACACCCAGCCAAACACGCTGCCCTCCGCGGCTACGGATCGTTTCGAGACAGTATTCCATCAGCTGTCTGCCCAGGCCAAACCCGATCACCGATTTATCCGCATAGAGCCGGAGGATTTCCCAAACGCCTGCAGTGGAAGGTTCTCCGGGCAGGGGCGCTTCGTGGATTACCGCATAGGCCACGATACGACCTTCCAGGCGGAGCACGAGATATAACAGATCGCCACCCGTGACCTCCGCCATCAGCCGCGTGCGGTCCATGGGACCGGCCAGAAATAATTCCAGGTTCGCGGGTGTGTTAAAAACAGCATAGGTGTCCAGAAAACAACGGCGGCTAAAGTCCGCCAGTTCAGCCGCTTCCGAAGCCTGGGCTTCACCGGCCGTTACCTGCGATAAATTCATTCCCAATCATTTTTTTTATTGATTCACGGAGAGTATCTTTGTCCATTATATCGGTAGACTTTCTATTATTATGGTCTCTTTTTCATCTTTTTCGTTTTTCTGCTCCTGTTGTAAAGGATGTTGTTGTTGATCAAAGCACGATTGCCTTCCCACATTCTTTTTTCTAATCAGGACATTAAAAATGGACCATCCCACAGCAATACCGACTTCCCCTTCCACCCTTTCATCCGCCGCGGTTTCCTCGATCGTAGATACCCTGCGCGACCTGGTGAGCAAGCACCCCGGACAAATAACCTTTTCCAGCAGTTTCAGCTTTGAGGACCAGGTGATCCTGGACATCATTGCCGCCCATGACATTCCCGTAAGCGTTTTCACCCTGGATACCGGACGCCATTTTCCCGAAACCTATGCGGTGTGGACAGCCACGCGGGAAAAATACAATAATATTCCAATAAAGACTTTCACGCCGGACTACCGGTTGCTGGAACCTTTTATCCGGGAGAAAGGTCCCAACGCTTTTTATGAGTCGGTAGAAAACCGGAAATCCTGCTGTCATATCCGAAAGGTAGAGCCCCTGAAACGAGCCCTGGCCGGCAACGCGGTATGGGTAACGGGTTTGCGTGCCGCGCATTCCGGCGAACGCAGTCACCTCGACAAGATGGAATGGGACGAAGGAAACAAAGTACTAAAATACCATCCGCTGCTTTCCTGGACAACAGCAGAAGTGCGGGACTATATCAATATGCAGGGCGTTCCCTATAACATTCTGCATGACCGCGGATTTGTGAGCATCGGCTGTGCGCCCTGTACCCGGGCGATCCGTCCGGGCGAAGATTTCAGGGCCGGTCGCTGGTGGTGGGAATCGAGTGATCAGAAAGAGTGTGGTTTACACGAGAGAGCTTAACAAAAAAAATGTTTCATGCAGGCATACGAGGCAGATTATCTGGATGAGTTGGAGTCGGAGTCGATACATATCCTGCGCGAGGTGGCTGGTCAGTTCGAGCGTCCCGCGTTGCTGTTCAGCGGCGGAAAGGATTCCATCACGCTGGTGCAACTGGCCCTGAAAGCTTTTCGTCCGGGCAAATTTCCTTTTCCCCTGGTTCATATCGACACGGGCCATAATTTTCCGGAAGCCCTGGCCTACCGGGATGCACTGGCCGAACGCATCGGAGAAAAGCTGATCGTTCGCCAGGTGGAAGATTCCATCAAAAAACATGCGCTGGCGGAGCCAAAGGGAAAATTTGCGAGCCGCAATGCGCTGCAGACCTATACCCTGCTCGATACGATCGAAGAGTTTGGTTTCGACGCCTGCATCGGGGGCGCCCGCCGCGACGAAGAGAAGGCCCGCGCGAAAGAACGGATATTTTCCGTGCGGGATGAATTCGGCCAGTGGGATCCGAAAAGACAGAGACCGGAATTGTGGAATATCTATAATGGGAAAATACAGAAAGGAGAAAACGTACGCGCCTTCCCGATCAGCAACTGGACCGAACTCGACGTATGGAATTATATCCGCCGGGAAAAAATCGACCTACCATCGATTTATTTTTCCCATGAAAGAGAAGTGATCGATTTCGAAGGCCAATGGGTGGCTGTATCCCCGTTTATGCGCGTGGATGAAACGGACAACGTGGTGCGGCGTCAGGTGCGCTACCGCACCGTTGGCGATATGACCTGTACCGCAGCGGTGGAATCGACCGCAGCTGTGATCGACGACATTATTTCGGAGATCAAAGCAACCCGCACCAGCGAACGCGGAGAAACGCGGATCGACGACCGCGTGTCTGAAGCGGCGATGGAAGACAGGAAGAAGAATGGG
>CAZZYD010000088.1:0-13116 GCA_964658175.1 uncultured Puia sp. | reverse complement strand
GTGACAGGTTAC
The DNA here is from genome assembly GCA_964658175.1 of uncultured Puia sp. Taxonomy (GTDB): domain Bacteria; phylum Bacteroidota; class Bacteroidia; order Chitinophagales; family Chitinophagaceae; genus Puia. The sequence continues at coordinate 13,104 of CAZZYD010000088.1, read as the reverse complement.
TTTATTTTTGGCGGAAGGCTTGATGCCGGTTCCTTCGGTGAGGACTTCATATTGAAGTCCGCTGGGTAATTCGGTAACACCCGGTTTTAGTTTATTTTGCGCCAGAAATGCCTGACCGGCCTTTAGATTGGCAGCGGCTTTTTCGTTTTTCAAAAAAGAAAGTTTATCGGCAATGCCCATAGGAAAAGTTTTCACAAACTTACCACCAAGAATTTAATACCTGAAACAAAGAATATGAACCTGAAAAAATTCCGCCTGCCGTTCTGCTGCGTTCTGCTGCTGCTCGCCGCTTCGGCAGCGACTGCCCAGCATCCGGTATGGTCAAACACAAAGGCTGCGGAATGGTACCGCGACAAGGGCTGGCTGCGCGGCTGCGATTTCATCCCCAGTACGGCCATCAACCAGCTCGAGATGTGGCAAAAAGAGAGCTTCGACAGCGCCACGATCGACCGGGAACTCGGGTATGCGCAGGGCATCGGATTAAACTGCATGCGCGTTTTCCTCCATCACCTCGCCTGGCAGACGGACTCCGCATCCTTCAAAAAAAACATCAGCTGTTACCTGGGCATCGCCGACCGGCATGGCATCAAAACGATCTTTGTTTTTTTTGATGACTGCTGGAATGAAACCTATGCGGCCGGTAAACAGCCCGTACCGAGGATCGGCGTACACAATTCCGGCTGGCTGCGGGATCCGGGAAAATTATTATACGATCAACCCAACCTCACGACCGTTTTAGAAATGTATGTGAAGGATATACTCACCCGCTTCGGGCAGGATCCCCGGGTCCTGTTATGGGATCTGTACAACGAACCCGGCGGATCCGGTTATAAGAATCAAAGCCTGCCCCTGCTGAAACTTGTTTTTTCCTGGGCGCGCCAGGTAAACCCAACACAGCCTCTTTCCGTTGGATTGTGGTCGAGTGAGCTGCCTGAGCTCAACCGGTTCCAGCTTGCTGCATCGGATGTGATCACCTACCACGACTACCAGCCGGCTGAAAAACACCAGGCCACCGTAGACAGCCTTAAAAAATACCTGCGCCCCCTGATCTGCACGGAGTATATGGCACGCACCAGGAACAGTCTGTTCCGGACGGTGATGCCCATGCTGAAAAAGGAAAATGTCGGCGCCATCAACTGGGGACTGGTTACCGGCAAGACCAACACCATGTATGCCTGGGATACACCCATGCCGGACGGAAAAGAGCCAGCTGTGTGGTTCCATGATATTTTCCGGCCGGATGGAAGCCCGTTCGATCCGCAGGAAATCGCGGTGATTAAAAAACTAACGGAAACCAGTAATCGCTGATCACCGGCCAGGTGCTGATATATATTATTTTTTCGCTTTGAACCGATGGATGGATTCTTTGTTCTCCTCATTATACAAAAGCGACTCAAATGGAATACAGACAGCTTGGCCATTCCGGCCTTCAGGTACCCGTGCTCAGTTTTGGAACGGCCACTTTTGGCGGTGGCAATGAATTTTTTCAGGCCTGGGGCAACACCCAGGTGGACGAAGCAACCCGTCTCGTGCAGGTCTGCCTGGATGCGGGGATCAATTTATTTGACACGTCGAACGTGTATTCCCACGGCGCTTCGGAGGAGATTTTAGGCAACGCTTTATCCGGCCTGCGAAACCGGGTGCTTATATCCACCAAAGCCACGTTTAAGATGAGTGATGCGCCCAATGATTATGGCTCTTCCCGTTACCACCTTATAAAATCCTGCGAGGACAGCCTGCGCAGGCTTCAGACCGATCACATCGATGTTTACCACATGCATGGTTTCGACGGCGTTACACCCGTGGAGGAAACCCTGCGCACGCTGGACGACCTGGTGCAGAGTGGAAAAGTGCGTTACATCGCCGCTTCCAATTTTTCCGGCTGGAACCTCATGAAATCACTGGCGGTATCGGATAAATACGGCTGGAACCGCTACGTGGCACACCAGGTATATTATTCCCTGCTCAACCGTGACCTGGAATGGGAACTCATGCCGCTGGGCACCGATCAGCGCGTGGGTTCGTTTGTATGGAGCCCGTTGGCCGGCGGCTTGCTGGGTGGCAAATACCGGCGCAACCAGCCGGTGCCCGCCGATTCGCGGGCCGCTACCGGATTGAATGCTGTTCCACCGGAACAGGTGTCCAACGAAAGGCTTTACCGGATCATGGACAGCCTGGACGAAATTGCAGCGGAAACGGGAAAGAGCGTGTCCCAGATCGCCTTCCGGTGGGTGTTGCAGCGACCGACCGTATCCAGCATTATCATCGGGGCGCGCAATGAAAAGCAACTGAAAGAAAACCTGGAAGTGGTGCACTGGTCACTGACTACCGACCAGCTGAAGAAACTTGACTCGGCCAGCAACGTGCCGCCCGCCTATCCCTACTGGCATCAGCGGCAGAACACGGTGTTGAATCCGCTGCCGGATTTTTACGGGGAGCGCTGATCCGCGGACGCGGGTGGATTCATCGCGCAAAAGCTGAAATTGGCAAAACCCTTTTCCCATCTGCTTGTTATCAAACAAAGCATGGCAGGCGCCATCTATTTTTTCCATCATAAAAATTTTATCGTATGAGTCATATCATTGAAAAGGTATCGCTGACCTACCAGCTGGGCGATCATACCATCAACCGCCTGGGTTATGGTGGCATGCAACTGACCGGCACCGGCGTGTGGGGTGAAGTGGCTGACCGCGCGAATGCGCAGCAGGTATTGCGGGAAGCTGTGGCCTCCGGGGTTAATTTTATTGACACGGCGGATGCCTATGGTCCGCATACCAATGAAGTACTGATCGCCGACGCGCTGCATCCTTACCGCAAAGGACTGTTGATTGCGACCAAGGGAGGTTTTGAAAGAACCGGCCCGAATAAATGGGTGTCCAACGGAAGGCCTGAATATATCCGTCAGGCCATCGATGGCAGCCTCTCGCGCTTAAAACTCGACAGCATCGATCTATGGCAATTACACCGCATCGATCCGAAAGTGCCGGTGGAAGAAACCCTCGGTCCCGTGGTCGACGCCGTGAAGGCAGGAAAGATCCGGCACGTGGGACTGTCAGAAGTCGGGGTAGCAGACATCGAGCGCGCCCGGAAAGTGACACCGATTGTCTCCGTGCAGAACCTGTACAATCTGGGCGAACGGAAATGGGAAGATACGCTTGACTATACCGCCCAACACGGCATGGCCTTCATTCCCTGGTTTCCGCTCGCTTCCGGTCCGCACAAACTGCAGGATAAAATCACAGGCATCGCGGAACGTCACCAGGCTACCACGGCGCAGATCGCGCTGGCCTGGTTGCTGAAACGTTCGGCTAATATCCTGTTGATTCCCGGAACCAAATCGGTGGATCACCTTAAAGAAAATCTGGGTGCGAAAGACATCGAATTGAACGACGAAGAATTTGATCAGCTCTCCCGCTGATATTTCAGCTGGTACTTTTCAGCAGCCATTGGATAAACGCATTCCAGTGGCTGCTTTTTTTATCCATCCATTCAAAGAGCAAGATACCGGTGACGGCACAGCCGATGCCCGCCAGGATATCGAGCACATAATGATGATCGTTATACACGGCCGAAAACCAGATCCCGGCCATGATGGCGGCAAATAACCCATTGATCCAACCCAGTCTGTTTTTTAATCCGAAATAAAAAACCAGGAGCGGATACGCCGAATGCAGGGACGGCATGGCCGCAAAAACGTTCGAACTCTTTGCGTAGATCGATTTGAAAATGGCCCGGTGAAAGAAATTGTCAAAGCGGGAAAGGCCCGCGGGGTTGCCCGGCGTACCCGGATAAAAATGAAATCCATATTGCGCCACATACCAGGGCGGCGCTGCAGGATAGGCGTAGTAAATGATAAAACCGATCAGGTTGACCAGCAGGAACAACAGCGCGAAATGAAAAAACGCTTTCCGCCGCGTGAAAAATAGATACACGGAAAAAAGCAGCGGCACCGGTACCCAGGTGAGGTAGCAGATGCCCGTGATCACCGTCAGTAAGGGCGTGTCGTGCAGCTGCCAGTATTCGTTTTGGGTCAGCCGCTGTCCATCCACCATCACTCCGAATAAAGTTTTATCCGTCCGGTACAGGCTTTCAATGTGTACGGGCTGATAGCGGTAGTTGGGGAAGGCCTTCATGAAATCAAAGATGATCCAGTAGATGATAAAAATTGAAAATCCCAGGATGATATTCCGGGAAGGAGCGCTGGCGAAGTAAGAGATCAGAAAAAGGAATACCAGGAATAACTGTTCTGGTTTGAATCCGATCAGCCAACGGGCGAGGAGCAGATAAGCGGCGCAATACAAAATAACCAGCGGGGCATGGCTGAATCGACGAAAAGCGGGTGCGTCGGTGGAATGCGGCATATCAGACTTTCATTCTTTCCCTGATCTGCTGGCCGGTGGCAATATCCGTTCCTTTCACTTCGATGTATTCCACATTCGGCGACCAGAAACTGCCGCCATTTATTTTGATGAAGATGCGGCTTAGGATGGCCTGTCTTTGCCCGATGGTGGAATAGACATGATACTTATTATCTGTGGCCGATTTTTTTAGCAACAGCGGATACTTTTTATAGGAGACGAAACGGAGTTCGAAGCTGCCATTGGGAAGCGCCTTCGATTTCACGCCATAGGCGAATGTGCGCTGGATAAAAGACAGTTCCGCGCGTTTTTGATTCTCCGTATAGCGAATCCAGAATACATGCACCGGATCGCTCATATCCAGCGCGCCCCGGTCTGACAAATTCAGCTCGCAGACGATGGTGTTAAAATTGTGGGTGCGCTGGATGTAAAAAAGCTGGTTCTGATTCCCGGCGGGTACCGGAAAAGAATCTGCCGGATCCACCGGATCGGACATCGTTCTTAGCGTCGCGGTGGGGTGGCTGACCGGCGTTTGCACATGCGCCGGCGTGAAACTTGAAATGCTGATCAGGATCAGCAGCACGGCCATCACCTTGATTTTTGGTTCTGAAATCTTCCGCAACGGCGGATTGTCTTTCCGGTCGAGCGCCTTCTTGGCATCGAGCAGCCGGTTGATGGCGGTGATATTGGTCATGACCGCCAGCAGGGTCAGGGGAATGGTAAAGACCGACATCGGTTCAAATACATGAAATGAAATGCCATGTACATATAATTTATAACCGGATCCGAGATAATGATTCGTAATCGACGCGGCAATCGCGGATACGGCGACGAGGATGACGCGTTCAGGACGCTGCATCAGGCCGCCCTTGCTTTCGATTCCAAGCCCTTCGGCGCGCGCTCGCGTATAGCTTACCATCATCGAGCCGATGAGCGCGATGAAAGTGATGATTGAACTGATAAAATAATGGTGGGCCACCAGGTAGTACAGGATGCCCAGGAACATGATGAGCTCGCTGTATCGGTCAAGTACGGAGTCGAAGAGTGCTCCAAAAGTGGAACTCATATTACCCAATCTGGCCACCTGTCCGTCGAGCATATCGAAGAGACCCGCAAAAAGGATCAGCGCACCGGCCCATCCCACATAGGAAAGGTCACCACGGTTCCCTTCCTCGCCGCCGACGATGAAGATCACGGCCACCCCGATATTCAATACCAGTCCGATGATCGTTACCATATTCGGCGTCAGGCCCATCCGGATCAGCATCCTTACCATCGGATTGATCACTGAATAGATGCCCTGCTGTAACCGGTTCCTGAATTGTACTCTGTTCATGCTTTCCGCTGACAATTATTTAATAATCTTTTAAAAGTCAAATTTAACCCTTCCTCGAATACCGAGCTCGGATATTCCGGCATGATCCAGGTACGTAAACCGTTTAACCAGGTCGATCCGGAGAAGTTTAAATATGTTTCCGACACCAACGCTGCCTTCCACATAAGGACCATTGTCCAGCGTAAAAGTGGTGGGCGTTCCGGCGTTGTCTGTCGGGAATTTATACAGGTTGTTGTTTTTCGTGGGATCGTTCTCGGAACGAACGCCGCCCCAGAGGGCCTTGATGGAAATGACTTCCCGGAGTTTCAGTTTTTTCAGGAGCGGTATCCGGTTAAAAATGAATCCGTTGAAATGATGATCGAGGTTGATGCCCACGTAGTGGTCACTGACAAATTCAAGAAAGTTCATCAGGTTATACGAATAGATCTGATAGGAGTAGGTCTGGTTGGCATGGTGAATATCCAGCAGGGGATAGGGTAATTGCCCAAACGTATTTCCGCCCTCGAAAACCATGTCGGTGTAGCCGAGCTGGGATTCGTAAAATCTTTTTTCGATCCGCAGGTACACACTGGAATAATTATACTCGCTCTGGATGATCCCTTTGACGCCCTGCGTGTATTTCAGGGTGAAAATGGGGTATTGGTTGATGATCGGAATCCGATACACTTTTCCCTGGTAAAACTGTTCATGCGGCGCCCAGCGAAGTTCGAGCGACAGCTCGGTGGTGGTCAGGGCAGGTACATTAAAAAGGGCGTTGTTGATTTCCTTATTGTAGATCAGCGATCCCGCAGGTTCCTGCCGCCAGTTTTTGAATTCCGCGGTGTATGAAAAATGACTGGCCAGTTCATGTACGTAGTCAAATTTGAAAAAATTATTGTACAGCCACTTGTCGTTGTCACCTCTTTTGAACGAAAGAAGGAAATTGTCTTCTGCCACGAAGGCCAGTTCCTGTCCCGGGATCTTGGTCTCCCGCTGCGCGCTTACGCGGATATAGTTCAGGGGATACTCGTAGATTGATTTATTGTTGAGCGAATAGGTCACTCCGAGATACCCCTTCCACTTCTCATCTTTAAAACCATAAGCGCCATAGGTCTCCAGATACAGGCGCTTGCTGAATTTCGGGGTGGTCCGTCCGCCGACGCGGAGCCTGAAACCTTCTACCGGATTGAAACTGTAAAAGGTATTGACGGGACCGAGTTCCCAGGGGCCAAAACCCTTGTACCCCGCCAGTAGCAGGGTCGCGATGTCCATGAAACGCCGGTAGGAAGGCATTTTCTGCAGGCTGTCAACATTCTTATAGGCTTTTGCTTCAGCCGTCGTCAGCGAATCATGCCGGTGGGTAATCCAGAAACTGTCTTCCTGCGTGGTGGCGTTGTCGAGGGTTACTTCTGCCGGTCCCTTATAGAATTCGTTGTCGTGCACCACATTGGTCTTGAAATTCTTGTAGGAGACCATCCGTTCCCCGAAAAAACCGCCGCTGTGGGATTTGATCAGTCCGGCTTCCGCCATCACATTGCTTTTCGTGACATGATATTTTCCGTCGTCACCGCGCTCAAAATCCTGGTCGATATGCATGTCGCGGACGAAGTTGAGGTTGATGCTCGGACTGATATACATATTCAGCTTCTGCACGGCATAGCTGCTGTCCATGGCGATCATCATCTCTCCACGGAAAAGAAAGTCATTGGTGTTTCGCGGGGTGAAATACATCCGCACAAATGTGTGGTTGTTTTCGTCCTTGATCGTGTCGCGGATATAAAACCGGTAGAGCGATGGCGCAAGATCTGCGATCGGACTCAGGAATTCATTGGTAAAAAGCGGGATATTGTTATTGTAAATATCGATGTCTTCATACAGGCGGTTAAGAAAAGTACTCACGCCTTTGTTGTCGATGAATTCCCCGAAGTTCACCTGCTTATCTCCTTTGATGATCGTTTTGCGGCGATCCGGAGTTTTGCGGTAATATACATCGGAGAGTTTTTCCTCGATATACACCGGAATCAGGGAACGGCCTTCCAGCTTGGTGCTGTCAATATTTTCGAAAAGGAAATGGTATTTGCGCAGCAGCTTGCTGTCCTGGAGTTTGCTGGAGACTTTTGTCAGTGCCACCTGCAGCTTTTCGTATTCTTCGTACTGAACATAGTCGTAATGCTGCGGACGGTTTCGTTCCTTGTTGTCTATTACTTTGCGGATAAGTTCTACGGCCGGGTTGTCCTTGTTCCGGTATTTGGTTGTTTTCTTTCCCTTCACGACCACGGCCTTCATCAGGTTTTTGTCGATCTGCAGCAGCACCGTGATGGGAGAAGTGGTGGCACGAACGGCGATGACCTGTACCTTATAACCAACCTGCGATACGTCCAGCGTGCTTACACCGCTGTCCACATCGATGCTGAAAAAACCAAGGGAATCCGTGCTGACACCGTGTCCGTTACGGACAGTGACCGTAGCGTAAGCAAGGGGCGCTTTGCCGGCAGCATCTTTCACCACGCCCTCCATATGCACCGTTTGTGCAACGCCGGGCAGCGAAAAGAGCAAAAAGAGAAAGGCTAGCCATTTGTGTGTAAGCATATCCGACAATAGATTTGTTTTCATTATCTGAAAACAAAGTGTTTTTGAAGCAGGTAGTTATAGGTTAGCCCGAGTATAAGGGAAATGATGAGTTTGGAAACGATATAATGAAGGTGCAGGAATTCCGTAAGCAAATAAATCCCCACCGCCGACAACGCGATATTCCCCAGCCATACGAGCAGGTATTTCAATACCTGGTTTGGTATCGGTTCGCGTTCGGCATGAAAGGCCCAGGTCCGCGCCAGCGAAAACTGGGTGATGCCACCGAGTACGTTGCCGGTAATCGTCGCGGGAACATACCAGATATGGAAAACAGAAACCAATAGAAAGGTAGCCAGAAAGTCCACGGCAGACCCTGCGACGGACGTGGCCTGCGCCCTCAGGAAAGTGAACATTACTTAATCATTAGGTTTATCATCTGCAAGATAATATTGGCATATATACCGGCCAGCACATCGTCGGCCATCACGCCCCAGCCGCCGGGGAGCGATTCCAGTTTTCTGATCATCAACGGCTTGGCGATATCAAAAAAACGGAACAGTACAAAAGCGGCTGCGACGGATGAAATGCTGAGGGGAATCCAGAGCAGACTGACGCACATGCCCGCCACTTCATCCACCACGACCCTCGCGCTGTCTTTTCCCCAGCCTTTCTCCACTTTCCCCGCACACCACACACCAGCGGCCACAATTCCAAGGGTTATCAGGCAGGCCGTCACCGGATTTACCGGATGTTCCCGTACACTTATGCAAAAGAGGCAGCATACCAGGGCAGCGAGGGTGCCACCTCCTTTTCCAATATATCCGATACCCCCGACCGAGCAGAACCATCTGTACACTGACATCATAAAGCTTCCACCATATCCTCGTAGTAATCGAGCCCCAGGTGTGTGATGAGGTCTTCGCCCATCATGTGTCTGAGGGTATTCTGCAATTTGATCAGCTGTTTGAAAATATCATGTTCGGGCCGGAGACCGGGTGCGGTCTGCGGTGATTTGAAATAAAAGGAAAGCCATTCCTGGATACCACTCATGTTCGCTCGTTTTGCGAGGTCCATGAACAGTGCCAGGTCGAGTACGATCGGAGCAGCCAGAATTGAATCCCGGCAAAGGAAATTGATCTTTATCTGCATGGCGTAACCAAGCCATCCGAAGATGTCGATATTATCCCAGCTTTCCTTGTTGTCGCCATGCGGCGGGTAGTAGTTGATGCGGATCTTATGGTATAGTTCGCCATAGAGCTCGGGGTTGATATCGGGCTGGAGAATATCTTCCAGCACGCTCAGCTTCGATACTTCCTTGGTTTTGAAATTATCCGGATCATCGAGTACGAGCCCGTCACGGTTACCCAGGATATTGGTGGAGAACCAGCCACGGATACCCAGTGCTCTTGCCTGCAGGCCCGGTGCCAGGATGGTCTTCATCAGCGTTTGACCTGTTTTGAAGTCCTTGCCGGCAATCGGCGTATTGGTTTCTTTGGCCAGTTCGATGAGTGCGGGGATGTCACAGGTAAGATTCGGAGCGCCGTTGGCAAATGGAACGCCGAGTTTCAGCGCCGCATAGGCGTAGATCATGCTCGGGGCAACCCGTGGATCGTTGTCTTCCAGCGCCTGTTCAAAGGCTTCCAGCGTCATGTGAATATCGGAAGGTTCAATATATTTTTCTGTGGAACCGCACCAGACCATCACGATCCGGCTGCAATGGTTTGCTTCGCGGAAATTCTCGATATCATGCATCACCTGCATGGCGAGTTCATACTTGGTATCTGCTTTTTTCACATGCTGACCGTCCAGGTTCTTCACGTATGACTTATCAAATACGGCCTTCATCGGCGTCACTTTTTCAAGTTCCGGACGAATGGACTGCAACAGGGAGGATTCGAGCACTTTGGCATTCGTCGCGGATTCGTACACGTTATCCGAGTACAGATCCCAGCCGCCGAACACCAGGTCTTCCAGACCAGCCAGGGGAACGAAATCCCGGATCAGCGGGTAGCGGTTCTCGGTTCTTTTTCCCAAACGGATATTGCCTATCTGCGTAAGCGAGCCAATGGGTTGTGATAATCCTTTCTTGATGGCTTCCACCCCAGCGATGAGTGTGGTAGCAACAGCACCCAATCCAGGAATCAAGATACCCAGTTTCCCGTCCGGCTGTTGAATGTTCTCTCTCATAGTTCTATTTTTTTTGGTTGACAATGTTATGATTACTGGCAGGACTTCCCTGCGGTTGACTGGTTGCCGATTCCGTCAATAATGGAATCCACCATAAAATCGACATAGGCGTTGATGTCTGGTATCGGTTGCGCCTTTACCAGGGGCATCTCCATACCCTTGAATAGTGATACAAACAGAAATGCAATTAGATCAATGTCCGGATCACTTAATTTTTTGATTTCGTCCTGCGATATGCCAAAGAGGACAATTTCCCGGATGATATTGCTGTGCGTGGATTCATGTTTTTTTTTGATTTCCAGCACCACGCCCATATTTTCGATCAGGTCATTCTTCAGGGCATAGGATAAATTGCACATTTCCTTGATCCGCTCCAGCCGCATGTTGCTGTACGCTTTGAGTTTTTTCCTGGCTGTTTCCGCTTTGTCCACCGCCCGGGTGATGGAGGTGAAGAAATGACCCATTTCCTGGTCGACCACCTCTTCAAAAATCGCCTCCTTGGAGGAGAAATAGTAGTACAACGTACTTTTCCCCTTGCCCAGCTCCCGGGCAATATCTTCCATCGTTGTTTTCCGGAAGCCGTATTTTTGAAATACGGCCTTGGCTTTGGCGATCACCTCACTTATAATAACTTCGTCTTTCGGTAGTGCTTGCGTCATGGAACTTTAGACCAATTTCGTTTTCGGGTCCAAAATTAAGGAAATCAGATTTGCTTAACAATTAATTTACATATTCTTTAACTGTCCATCGTGGATGACCCGCCATTTGTGAATTTTCAGAAATTTTATGACCGGGCGGTGGCTGCCGACATGGTAGATCAGCTCAAACGGCGGGCCATTCCGGCGGCGCTGGATGAGCCCGGATCGTATTTTGACCCCAGTTTCGCCCACAATCCCCTGCATCAGGGCATTTGGGTACAGGTAAAAGCCGCTGATTTCCCCAAAGCATCCGCGACCCTGGAAGCCTATTACGCGAGCCGCCTCGACCACGTAAACTCAGATTATTATCTGTTTCAGCTCAGTGACGAAGAACTGGTAGACATCGTCCATTCGCCGGATCAGTGGGGTTTTCTTGACTATCCGCTGGCGGTCCGCATCCTGCAGGACCGGGGCATCGAATGGTCGAGGGATGAAATGGTTCAGGTTCGTTCGGCGCGGATCCAAACACTGGCAGCGCCGGAAAATACCGGCATCGGCTGGATCATTTTCAGCTACGCCCTCGCCCTCGGCTGCTGGCCGGCCGGACTGATCGCTGGCAGCATCATGAATAGACAGTATAAAACATTGCCCGACGGCGGGCGCGTACCGGCTTATTCGCCCAAGGACCGCCGGCATGGACGATGGATCATCGGACTTTCCCTTGTTGGATTTTTGTGGTGGATGGTGCGACTGATCAGTTCTGAAGGTCGCAGCGGGATGTCTTTTTATAATTTTTAGTACTTGATTTCCTTTTACCAAACCTAAATCAATCTTCATGCGCATCACCCGCACCTGGCTTCTGCTTTCCCTGTTTTTACTTTCACTCCATGGTGAGGCGCAAACAGCCCCGCGATACAAAGTGATTGCCTTTTTTACGGCACGGGAAGACCTGGCACATATCAGTTTTGTGCACGAAGCCAACCGCTGGTTTGCATCGATGGCCAAACAGCACCAGTTCAGTTATGATTCCACCAATAACTGGAACAACCTCAACGAAGATTTCCTGAAACAATACCAGGTGGTGCTGTTTCTGGACACGAGACCCGATTCGCCGGCGCAGCGTGCAGCATTCGAAAAATATATGGAAGGTGGCGGTGGCTGGATGGGCTTTCATTTTTCCGCCTTTGGTCTTACCCCTTCCGACTATCCGCAAAACTGGGATTGGTATCACGAAAGATTTTTGGGATCGGGTCAGTATGTCAGCAATACCTGGAGACCCACGACTGCCATATTAAAAAAGGAAACAAAAAATCATCCCGCGGTGAAAAATCTGCCTGCCACATTTAAAGCCTGTCCGAATGAATGGTACCGGTGGGAGCATGACCTCAGGAAAAACCCTGACATAGACATCCTGTTTTCCATTGACAGCAGCAGTTTTCCTTTGGGAACCGGACCCAAGCAGGACGAGATCTGGCACAGCGGTTATTACCCGGTGGTGTGGTCTAACAGTAAATATAAAATGATCTACTGCAATATGGGACACAACGATATGGATTATGAACATCACACCAACAAAGAGTTGTCGTCTACATTCGCGAGTCCGGAAGAAAATAAATTTTTTCTCGACGCCCTGGATTGGCTGGGGAAATCATGGACTAAATATTAAAAACTGTACGATATCGTACAGTCGTTTCTTATCTAAAAGTTAATTCATTTAAATTTTCATTTTATGTGTTGACTGGTATGTGGCAGGCCGCATAATATCTGTAGCATTGCGTTTTACCCCATACCATGAAACCCTTTATTGCAGCCCTCGTACTGATATTGCTTTCTGCAAATCTTTTCGCGCAAAACAAGACAGCCGTCCTTTCGATTCAGGGATCGGTCACCGATTCGAGTTCGGGTAAGCCGCTGCCGTTTGTTACGATCGGATTGCAGGACCGCGCCACGCAAAAAACAATCCGGTCAGTACTTTCAAAAGAGGACGGCAGTTTTTTGATCACCGGCACTGCAGGAAAAGCATACCAGCTTGAAC
>CAZZYD010000087.1:8556-13131 GCA_964658175.1 uncultured Puia sp. | reverse complement strand
AAACACGATCTGTCCGTTAGGCGACGCGGCAGCATGGCCAGTGGCTGCAGCCATCCGTCATTTTCGGGATGAGTTTGAGTGGCATGTACTAGACCCGCAAGCGTGCTTAACTAGCAATTATGGATTGGCGCATTATGGGGATCCTTTGGAAGTAGTGGCTTCGTAAATTTGCTTTGTTTCACGCATAGGCGCAAAGGAGCGCAAAGGCGCAAAGGTAGGGGTTAATTCGGTTGGTACGAATCAAGGAATGAGTGAGAACGAGATTGCGAAACTGGCGGTACACATTTGCTATAATATTCATAAGCAGTACGGGCCAGGATTATTTGAAAGAGTTTATGAAGAGTTGTTTTGCTATGAGCTTGCCAAGTATGATATCGAGTTTCTGCGACAACATCCGATTAAACTGATTCACGAATCAATCAAATTAGATGCTGCTTTTAAAGCAGATATCATTTTGGAAAGAAAGGTAATCATTGAATTGAAATCGGTCGAGCAGATTGATTCTGTTCATTTCAAGCAAGTGCTCACCTATTTAAAGTTGACAAAATTGAAGCTGGGATTGTTAATTAATTTCAACGTCCCTTTAATTAAAGAGGGTATTCATCGTATTGTAAACAACATATAAGCCTTTGCGTCTTTGCGCTCCTTTGCGCCTTTGCGTGAAACAAAAGCTGAACATCCATGGCCGAAGAAAAAAAACTCTTTAAAGTCACCATCGACAACATCAGCATTGATGTTGAACCCGGTACATCCATCCTGAATGCCGCCCGGAAAATCGGCGGGGATGTGGCGCCGCCGGCCATGTGCTATTACAGTACCCTCAAAGGCAGCGGTGGTAAATGCCGCACCTGCCTGGTGGAAGTTGCCGCCGGCTCCACGGCAGATCCGCGCCCGATGCCAAAACTCGTGGCCAGCTGCCGCACCAACGTCATGGATGGCATGATCGTCAAAAATCTTACGAGTGACAAAGTGATCGACGCACGCAAGGGCGTGGTGGAATTCCTGCTGATCAATCATCCCCTGGATTGCCCTATCTGCGACCAGGCGGGGGAATGTTCGCTCCAGGACCTCAGCTACGATCACGGCGCCGAGGGCACACGGTACGAATTCAAGCGCCGCACGTTCGAAAAGAAAGACATCGGGCCTTATATCCAGTTACACATGACACGCTGCATCCTTTGCTTCCGTTGCGTGTATGTGGCCGACCAGCTCACTGAAAAGAGAGAACATGGCATCCTCGATCGCGGTGACCATTCCGAAATAGCGACCTATATCCAGAAAGCACTCCATAACGACTTCATCGGAAACGTGATCGATGTTTGTCCTGTCGGTGCGCTCACTGACCGTACCTTCCGCTTCAAGAACCGCGTCTGGTTCCTGAAACCGGTGGACGCCCACCGCGACTGCCCTACCTGCTCCGGTAAAGTGACACTTTGGTACCGCGGCGCCGAGGTATTCCGGGTAACGGCGAGAAAAGACGAGTGGAACGAGGTAAAGGATTTCATCTGCAACGAATGCCGCTTTGAGAAAAAAGCCACGGCCGACTGGACGATCGAAGGTCCCACCCGGATCAATCGCCACTCCGTGATTTCACAGGGGCATTATGTGGGTACGGTGAAGCCGACCGAACCGCTGAGCGAAGTGATGGGAGGAAGGCAGCCGAAGATCCTGATGGATATCCACAGCATCAGCGATGTAAACCGGCCCGAGCTCGATCTGTCAAAGATCAACGGTCCGGCACATTCCACGGATTTCAAGGACGACCATATCAGAGAAGACTCTTTAAGATAAATCATGCATATAACCCTACTTGCACTGGACTGGCCGCTGATCATTCAGAAAATGATCCTGATCGCCGTAATCATCAGCGTGTCGCTGGTGGTGGCGATGTACGAAACCTATGCCGAACGGAAAGTCGCCGGCTGGATCCAGGACCGCCACGGTCCGAACCGCGCGGGTCCCTTTGGTATTTTGCAGCCAATGGCCGACGGACTGAAACTCTTCATGAAAGAAGAGATCATTCCGAACATGTCAAACCGTTTCCTCTTTATTCTTGGTCCGGGCGTGGCCATGCTCACGGCCATGATGACCAGCGCCGTGGTTCCCTGGGGAAGTCATTTTTCGCTCGGCAATGGAAAGATCATCGACCTGCAGGTGGCAGATGTCAACATAGGCATCCTCTATATTTTTGGCGTGGTGAGCATGGGCGTTTACGGCGTGATGATTGGTGGCTGGGCCTCCAACAATAAATTTTCCCTGCTGGCCGCCATCCGCGGCGCCTCGCAGATCATCTCCTATGAACTGGCGATGGGACTTTCGCTGATCGCTTTGCTGATGCTGTCCGGTTCGCTGAGCATGCGTGACATCGTGAGCCAGCAACTCGATCATACCTACTATGCGTTTTACCAGCCCGTCGGGTTTGTCATCTTCCTGATCTGTGCTTTTGCCGAATGCAACCGCACGCCTTTCGATCTGTCTGAAGCCGAAAGTGAACTGAATTTCGGATATCACCAGGAATATTCTTCCATGAAACTCGGTTTCTATCTTTTTGCCGAATACGTGAATATGTTCATCAGCAGCGCCGTGATGGCCACCCTGTTCTTTGGTGGCTACGATATTCCTTTTGTGAATGATACCCAGTTCGGTCTGCACCATGGTCAGAACCTGCTGGCGATCCTGGAGATGGTGAGCCTGTTTGGAAAGATCATCTGTTTCATTTTCTTTTTCATGTGGGTGCGCTGGACGATCCCGCGTTTCCGCTACGATCAGCTGATGAGACTCGGCTGGAAAACACTGGTGCCACTGGCGGTGATCAATATGCTGATTACAGGCTTCCTGGTGCTGCTCAAGCAAAACCACTGGCATTTCTGAGCATGATAAATTAGTTGGAAGGTTGAATTGATAAAAATATTTTTGCAGCGGTTGTAAAGTTTGAGATTATGGATGCACTTACGTCAAGGTCAAAATCGGTTTCACGCAAACCCATGAATTTCTGGGAGAAACTGTACATTCCGGCCATTGCCAAAGGCATGGCGATTACTTTCAGTCATCTTTTCAAGAAAAAAGCAACCATCAATTTTCCGGAACAAACCCGCACCTTTAGCCCTGTGTTCCGCGGTCTGCATGTGCTGAACCGCGATGAGGAGGGGAGGGAGCGTTGTACTGCCTGCGGACTATGCGCCGTTGCATGTCCTGCGGAAGCCATCACCATGGAAGGTGCGGAGCGCATGCCGGGAGAAGAAAATTTATACCGGGAGGAAAAGTATGCGGCGAAATATGAGATCAATATGCTCCGCTGTATTTTTTGCGGACTTTGTGAGGAAGCCTGCCCGAAAGACGCCATCTACCTGTCTGAGACCTTTACGCCGGCCAATTTTTCCAGGCAGTCATTTATCTATGGAAAAGGCGATCTGCTGATTCCGAATCCTGTCACCCATCCGGAAGAATACAAAAAAGCTAGAGGAACAAATTAATCAGCATGAACCCCACCCAATTTCTGTTCTGGTTTCTTAGTGCGCTTGCCCTCGTCAGTGCCATCATGGTGGTGGTAAGCCGCAATCCGGTACACAGCGTGCTCTGGCTGATCGTCGTATTCTTTACAATTTCCGGTCATTATATCTTACTCAATGCCCAGTTCCTGGCCATCGTGAACCTCATCGTATATGCGGGCGCCATCATGGTGCTTTTCCTGTTTGTGATCATGCTGATGAACCTCAATGCAGAAACGGAACCGCAGAAAAATAAATGGCTGAAGATCGCCGGCGTCATTGGCGGCGGCGCCCTGCTGCTGGTGTTGGTGGCCACGCTGAAAGATGCCGATACACGCAACCAGATAGCACAAACCAGTGGCGGAGACATCGGGCTGATCCATAATCTCGGGCTCGCCCTCTTCAACGATTACGTGGTGCCGTTCGAGATCAGCAGCGTTTTGTTTTTAAGTGCCATGGTAGGAACCGTGGTGATCGGAAAAAAAGACTAGTCAGCCTTAAAATAATCAACATGCCCATCAACTACTACATTTTCCTTTCTATCGCCCTCTTCTGCATCGGGATCGCCGGTGTGCTGACGCGGAGGAATTCCATCATCATATTCATGTGCATCGAACTGATGCTTAATTCGGTGAACCTGCTCCTGGTGGCATTTTCCAAAATGCATCACGCAAACCTGCAGGGTGTGGATCCCAATGCGGGCATCAACGGACAATTATTCGTTTTTTTCATCATGGTCGTGGCCGCCGCTGAAGTGAGTGTGGGGCTGGCCATCATCGCCATGATGTATCGCAATACGCATTCCATCGACGTCAACTTCCTGAACAGACTGAAACACTGACGCCCGAACAACTACTGAGCATATGAGCAATTTCGTTTACCTGGTTCCGCTGTTTCCGCTGGTTGGTTTTCTGATCAACGGTCTTTTCAGAAAATGGATGCCAAAATCCCTGGCCGGACTGATCGGCAGCGGCGCGATCCTGGCTTCTTTTGTCGTGAGCCTCCTCCTTTTTTCTGAAGTAAGGCAGCCAGGCTTTCATACCGTGGTCGTGGAACTGTTCACGTTCATCAAAGCCGGAAAACTCAT
>CAZZYD010000087.1:0-8546 GCA_964658175.1 uncultured Puia sp. | reverse complement strand
TGCGTTTCAGGTCGATCAGCTCTCTGTATTGTTTCTCCTGATCATCACCGGGGTGGGCTTTCTGATCCATGTCTACTCCACCTCGTATATGCATGATGAAGCGCCACCCCATTATGCGCGCTATTTCTGTTACCTCAACCTATTTGTTTTTTCGATGCTGCTGCTGGTGCTTGGCGCCAACTTCCTGATCATGTTCATCGGCTGGGAAGGCGTGGGACTTTGTTCTTACCTGCTGATCGGCTACTGGTTCAAAAACCTGGACTATGGCAACGCGGCGAAGAAGGCTTTCATCATGAACCGCATCGGGGACCTTGGTTTCCTGATTGCCATTTTCATGCTGGTGCGGCAATTCGGCACACTCAATTATACTGAAATATTTCAGCAGGCACCAGGCACCACGACGGCGCTGATGACGGCGATCACGCTGTTGCTTTTTGTGGGCGCCACCGGTAAATCGGCACAGATTCCCCTGTACACCTGGCTTCCTGATGCCATGGCCGGACCTACCCCCGTGTCTGCACTGATCCATGCGGCGACGATGGTGACCGCCGGTGTGTATATGATCGCGCGGAGCAATGTATTGTACAGCCTGGCACCCGCCACGCAAACCGTCGTAGCCATCATCGGGCTCGCCACAGCGATCCTGGCTGCCACCATCGCCATCAAGCAGAATGATATCAAGAAAGTACTTGCATACTCCACGGTGAGTCAGCTCGGGTATATGTTTCTCGGATTGGGCGTAGGCGCCTATACCGGCTCCGTGTTCCATGTAATGACGCACGCCTTTTTCAAAGCCTTGTTATTCCTGGGTGCGGGTTCCGTGATCCACGCCATGGGGGGTGAACAGGATATCCGTAAGATGGGTGCGTTGAAAAAATTCCTGCCCGTAACACATATTACTTTTTTACTCGGCTGTCTGGCCATATCAGGCATCCCGCCATTCTCCGGTTTCTTTTCCAAGGATGAGATACTGGCCGCGGCGTATGCAAAAAGTCCCGTGTATTATGTGATCGGCGTAGCCGGTGCGATGATGACCGCCTTTTATATGTTCCGATTATACGCCACAACGTTTCTCGGTAAATTCCGCGGAACGCATGACCAGGAGCATCACCTGCACGAAAGTCCGCTGGCGATCACCTTTCCGTTGGTGACCCTCGCGATCCTGGCGGTGGTGGGCGGTTTTGTGGGAATACCTGCGGTGATCATACAAAATGGTCATGCCCTGGGGAAATTCCTGCATCCGATTTTTGAAGGATCGGAAGGAAGACAATCCGTGGCCGAGATCCCCGCTTCCATGGAAATTTTGCTGATGCTGATATCTGCCGGACTGGCCGCGGTGATGGTCATCTTTGCCTGGGTGCGGTTTAGCCGGAAACCTGAACTGGAAGAAGCCACCGGCTTCGGGAAAGTGCTGGCGAATAAATGGTATGTCGACGAACTCTATGATGCCCTGATCGTTCGTCCGCTGAATGCGTTTGCGGGTTTTCTGAATAAAGTGGTTGAAAAAAATATCATTGACGGTATCGTGAATGGCGTCGGAAAACTCATTCAGTATGCCGCGCGTCAGCTGCGTTTTTTGCAGAGCGGGCAGGTGGGCGGCTATGTGCTGCTGATGGTCGTGAGCATCGTCATATTCTTTGTGGTGGAAATGTTCCTTAAAAAATAAGTACTAAGCGAAACAAAAAATATCATGATCGCACTGTTTTTAATATTGATTCCGCTGGTGGCCGGTATACTGGGATTTTTTCTCCGGGACTCACTGTCGCGCGGCTGGTCTTTGTTCGCCGCCCTGCTCACGGTGGCCGTGTCGCTGATCGGCGCCACCCTCACCAAAGGTGATCCGCAGCTCGGCCTGAGCGTGGAATGGGTGCCATCGCTCAACAGTCATTTCTCGATCGCATTGGACGGCATGGGACAGATTCTTTGCCTGCTCACGGCCGTATCTTTCCCGATCATCTTTATCGCCACCTGGAAGGATCAGTATAAAAATGCAAAAAATTTCTTCGCGCTGATGCTCTTGTCGCAGGCCGGACTGATGGGCGTGTTTCTGGCAACCGATGCGCTGGTATTTTATTTTTTCTGGGAGCTGGCACTGATCCCCGTGTATTTCCTGGCTTCCCAATGGGGAGGGGAGAAACGCATTCCCGCCACTTTCAAATTCTTCGTCTATACGTTTGCCGGTTCGCTGCTGATGCTGGCCGGACTGATCTATATGGGATTTCACACCAAGGGCCAGTCTTTTTCCCTGCAGGCGTTTTACAGTTTAAAGAATACACTGAACGCTTCGGATCAAAGCTGGTTGTTCTGGATGCTGTTTATCGCTTTTGCCATCAAGATGCCCATATTTCCCTTTCATACCTGGCAGCCCGACACCTATGAGCAATCGCCCACCGCAGTTACGATGGTGCTGAGCGGCATCATGGTGAAGATGGGGTTGTTCGGACTGATGCGCTGGCTGGCGCCGGTGCTGCCACTGGGCACCTATTTATACGGAGACACGGTATCCACCATGTGCATCGTGGGGATGATCTATGCCTCACTGATTGCCATCCGGCAGGACGATCTGAAAAGGCTCGTGGCCTATTCCTCGATCGCGCATATGGGACTGATGTGTCTCGCCGTATTTGCCACCACGGAAAGCGGTATGCAGGGCGTGATGATCCAGCTCTTTAATCACGGGATCAATATCATCGGACTCTGGATCGTGGTGGACCTGATCGAAAGACAGTTCCATACGCGGAAGATCAGTGAGCTTGGCGGGCTGGCGCAAAAAGCACCCGGATTGGCGATCATGCTGGTGATTGTGGCTTTTGCAAATATTGCCCTGCCGCTGACCAATGCATTCATTGGCGAATTCCTTATGTTCAACGGGATCTATGCCTCTGTGGTCACCAAATACAATGTGACGTTTACCGTAACGGCAGCCGTTACCGTTATCCTGTCTGCGGTATATATGCTGAATATGATTCAGCGGGTTTTTTACGGCAACACCAATGCACTCACTGAACGCGGAACAGATATCAGCCTCAATGAAAAAATAACGCTCGGATTTATTGTCGTGCTGATCATACTCATCGGAGTATATCCGGAGCCCCTGTTTCATCTTACCAAAGATGCGGTGGATACGCTCCTTTCGAAAATGTATATTAAAACTTAAGAAGAACCAGGGAAATTATGAATGCGATCATCACATCAGCTATTTGGGGCGTCGTCATGATGTTCAGCGGCCTTTTTCTGAAAAAGAACAGGTCGATCGAATTACTGGCCATCGTGGGCGTAATCCTGCTGCTGATCCTGAATATCCGGGAACTGAGCGGTTTCGCGCCGCTCTTTACCGTAAACACACACAAGATGCTGACCTTCGAAGTGTTCGGCCTCGTGTTTAACTGCATTGCATTTGGTTCCACCCTGGCCTATTTCCTGTTGTCGGCAAAAGACATTTCTGCGGTCGGAAACAATTCAGCGGAATATTTTTCCCTGATCTTCTTCGTGCTGTGCGGTATATCGATCGTGAGCTCCTTCAATACTTTGCTGATGCTTTTTATCGGCATCGAGATCATCTCCATTCCGTTGTATATCCTGACGGGAAGTGATAAACGGAACCTCCGGAGCAACGAAGCCTCGCTCAAGTATTTTCTGATGGGCGCCTTTTCCACCGGGCTGATGCTGATGGGAATCGCTTTTTTGTACGGAGCCGGTGACAAAGGCAGTTTTTTCCTGGACGACCTGGCCATCGGCAAGGCATCCGGATCCCCGCTGTTTATGGTGGGACTTACTTTGTTGTCCGTATCCATGGCCTTTAAAGTATCGGCCGCCCCTTTCCATTTCTGGACGCCCGATGTATACGACGGCGCCCCCACGGTCTTTACTTCCTTTATGGCCACCATCGTGAAGGGGGGACTTTTCATCGCCTTTATCCGGCTGTTTGGAGATTCTTTCAGCGACATCAAGCCGCAGTGGCAATTTTTTATTGCGATCCTGACGGTCGCCACCCTCCTCATCGGGAATGTCACCGCCGTTTTCCAGCAGAGCGTCAAGCGGATGCTGGCCTATTCGAGCATCGCCCAGGTGGGATTTATGCTGTTCTCGCTCCTGACGCTCAGCACGATGGCCCGGAGTGGTATTATCCTGTACATCACCGCTTACAGCATCGCCACGATCGGAATTTTTGCCATCCTGGTGCGGATGAAGGACTACAGTTTTGACGGATACAACGGGCTTGCCAAAAAGGAGCCGCTCCTGGCGGCTGTAAATACCATCTTTTTACTTTCGCTCGCGGGCATTCCGCTCACGGCTGGTTTCTGGGCCAAATACTATATGGTAGCGGCCGTTATTCAGACCGGCACGTATCTGTGGCTGGTGATCTTTGCCCTGCTTTGCGCGGCGGTGAGCGCCTATTATTATTTTCGCGTGATTCAGGCGATGTACTTTAAGGAAGGAGATCCGGGCGTACTGCCCGTAAGCGGTGGATTTAAGGCGATGCTGGTGCTGATGGGCGTCCTGATCATTGTGCTGGGCATATTTCCCCAGCTGCTGCTCGATCTCCTGGATATCGTATTTATCTGACCGGAATCAAATTTCCGGCATTCTCCGGGAATGTAAAAAGGAATCTTTACATTAGATGTCCCAACTTCAGTTATGAAAACAAGGGATATCCTGTCACTCGCTTTCCGCACGGTAAAGAGCAATAAACTGCGCACGGGCATCACCGTGGCCATCATTGCCTTTGGAATCATGGCGCTCGTCGGCATCAATACCGCGATCGATGCCATGAAACAAAAATTCACCGAGAGCTTCGCGTCCATGGGCGCCAACGGATTTACCATTCACTATAAGGATTATAATTTCTTTGGTCACGATAATAATTCAACCAAGGAAAAGAAGAATGCCCGTAAGGAAAAAAAATCTAATGTGAAGGTGCCGATCGATAAGGACCAGGCGGAACTTTTCAAGGCGCGCTATACGTTTCCCGCAAAAATTTCCCTGTCGATGGCAGGCGGTCAGAATAATATTCTTTCCATTGGCAACAAGAAGACGAATCCCAACGTAGAGGTTGTCGGCGGAGATGAAAATTACCTGGAACTCAATGGCTTTGAACTGGTCGCGGGCCGCTCGCTCAACGAACTCGATGTGGAATCGGGGAGAAATGTATGCATCCTGGGGGCCGACCTGGTGAAAAAGTTTTTTGGACAGAATCCGCAGAGCGCCCTGGAGAAGATGGTGAAAATCAACGGCATTCCGTACCGGGTGATCGGCGCGGTGGGGTCCAAGGGATCCAGCATCGGACGGAGCCTGGACAACATTGCATTTACATCCTATAATAATGTGCGGCGGTTTTTCAACTCCTCCTTCGCGTCCTGGTTCAATACGAACCCGAGCATCAATATCCAGGTGAAAGTTGCCGATGTCCAGTTTCTGGAACCTGCTGTAAGTGAGGCAGAAGGCGTATTTCGTACCATCCGGCGGCTGAATCTGCAGGAAGAAAATAATTTCGTGATTGACAAGAGCGACCGGTTTGTGCAGGAGCTCCTGGGAAATATCCAGGTGATCACCCTGAGCGCCCTGGTAATCGGCTTCATCACGCTGATCGGGGCGGCCATCGGACTGATGAATATCATGCTGGTATCGGTTACTGAAAGAACCAAGGAGATCGGGCTGATCAAGGCACTGGGTGGCCGTCAGTCCAGCATCCGCCGTCAGTTTTTATTCGAGTCGATTATCATCAGCCTGCTGGGTGCTGCCTTCGGAATCATTTTGGGAATTTTGGTAGGCAATACTTTTGCTCTGGTATTAAATACGGGATTTGTATTCCCCTGGCTGTGGCTGATCTGGGGTGTGTTGATTTGTTCCGTGGTCGGATTGCTGGCCGGCTTATACCCGTCCCTCAAGGCATCCCGGCTGAACCCCATCCAGGCATTACGGTATGAATAATTTTTTTAGGCGGTGTGCGACCAATGCGAAATTTACTATATTGTGTTCCCTACGAAAGACCACAACCGAAATTCCTATTGAAATTTTTTTACTCAGCAAATCCAGGCTCAGTTTTTTTTCAATAACATACTTCAAAAATTTCTTAAACACTAAAAACAAAGATCATGGCTGAAACAAGACCGACTGCGACGGTAGCAGCGAAAACTTCCTCTACAGTACAGGTTGCAAAAAAGGGTAACTCCATTTCCTGGTTAGCGCCCTTGTTATGTATTATCGCAGGATATTGTATATGGCGTTTTCTGATTGGTTCCGATGGTAATTTTACAAAGCCTGATCCGAATGGTGGTTTCTGGCCTAAACAGGAGGGTCCAAAAACAGGATTGTCCCGTATGTATCTCGGAGGTATCATCGTTCCGATCCTGATCGGCGCATTGCTTACCGTGCTCACTTTTGTGGTTGAACGTTTTTCTACCATCATCAAGGCGGCAGGTTCCGGAAACATCGCGGAATTCATCCGCAAAGTTCAGTACAACCTTGCCAATAAAAATGTGGATGCGGCCATCGCAGAATGCGACCGCCAGAAAGGAAGTGTCGGTAATGTAATGAAAGCCGGTCTCCGCAAGTACAAAGAAATGATCACCACGGGTGAACTGGATACAGAACAAAAAGTACTGGCCATCCAGAAAGAAGTAGAAGAAGCCACGGCGCTCGAATTGCCGATGCTGGAAAAGAATCTGGTGTTCCTGTCTACCATCGCCTCGGTAGCTACCCTGATGGGTCTGCTTGGTACGGTAATCGGGATGATCACTTCATTTGCTGCACTTGGTGACAGCGGTGGTGGTGAAGCAGCACAGCGTCTTTCTCAGGGTATCTCTGAAGCCCTGTACAATACGGCCCTCGGGATCGGTACTTCAGCTATCTCGATCATCATGTACAACATCTTTACCACCAAAATTGATGGTATCACGTACGGCATCGATGAAAGTGGTTTTACCCTTACCCAGAGTTTTGCGTCTTTGTACAAATAAACAGGGCTTTGTTTTATGGAAAATGATGCACGGGTGCATCTAAACAGAAACTACTAATAATCACATTATAATGGGAAGAGCGAAATTACCAAGGAAAAGCACGAATATCGACATGACGGCCATGTGTGATGTTGCGTTCCTGCTGTTGTCCTTCTTCATCCTGGCTACCAAATTCAAGCCGCCGGAAGCGCTGACCGTGGTTACACCGAGTTCCGTGTCCACGAAGATCGCACCGGATAAAGACCTGGTTCTCATCACTATAGACAAAGGTGGCAAAGTATATTTTTCTGTGTCTGATGCCAATGTAACCGAAAAACAGGCGATCATTGACGACGTGAATACGCAGAAAAGCCTGGGTTTGACAGATGCCGAAAAGAAGAACTTCGTAAATGTTCCGAATTCGTATATCGCGGTACCTTTCAGCCAGCTGAAATCCTACCTCAGTAAAACGCCTGAAGAACTGAAAAGCGTCGTACTTCCCGGCATCCCGGCGAAAGACAGCACGGACAATGAGATGCTGGTATGGATGAAGGCGGCCCAGACTGCTTTTCAGGGAGCGAAAATGAATATCCTGGTAAAGGGAGATGATGCGTCCAAGTATCCGTCTTTCCAGGGCGTCATTATCGCTTTCAAGAAAAACGACCTGATGAAATTCCAGATTGTTACCAATCCGGTGAAAGTGCCTGAAGGAACCGATCTTTACCTTACCAATGTGAAGACGGGCACCAAGGGCGCACAGGAATAATATTTATAAAAAGAAAAATCACTTGTTATGGCAGAGATGGATACCTCGAGCGGCGGTGGCCATAAAAAAGGCCCCGGCGTCAAGAAAAGTAAAAAACTGTCAACCCGTGTGGACCTGACCCCGATGGTGGATCTTGGTTTCCTGCTGATCACTTTTTTCATCTTCACCACCACCATGAGTCAGCCGACAGCCATGAAGCTGTATCTGCCGAAAGATGTGAATGATGAAGACAAGAACAAGGTGAAAAATTCGGCGGTGCTCACGCTGATGCTGGCAAAGAACGACCAGATCTATTATTACGAAGGAGATTCTGCTGCGGCGCTGAAACCTACCAGCTTTAAGAATGTCCGGGGAATCATCATCGACAAAAAACGTCGTACCGATGCCAAGGATTTTGTGGTAGTGATCAAGCCAAGCCAGGATGCCACGTATAAAAATACCGTGAACATTCTCGACGAGATGACGATTGACGAAGTAAAAAGATATGCCATGGTGGATATCAGTGCGCCTGAATATCAGCTGATCCAGAAAACGGAAACAGCCAACGGCGTAAAATAACACCAGGATTGACCATTCAGTAATCAGAAAACCATTCAACAATGGAGACAAACAAAATTTTAACCGCCGACGTGCTGGACATCATTTTTGATGGCCGGAACAAAGAATACGGCGCGTACGATCTCCGCAAGACGTATAACAACCGGATGCGGAATGCCTTGATCGTTACGGGTGCGGTTGTACTCCTGCTCGTGGTAGGTTTTTTCGTGAGCAACCTCAAGGGCAGCGATAAAAAAGCCGCAATGGTCGTACAGGATGTGCAGCTGGAAGACGTGAAGGAAGAA
>CAZZYD010000086.1:0-13200 GCA_964658175.1 uncultured Puia sp. | reverse complement strand
ACCTTTCGAAGGGCCGTTTACGGTGATCGGAAATTTTCCGTATAACATTTCCACCCAGATCCTGTTTCGTATGCTGGATTGGCGGGCGGAGGTGCAGGTGATGATCGGCATGTTTCAGAAAGAAGTGGCACAACGCGTGGCCGCCGGGCCGGGCAGCAAGGTCTATGGCGTGATCAGCGCGTTAATACAGGCTTTTTATTCGGTGGAATATCTCTTTGAAGTGGGTCCGGAAGCCTTCAATCCGCCGCCCAAAGTGCAAAGCGCCGTGATCCGTCTGAAGCCTCTTTCGGAAACGGCCCGGTTCAAATCGGAAAAACAATATTTCATGCTGGTGAAAATGGCGTTCAACCAGCGGCGAAAGAAACTGCGCAATGCCGTGAAACCGCTGTTCGACGAGGGAACCCTGGCGGAGGCGATATTTGACAAGCGCGCGGAGCAGCTGTCGGTGGCCGATTTTGCGGCGCTCACCTGGAAAATGGGACAATCAATTACAGTTTAGACCATACAAAAACAATCAGGAAGGATGAAAAGAGTGCTGATTACGGCAAAAACGCACGATTATCTCGGCGAACGGCTTCAACAGAACGGATATGAAGTGATAAAAAAACCAACGATCGACTATGCACAATTGTCCGAAGAGATCGGCGATTACGAAGGCTTGGTGATCACGACCCGGTTGAAAGTGGACAGGAACGTGCTCGAACATGCGGGCCGCCTGGAGTGGATTGCGCGGCTTGGCAGCGGGATGGAACTGATCGATGTGCCGATGGCGGAAAGTCGCGGGATTCGCTGCGTGAGCAGTCCTGAAGGCAACCGGAACGCGGTGGGTGAACACGCCCTGGGGATGTTGCTCTCGCTCATGAACCGGATCCCGAAAGCGGCAGCGGAAATCAGGCAGGGCGCCTGGATCCGGGACGCCAACCGGGGCATGGAGCTTACGGGGAAAACGGTCGGCCTCATCGGTTATGGAAACACCGGTCAGGCATTTGCGAAACTGCTCGCCCCATTTGACGTTACCGTGCTGGCCTACGATAAATATTATACTGATTTCGGCCGGGGATCGGTGAAAGAAGCGAACCTCGAGCAGTTGGCCCGGTATGCGGACATCGTGAGTTTTCATGTGCCGCTCACCGAAGAAACGCGGCATATGGCCAGCGATTCATTTTTTAACAGTCTGGAAAAATCGCCCTGGTTTCTTAATACCTCCAGGGGAAAAGTGATGGATACGGCAGCGCTGATCCGTGCGCTCAGGGTCGGGAAAATCTCCGGTGCCGGCTTGGATGTACTTGAAAATGAACAGCTGGCGACGTATTCGCCGGAGGAAAAAGAATCCCTTGACTGGCTGCTGGACCAGTCCAATGTGCTCATCACACCCCATATCGCAGGATATACCCACGAGGCGTTTTACAAAATGGCCAAAGTGGTGCTGGACAAGCT
This sequence comes from uncultured Puia sp., assembly GCA_964658175.1. GTDB lineage: Bacteria > Bacteroidota > Bacteroidia > Chitinophagales > Chitinophagaceae > Puia. Next base: position 11,763 of record CAZZYD010000086.1, on the reverse strand, counting down.
GGGGATCGGTTCAGGCCGGGCTGGCAACTGAAAATCCCGTATTTTTGCTTAAATGCAACGCTTCTCCCAAGGGGCGTTGTATTTTTTTTCTTTAATCTATTCAAATCAAGGAGGATTTATGAGTGCGATAACTTATCTAACGAAAGACGCGCTGGACCAGTTGAAAAAGGAGCTCCACAAAATGAAGTCGGTCGACCGTCCGGCAGCTTCGCGTGCCATCGCGGAAGCCCGTGAAAAAGGCGATCTGAGAGAGAATGCAGAATACGATGCCGCCAAGGAAGCGCAGGGTTTGCTGGAAGCGAAGATCAGCCGAATGGATGCTGAACTCATCGGCGCCCGTATCCTGGAAGAGGACAATATCGACACCAGCAAAGTCTCCATCCTCACGAAAGTGACGGTTGTAAATATGGGTACCAAGAAACAGGCGACCTATCACCTGGTTTCCGAATCGGAAGCCGATCTGAAACTTGGAAAAATTTCTGTGACCTCACCCATCGGTAAGGGTCTTCTCGGCAAAAAGATCGGGGATACGGCAGAAGTGGCGGTGCCCGCAGGCAAACTCACGTTTAAAGTTGAAAATATCACGGTATGACCATTTTTTCCAGGATTATACGGCTGGAAATTCCTTCCTATAAGATCGCAGAAAATGGCATGTTTTACGCTTTCCTCGATATCAACCCGCTTTGTGCCGGGCATACGCTCGTGATTCCGAAAATGGAACAGGACCGGTTTTTCGATTTGCCCGATGACTACCTCGCGCAGATACTGGTATTCGCGCGGCCGATCGCGCTGGCGATCGAAGCGGCTTTTGACTGCAACCGTTGCGGACTGTCTGTGGTGGGGCTTGAAGTGCCGCATGCCCATATTCACCTCGTGCCAATCAACCACGCAGATGATTTGAATTTTACCCGTCCGAAATTGTCGCTGACAGCGGAAGAGTTTCGGGATGCACAGGAGAAGATTATCAGGGGACTGGGATAAATGGGATAATCTGGGATTTATGGGACATGGATTTTTATTGGCGCACCGCTTAGGATAACTGTGCGGGATAGTGGCAATAAGATCCGGAAACATACAGTCTCGAATCCTTCGACTATGAAAGGGAAAATCCATCTCCCACAAATCCCAAAAAAATCCCATTTAATCCCAGTCAGCTTTTCACCCGCGTGGGATGCTTCGCAATAAAATCTCCCCAGCCATTTAATTTTTTTTCGGGTACTTCCGCGCCCGGTGTGCGGAATTGAAAGTGATGACAGAGGGCCACCGCCAGTGCGTCCGATGCATCGAAACCACTGATCTCATCGCGGATTTGCAGGATCTGCTGCAGCATTTTCCAAACCTGCTCTTTGCCCGCATTGCCATTGCCGGTAATCGACTGCTTTACTTTTTTTGGCGCATATTCGGTAACGGGGATGCCCGACTGCATCGCCGCCGCGATGGCCACGCCCTGGGCGCGGCCGAGCTTCAGCATGCTTTGCACATTCTTACCAAAAAAAGGCGCTTCGATCGCGAATTCGGTGGGACGATATTTTTGAATGATTTCCTGCACGGTAAAATAGATCAGGTGCAGCCGGCTGTACGCGTCTTTGCTGGGAGATATCTTCAGCACATTCATCACCAGCATGCGCATCTGCTGCTGTTCAACCACAAGTACGCCATATCCGAGAACGAGGGTTCCGGGATCGATGCCAAGGATTATTTTCGGAGGCTTTTGCAACAGGAAACTTATTTTTGATGCTGACGTGCCGGCCGACAAAAATATCAAATTAATCCTCAATTACGTGGCCGGTCCCGCGTTGTTCGCGATTCTTTTTTTTGTCGTCTACCGGCAGATCCACCAGCAGCGCAACTGGCAGGCAGCCTTCGCGCATATGCTGGAGGCCGTGACGGGAAAACAACAATGGAAATTATGGGTGGTTTTCCTGCTGATGTTTTGCAACTGGGGGATCGAAGCGCGTAAATGGCAGATCGCTGTGCGCACGCTGCAACCGCTGTCCTTTCTCCGCTCTTTCAAAGCGATACTTGCAGGAACCACGGTTGCCTCATTTACGCCCAACCGCGTCGGGGATTATTTCGGCCGCATGCTTTTTGTGCAAGAAGGAAAAAAAATGCAATCCATCTCACCCACCATCGTCTGTAGTATGGCGCAGATGATCATTACGTTCGTTATCGGCGTGGGCGGCATCTTCTTATTTGGCAGGATGCAACTGCGGCAGGCAACCCTGTCTTATCTCTCTTCCGGAATTGTTTTTACGGTTGCCTTCTATATCAGTCTTGCGGCAGCCCTGATGGTTTTGTCAGTGTATTTCGGATTTAAGCCGATCGTCCGGTTTTTAAACCGCTGGCTGTCGAAGTATTTTCCGAAGATCTCCATCCCCGCAGGCTTTTCCACCCGCGATCTTTTAATGATTCTTTTACTTTCCCTGCTTCGTTATATGGTTTTTATTTTGCAATATTACCTGCTTTTTTCCCTGTTCACCGGCGCCATGCCGCTGTTGCAGGTAGCCAGCGGAGTGAGTGTGATGTTTGTGCTGATGGCCATCATCCCCACGCTCACCTTCATCACTGACATTGGCGTGCGCTGGGAAACGGGCATCCAGGTATTTTCGGTCTTCACCCCCAATACCACCGGTATCTTTGCCGTATCGCTGGGTATCTGGCTGATCAATTTAATTATACCGGCATTGATCGGGAGTTTATTAATTTTAAGAATCAAATTATTCAGCAGCAGATGAAGGCATTCCGTTTGATGGGGATTTTTCTTTTGGTTACAATCGCTTTTCCGCTGCATGCCGGAGATGATGTCTGCCAGATCCGCAATACCGCCTTTCAGGCAACTGAATCCATCACCTACCGGGTATATTATACCCTGGCGGGCGTCTTCATCGCCGCCGGCGAGGCAAATTTTTCCTGCAACATCGAACAGCTCAATGGTAAACCGGTATACCATATCACGGGCGATGGAAAAACCTATTCTTTTTACGACAACTTTTTCAAGGTGCGCGATAAATATGAAACCTATATCGACACCAATAACCTGCAGCCGTATAAATTCATCCGTCAGGTAAACGAAGGCAGTTATAAAAAATACGAAAACATCAGTTTCAATAAAACCGGTAACACGGCCATCACCACCAAAGGGGTTTTTAAAGTGCCGGACTGCATCCAGGATGTGGTGAGTTCGATGTACTATATGCGCAACATCGATTTCAGCAAGATGAAAGAAAACGACAAAGTGCCGTTCTCGATGTTCCTCGATAATGAAGTCTACTCTCTGTACGTAAGGTATCTCGGCAGGGAAGTAATCAAGACTAAATACGGGAAATTCCACGCCATCAAAATCAAGCCGCTGCTGATCAAGGGAACCATTTTCGAAGGAGGGGAGAAGATGACCATCTGGATCAGTGACGACGCCAATCACATCCCGCTGCGCGTGGAAAGTCCGATCAGCGTCGGCAGCGTAAAAGTGGATATGATGGATTTTAAGAACCGCCGCTCGGCCCTCAGTTCGCTGATCAGCGTGCGCTGATTTCTTTTTTATTTATTGAGCCGTAATCGCCGGCATCACTTTCTCCATCTGCATGCTGCGGGATCCTTTCACAAGGAAGGCCGTATTTTCAAAATGCTGTTCTTTCAGCCAGTCCCCCGCCGCAACGGCATTGGGAAAGGACCGGAACGGATGTTTGATCCGGAGAAAATCACCGCCCACCAGCAGCACTTCTGTCCAGGGAAATAATTCAATGAGCGACACGATGCTTTCGTGTTCATCCAGGCTCTCCTTTCCCAATTCGGCCATACCACCCAGCACCAGCACTTTATCCGGCGCATCAAAGCCGGCGATATTTTCAATGGCCGCCTTCATACTGGAAGGGTTTGCATTGTAGGCGTCGAGTACGATCTGGTTGCTGCCGCTGTGAATCAGCTGCGAGCGGCTGTTGGAAGGTTCATAGGCTTCGATGCCTGCTTTTATATTTTCGGCGCTGACGCCAAAATAATTTCCGATGGCGACCGCTGCCAGCACATTCGGCAGGTTGTATTCACCGGTGAGCCGGGTGTGAATGGTGAACGGATGAAGCCCTTTTGAAATGGATACCGATAGGTAAGGATGGGAAGAGCTGATATGCCCTTCCACCGCGGCGTCTTCCGTTCCGTAGTGTATGATTTCCGTAATGCCTTCGCTCATGCTGCGCAGGTAGTCATAGTCCCACATCACGAAAGCGGTGCCTGCATGTTCGCGCAGGTAATCATACAATTCGCCTTTGCCTTTCCTGATCCCGGCTTCACCGCCAAAGCCTTCGAGGTGTGCCTTGCCGACATTGGTGATCAGACCGAAATCCGGCCGCGTATACACGCAATAGCCTTCAATTTCTTTCTGGTGATTGGCGCCCATCTCCACCACAGCCATCTCCGCGTCCTTGCCCACATTCAGCAGGGTGAGCGGAATGCCGATATGGTTGTTGAGATTTCCTTTGGTAGTATATGTTTTAAAGCTGGTGGACAGCACGGCATGAATTAATTCCTTAGTAGTGGTTTTTCCATTGCTGCCGGTGATGGCGATGAATGGGATCCGGAATTGTTTCCGGTGGTATTCGGCGAGTTCCTGCAGGCAGCGCAATACATCGGGTACGACCAATATTTGTGGAGACGCTGGTTCCATGGCTTCATCTACGATGGCATAGGCAGCGCCCTGTTGGATGGCGGCTTGCGCAAAACGGTTGCCGTTAAAATTCTCTCCTTTCAATGCGAAGAAAAGGTCGCCGGCGCGCAACGCGCGGCTGTCGGTGCATATAGAAGGATGCCGCAGGAAAATCGCATACAGGTTTTCGATAAAGTTCATGGGTCAAAGTTAGTCGTAAAATGAAAATCCCCTGCTACCAGGAGGCAGCAGGGGATTTTGCGTTATATTTATCCGCTTACTGTTTGCGGGTATTTTGTTTTCTCTGTTTGTAGCTGATACCGGTTTTTCTTCCGTTACCTGCTGCACTGCCCACGCGGTCCATTGCACAACGGAAACCGACGGTGGAGCTGGCTTGGTCTTCTTCCATGAAGCGGCGTGTACCAGGACTGAGCCAGTAAGCACGGTCGTTCCAGCTACCCCCTTTGATCACGCGGGATTTGTCGCTGATCAGGGTTGTCTTACCGTAGCCGTAGGCAACACCGGCAACCAGTGAATCACCATCCAGGTAGTTGATTACATCACCTTTCTGGTAGTTGCGGCGATTGGCGCTTTCAGCATCCGTTACATTGCGGTATTTGATACGGCCGAGACTGTCGCGTTCCGCTTTGTTTTCCTTGCCCATGTCGACGGTAGAGAATTTGTTACCGCGGAAAGGAGCTACGTCATCCACATCCTGAGCAGACAGCGGACGATATACGTCTTCTGTCCATTCGTTCACGTTACCAGACATATTATACAAACCGAAACCGTTCGGGTAGAAAGAATTTACTGCGGAAGTGTACACGGCATTGTCATTCAGACCACCGGCAACACCCATGTTATCACCAGAACCACGTTTGAAGTTGGCCAGGAAAGTACCCTGCCAGCTGCCGCGGCGCGCATCACGCAGGCCGTTCACGTTCTGGCTCCAGGAATACACCTGTTTGTTGGCAACGAGCTCTTCACCTCTTTTCTTGTCTGTTTTGCTGGCCAGCGGATTCTGATTGATCAGGCCGAGGGCGGCATATTCCCACTCTGCTTCAGTAGGCAGGCGGTAGGCAGGTAAAAGAATACCATCTTCGAAAGTAACCTGGGTACGAGCCGTACCGTTCGGATTCTTTAAAGGATTCTTCTTTGACTTGGCAGCCGGACCAGGAGTAGCCTGGTATTCGCCCATCAGGTAAGATTTTGTGTTGAAGTTTTCCTGACCGAGGCCCTGGATATTCTTCAGGGAATTTTTGTTGATGAAGCCTCTGTCAACCAGCGCTTTTTCATTCACGCGGTCCGTTCTCCACAAACAAAAGTCGTGTGCCTGTCTCCAGGTAACACCCACCACCGGGTAATAGTTATAAGACGGATGGCGGAAATAATATTCAACGAGGGGTTCGTTATAGGCGAGTTCGCTTCTCCAGACCAGGGTATCCGGCAGGGCATTGTCTCTGACGTTTTTGAATTCGTCTCCTTCAAACACATTATTCACCCAGTACAGGTATTCACGGTAGTGCACGTTGGCAACTTCTGTCTGGTCAATATAGAAGGAGTTGACGGTTACACGACGGGGTATATTGTTCCATTCGCTCATCACGTCTTCTTCTGTAGAACCCATGGTAAAGGTACCACCCTGTACGAACACGAGGCCCGGACCGGTATGTTGTTCCTTTTCACGGGAAACCTGGTATCCGCCCATGTTTTTATCATTATAGTTCCAGCCGGTAACGGAGGAAGATTCAGGTTTTTTGCTGAATAACTTACAGGAAGTTATTGAAACAGCGCAGGAAGCTAGGATAACGAGATTTTTCAAATTCATAAAAGTCACTTTAACCGTGATAGTTAATCGTAGAAACGTGGTTTTAAAACAATTATTGTAAAAATGCAGCGGCTGCTGAAGGGTTATACGTAAGGTTAGCGAATATAGTATAGTTTTGGAAAAATTCTCATTTTGGGAATTGTTAAAGAAGTTTTGCAAAGCATTGGCAATAAAATGGTTCCGACCGCGTTGGAGGACTGGCAGAGTTGATCGGAACTCATTATTAACCATTACATTAGCTATCGAGAAATTTTACCCTTTTTAAGCTAAATTCTATTTCATGAAAAGATTCGTTATCCAACTGACTGCCTTTGGATTGTGTTTGTCATTTGCTATGGTTTCCCGCGCGCAGGACTATGATACCAAAATCAAAGTAACCACTACTGCCGTTCCGTTTTTGCGTATTTCACCCGATGCCCGGGCTGGCGCCATGGGCGAAGCCGGGATCGCCACCACGCCCGACGCCGCCTCTTCCTTTTATAATCTCGCCAAAACACCTTTTTCCACCCACAATTCCGGAATTGGCCTCACGTATACACCCTGGCTGAAAGACCTGGGACTGAACGACGTATACCTGATTGCCGCTTCAGGATACCATAAACTGGACGATAACCAGGCGATCTCCGCCTCCCTGCGCTATTTCAGCCTGGGAAATATTCAGTTTACGGATAACAACGGGCAGGATATTGGCAACGGAACGCCCCGCGAATTCGGCGCTGACATCGGATACTCCCGTAAATTATCAGATAATTTCTCGCTCGGCCTCGCCCTGCGATATATTCATTCCAACCTCGGCACCGGTGCCGGAACGGGCGGATTTTCAAATTATAAGGCAGGCAACGCAGTGGCAGCGGACGTATCGCTGTACTACCGCAACCTGCAGGAAAATGGCCAGGGTTTTGCCCTGGGGGCTGTTTTGTCGAACCTCGGTTCCAAGATCGGCTACACCAATGACGCCACGCAGAAAGAATATATCCCCGCCAACCTCGGTCTCGGGGTTTCTTATACGGCGGTGTTTGACGACCAGAATAAAATCCTGTTCGGACTTGACCTGAACAAACTCCTGGTACCTGCCGTACCCGATACCACGCAGGCGTCCCTGGACAAATACCATAACCAGAGTGTGACCAGCAGCTGGTTCAATTCATTTTCCGGTGGCGACCAGCTCAAACAGGTCAATGCATCCTTCGGGGCTGAATATTCCTACAACGAACAGTTTTTCTTCCGCGCGGGGTACTATTATGAAGATAAAAATCATGGCGGCCGCCAGTATTTTACGGTGGGCGTCGGATTGAAATATAATATGCTCGGGCTGAATTTCGCCTACCTGGTACCATCCGGCAATGGCGTTACCCGCAACCCGCTCAGCAACACCCTGCGTTTCGGACTGATCTTCGACCTCGACGGCGGAGATGCAAACAGCAGTTCCGGCAGCACCGACAGCCAGTAAAACCCAACGGTCACTATGTACAGAATTGGCTTTGGTACCGACTTTCATCAATTGGCCGAAGGCCGGAAATTATGGCTCGGTGGGGTAAATATTCCGCATGAAAAAGGAGCCGTCGGTCACAGCGACGCGGATGTATTGCTGCACGCCATCTGCGATGCCCTGCTTGGCGCCCTTGCTATGGGAGATATCGGCATGCATTTTCCGGATACGGATGCGGCCTATAAAGACATCGACAGCAAGATCCTCCTGGCCAGAACTTTTGGGCTGCTCCGTGAAAGGAAATATGAAGTCGTCAATATCGATTCAACACTTTGTCTGGAAAAACCCAAGGTGAAGGCTTACACAGCGGAGATGACCCGCGTGATCGCCGGCATCCTGAAAACGTCCACAGAAAATATTTCCATCAAAGCCACCACAGCCGAAAAGCTCGGATTTATCGGGCGCGAGGAAGGACTGGTCGCCTATGCCACGGTGTTGGTTAAGAAGGCTGATTGACTACCTTTGCGGCCATGAAAACGTTACCGGTTAAGATCATCAATAAATCGGCTTTTCCCGAATTACCGGCTTATGCTACCGCGGGCGCCGCCGGCATGGATCTCCGCGCAAATACCACTGAACCTATCGTACTCCGATCGCTGGAACGGCAATTGATACCAACAGGTATATTTATCGAGTTGCCGGAGGGATTTGAAGCACAGGTAAGACCGCGCAGCGGGCTGGCCATCAAACAGGGGCTCACCTGCCTCAACTCACCCGGAACGATAGACGCAGATTACCGGGGCGAGGTGAAAGTGATACTCATCAATTTATCCGGGGAAGAACAGACCATAAAACCCGGAGACCGCATTGCCCAGATGGTGGTGGCGAAAGTTAAAAGGGTTGAATGGGTAGCCGTAGAAACCATCGGGGCAACACACCGCAATCAAGGTGGTTTCGGACATACCGGAAAATAAGGCCGTTTAAAAGCCGACGACGATCATCATGGATATATACAAACGATTTTTTTCCTTTTTGCTGGCAGGTGCAGTGATTGCCGGCGCGGGTTGCCGTTCAGCGAAAAAGATCACACACGCGATCAACAACAAGAAAGACAGCATTGCCCTTCCACTGCCTGCCGTAGCAGCCACCGACGACCCGAAGGCTGATTCCCTGCTGTATATCCATCAGATCTATAGCAAATTGGTGTCTCATCACATTGACTTCAAAACGTTTTCGGCCAAGGTCAAAGTGAACTATGAAGGCAGTGATGGTAAAAATTACGAATTCAATGCTTTTATCCGGATGCAGAAAGACAAGATCATCTGGATTTCCGTCAACGCCCTGCTGGGCATAGAAGCGTTTCGGGTAGAGGTCACCCCCGACAGCGTCAAAATTGTCAATAAGCTGGATAAGGTGGTGCAACTGCGTTCCGTGAGCGCCCTGCAGGAATTATCGCACCTGCCCTTCGATTTTAAAACACTGCAGGACCTGATCCTCGGCAATGCGATTTATCTCGACAGCAATATTGCGTTTTATCAGAAAATCGAGAATGGCGTGACCATCCTGAGCGTCGGTAAAGTGTTTAAAAATTACCTGACGCTGAATGCAGAGGATCTCAGTATACGCCATAGCAAGTTGGATGACATCGATGTGATGCGGGCAAGGTCATGCGACGTCACATACCGGGATTACGAGCGGAAGGATACCATCCAGTTCTCCACCTACCGCAAGATTTCGGTGGCGGAAAAAGCGAAGCTGGATATCGAGCTGGCATTTAAACAGTATTCCTTTAACGAAGATTTAAGCTTTCCATTCAGCATTCCGAAAAATTATAAACGCAAATAATCGTTATACTGTAACTTTCAACCGTAATCGGAATACGCGGATGCATAAATATTTTATCGCAATTTTTATTGGAATGATGGCAATGGGGGTTGCCCATGCGCAGCCTGCCACCCAGAACCGCAACGATCTGGAAAAAGAACGGGCCTCCATCCAGAAAGAGATAGACGATGTAAAACATTCCCTCGACCAGACCAAAAGGAACAAGAAAGAAACCCTTGGTCAGCTGGCCCTGCTCCAGAAAAGGCTTCGACTCCGCCAGGCGGCCATCTCCAATATCAACGCACAGATCAATTTCATCCAGACGGACATGAATACGTCCTGGCAGGAAATCATCAAACTGAAAAAAGAACTGGACACCCTGCGCAAGCAGTATGCGGAAAGTGTGGTCTATGCCTATGAGAACAGGAGTAATTATGATTTCCTCAATTTCATTTTTGCCGCTACGAGTTTTAATGACGCGGTGAAACGCGTGGCCTACCTGAAATCTTACCGGCGGTACCGCGAGGAAAGAGCTGAAAATATTACGAAGACCCAGGTGTTGCTGCAGAATAAAATCGACGGACTGAAACTGAAACGCGAGGAAAAGGACGATGTGCTGGCAAAGCAAAATAAGGAAAGGCAGGTGCTGGAAGTGGAGAAACAGGAGAAAGATGTGGTCGTAAATAAGTTGCAGTCGCAGGAGAAAGAATTGAAAAAGACGATGTCGCTGAAACAGAAACAGGATCAGAAGCTGGGGAATGCCATCGCGGCCGCCATTCGACGTGCAAGGGATGAAGCCATTCGTGAATCAAGGAAAAAAGCCGCGGCCGATGCGGCTGCCAATATACCGGCAGCAAAACCGGAAGTAACGAATAGCAATCCCACATCGTCCACTAACTCATCTTCCACAACAGCAAAACCGGAGGCAGTCAGAACCGCAAGACCGAGCACTAATTTTCCGTCGACGACGGACGTTGCGATGAGCGATAATTTTGAGAAATCACAACATCATCTTCCCTGGCCAGTAGAATCAGGTAATGTGGCCATGGGGTTTGGAAGGCACGAATATGTAAAAGGTGTTATACACGATAATCAGGGCATCACCATCGAAACACCCAGTGGATCCACCGTCAAGGCGGTCTTTAACGGCATCGTTCAAGCGGTGATTTTTGTTGGAGATGTAAATGCCGTCATGATCCGGCACGGTAAATATTTCACTACCTACAGCAACCTGTCGTCAGTAAATGTCTCGAAGGGCCAGGAAGTAAAGATGGGTCAGGTGATTGGAAAAGTCGGTGACATCGGACAGCTTGAATTTGTGCTCTCCGACGACAAGGATCACAACTTCGATCCGGAACGCTGGTTAAGGAAATGATTGTACAGCGCTTCGTACTGGGGTACGATGTTATGGATATCGAATTTCAGCGCATTCTCCGCGGCGTTCTTTTTAAACTCCCGTAAGGTTTCATCATCGGACAGGATATGGATGGCATTTTTGCTCATGTCGTCGATGTCGCCAACCTTGCTCATATAACCTGTTTTCCCATTGATATTGATCTCCGGCAAACCACCCGCATCGCTGGAGATCAGCGGCACGCCGGCCGCCATGGCTTCGAGCGCAGCCAGACCAAAACTTTCATATTCGGAGGGCAGTAAAAAGAGATCTGCCACGGCAAGGATCTCTTCCATCTGTTCCTGTTTGCCCACAAATCGGATTTCATCGTAAAGACCCAGCTCGCGGCTCAGGTTTTCCGCCCCCGAGCGTTCGGGTCCGTCTCCGACAAACAATAGTTTCGAAGGGATTTTCTCAAACACTTTGGCGAACACGCGTACGATGTCCTGTACTCTTTTGATCTTCCGGAAATTCGATGCGTGCACCAGGATGCGTTCTCCGCCGGGTGCGATCACTTTGCGGAAGGCATCAATGGGTTTCTTCTGAAAACGGTGTACATCCACAAAATTGTAGATCACCTGGATCTCTTTTTTGATATCGAAAATTTCAAAAGTCTGTTCGCGGAGGTTGTTGGATACGGCCGTGATGCCATC
>CAZZYD010000085.1:0-13301 GCA_964658175.1 uncultured Puia sp. | reverse complement strand
CGATCAACGGAAAGAGGAGATAGGCCCACCATTCGGCGCTGATGCTCCAGGACGGAATGTTCCAGGTATAGATCCGGTGGATATAAAATGACTGGAGTAAAAATATATTGGTGGGAATGGCGGCGGTCGTCTCCATCGGATTTGGCCAGGTGCCTGCGGGGGCAAAAGAAACGACCAGCAATACGAGCAGCAACAGTGAAAAAATATGCAGGGGGTAAATCCGCGCAAAGCGCGCGATCAAAAATGTTTTGAAATGCGCGGTGCTGATTCTTTCTTTAAAATAATCATGATAGACGTGGTAAATGATAAATCCGCTCATGATAAAGAACAGGTCTACCATCAGGTAGCTCTTTTCGAAAAACATCGTAACGTTTGCCGGCACGAACCGTGCAATCGCCATTTCAAAATGAAATGTCGCAACCAGCAGGGCGGCGATCCCGCGCAAAGGCGTGAGGTTCGCGAGATAATTCGTTTTCGGCAGCATAAGGATATTTAAGCGTCCATGGCATCATATACAATTACTTTCTCCCAGAGGTGACCATAGTTTTTTATGAAATCCAGGTGAACCGGGTGCGTCTGGTAGGTTGCCTGGCCGGCGAGATCCGTAAAAAAAATCAGTTCCGAAACCTGCCAGCTGGTATCCACGACCGGTCTTTTTTCGGTGGCAGCGACTACACCTACCCGTAAGGCGTGCACCGTTTCTATTTTGGAAAGTGTCTTCACTCCTTCCACCAGTTTATCGCGGTCTGCGACCGATGCCGGATTTTTCAGCCAGAAGAATACATGGTGAACGAGTGGCAGGGAAGGATCGGTCCTGATCACCGTATTGGCGAGTACGGGAGCTCCGGCAAACATCGCTGCGGCACCAGCTGCTCCGCCGATGAATTTTCTTCTGTTCGAATTTTTCATGATCGTCGATTGATAACCTGAAAATAGCGAAAACATAGTAGATTTGAGAATGAAGCATTTACCGTTGGCCTGTGTATTCGCGGTTTTATTTTCTTTGCAGGCCTTTGCTCAGACGGCGCTGTACCTGCCGGGGAACACAACGGAAGCCGTAAAAGCGGGTTCGCGTACGCTGCAGGGCGTGCCGGGCGCGCGGTACTGGCAGAATGGCGCGGCTTATGCCATCGATGTACATTTCGATCCCGCCACCCGGGTGGTCAGCGGCACCGAGAAAATAATGTATTATAATAACAGTCCGGATACCCTGGACGAACTGCATTTTAAACTATATCCCAATATGTACCAGCGCGGCGCAAGGCGGGATCAGGCGCTGTCTCCGGAAGACCTGACCGACGGCGTGCTGCTCACCGATCTCGTGGTGGGTGCAAAATCTCCGGCTTTCAAACCCGCCACAGGTACCAACCTGATTGTTTCAGTTGATCCGGTGAAACCGCACGACAGCGTACAGGTTTCTCTCCGCTTTTCATTTCCGCTGAATAAAGGATCTCATGTGCGCGGCGGCCAGGTGGACAGTTCCTCTTTTTTTATTCCCTACTTTTTTCCAAGGATCGCCGTATATGATGACATCGATGGCTGGAACCGCATTCCGTACACCGGTGATCCTGAATTTTACAATGATTTCTGCCATTTTTCTGTGTCCATCACCGTGCCTCCGCAGTATGTGGTGTGGGCAACCGGCGACCTCAAAAATCCCGGCGACGTGCTGGAAAAAAAATATATCGACCGCATCGCCCTGGCAGAAAAAACAAACAGCATCGTGGATGTGATCGGGCCGGGGGATCTTAAAAGAAATGACATCACAAAAAAAAATCCGCAGAATACCTGGAAATTCGAAGCGGCCGATGTCACCGATTTTGTATTTGCGCTGAGCGATCACTACTGCTGGAAATCCTCCAGCCTCGAAGTGGATAAAAACACCAAAAGAAGAACAAGGGTGGACGCTGCCTACAATCCGGCACACAAAGACTTTGAAGCCGTCGCCGCTTACGCCAGGAAAACCGTTGATTTCATGAGCTACCGTTTTCCAAAATGGCCTTACCCCTATGCACATGAAACGGTGTTTGACGGACTGGGTCAGATGGAATATCCCATGATGGTCAATGATGTGGCGCTGGACAATCCTGCCGACGCGATCGAACTGACCGACCACGAGATTTTTCACACCATGTTCCCGTTTTATATGGGCATCAACGAAACGAAATACGGATGGATGGATGAAGGCTGGGCCACGATCGGTGAGTGGCTGTTGTCACCGATGATCGATTCCTCCATCGAAGACGGATATGGCATGGCGCCCTATGAACGTGCGGCGGGCAAGGAAGACGACGATCCGATTGTAACACTCACCAATCATTTATCGGGAGGTTCTTTTTTCCTCGATTCCTATGTAAAGCCGGGACTGGGTTATCTTTATGTAAAGGATATGCTGGGCAATACCGTTTTTTTTCGGGCCTTGCATTTTTATATCGAGCATTGGCATGGCAAACATCCGACACCGCCGGATTTTTTTCAGGCGATGAATGCCGGCGCAGGAAAAAATATGGACTGGTTCTGGAAGCGCTGGTTTTATGACAGCGGCTTTCCAGACCTGTCGATCCGTGATGTAAGCAAGACGGCCAGCGGATACCGGGTGCTGATTGAAAGTATCGGCACAAAACCGGTGCCCATCGATCTGCGGATTGACTATGCCTCAGGAAAACAGCAGACCATTCACCGCGACGTGTCGTGCTGGGAACGGGGCAACCGGACGGTCGTACTGGATATTCCGACGAAAGAAAAAGGGGTGAAGATGAAATTGGGGAGTTTGTATATCCCCGATGTCAACAAAATGGACAATGAATACGTTTGGTAGAAAGGAAATATGAATCGTTTATCATGAAATCAAAGAAAACATATCCGGCAGCGATCGTCATTTTTGGCGCTAAAGGAGACCTTACCCGCCGCAAACTGATTCCTGCATTGTATAATCTATATACGGATCAGCACCTGCCCGCCAATTTTGCCATCTATTGTGTGGACTATCTGCCGGATAAGGATGAAGTTTTCCGCGAAGAATTGCTTTCGGGCGTCAATGAATTCAGTCGTGCAGGAAAAGCCGATGATAAGGTGTGGGCTGCCTTTGCGAACCGCATTTTTTATTTGCAGGGGGATTTCATGAAGAATGAAACCTTTGTTGCGCTGAAAGAAAAGCTGGATGCATTTGACAAGAAAAATACAGAACGCGGCACGCGGATGTTTTACTTTGCCATTGCCCCGCGTTTTATCGAAGTGATCGCGGAGAAACTCGCAAAGCAGAAGATGTGCACGCAGGTTGCACGCGACCGCATCGTGGTAGAGAAACCATTTGGCACGGACCTGAATACCGCAAAAAAACTCAACCGCTACCTCAAAGACCGTTTCTCGGAAAAACAGATCTACCGCATCGATCACTACCTCGGCAAAGAGACCGTGCAGAACATCATGGCATTCCGTTTTGCGAATTATGTTTTTGAGCCGCTCTGGAACCGCAAATACATTGATCATGTACAGATCAGTGTGGCCGAACAGGTCGGCGTCGGCAAGCGTGGTGGATATTATGACAGCGCCGGTGCGCTTCGCGATATGATCCAGAACCACCTGCTGCAGCTGCTTTGCATCACGGCGATGGAATGTCCGAAAGAATATGACGCGGAACTTATCCGAGATGCCAAGACCAATGTGATGAAAAGCGTTCGGCCCTTCACTATCGAATCGGTTTTTAAAGATGTGATCCGTGGACAGTATACCGCCGGCGAAGTAAATCACCAGCCCGTGCCTTCCTACCGGCTGGAAGACCAGGTGGCAAAAAAATCCACTACCGAGACTTTTGTCGCTGCCAAACTTTTTATCGACAACGACCGCTGGAAGGGTGTTCCCTTTTATCTGCGCACCGGAAAGTCGATGAAGCGGCAGTCTTCGGTGATCGTCATCCAGTTTAAAGAATCGCCACACAAAATTTTCAAAGACGATATCGTACCAAACCGGCTTATCATCAGCATACAGCCGGAACTGGAGATCAGCCTGCTGTTTGAAAGCAAAGTGCCCGGACTGGATATGAAACTGCAGGCGGTGGATATGGATTTCACTTACCAGGAAGCCTATACGCAGTCGCTGCCGGAAGCCTACGAAGCGCTCTTGCTCGATGTGCTGCAGGGAGACGCTACGCTCTTCATGCGCGCCGATCAGGTGGAAGCCGCCTGGAAAGTTGTGATGCCCATCGTGGATGCCTGGCGAAAATTCCCTTCAAAAAAATTGCATTTTTATAAAGCCGGCAGCTGGGGACCTTCGATTTCCAATGAAATGCTCAAACCCTTCGCGCATGAATGGTTCCGGCTTCCCACCCGGCACGGACTCACACCGGCCGAACCGCTGAAGGCTATTGAATAAATCAGGAATGAAGTGTGCCGTAAATCAACTCAGCACTCGGAAGGGTAGGAGTTTTTTTCTTAAAATGATTCGTTGCGCCGTGCCGCATCCGTTACTTCATCGCGCGAAAACTCCTTCGCACTTTTCAATGTAAAAAAAATAATCCCGAACAATCCGCTGAACAGTCCGGTGAATACCCAGAGGCTGCTATTGTCCACCGGGTGAATGACGGAATGAACCATCGAAGCAACCAATTTATGCGGATGCCGCAGGATATCCCAGCTGTTAAATCGCATATACCTGCCGAGATAAACCCCGTATCCGCAAAGCAGAATGAATATCGCACTGCTGAAGGCCACCCATTTTTTTGGCAGGTGGTTCAGCAGGAACTGTTCTACCTGCAGCAGGGAGAGCATGCCCAGCGCCAGCCCGTTCCAGGAGGCGGAAATTACCAGCAGGATATCAAACCACCCGAGCGCGCCGGACCTTACACTGAAATGAAAGAGATCCGTGATGATATAGGGAGCGTTTGGAAAAAAAATCAGCCATCCGCCGATCAGGAACACCGACCGTCGCCGGATGGCCGGTTCTGCATACAGCAGGCGGCTGAAGAGCATGGGGATCATGGCCAGGAACGTATTCCAGCAATAGAATCCGTAAGCGCGTTCACCGGTATACAGGATGCGCGTCAGCAAAAGGAGGCCGGTAAATCCGATGGACAGCAGGAGCATTTTTTCCATACGGGAAATGGTAGTGTTCATATCAGTGTCCAGATTTTAGGAAGAAAAATAGCGAGGCCGAGGATGGCGCTCGCGATGGAGAGCCACAATACGGCTGCCGCCGAAAGATCCTTGATGATTTTTATTTGCGGATGCACACCGGGCTCCACCAGGTCGCAGAGTTTTTCAAGGGCACTGTTCAGCATCTCTGCCGACAGGACGATCCCGATACAGCCGCCGATCGCCATCCATTGTACCGGTGTGATGTGGAAATAAAATCCGGCAGCGAGGGTCAGCGCGGCGATCCCTGCCTGGATCCGCCCATTGCGTTCTTGCCGGAAAAAATAAAGCAGTCCGGCAAAAGCATTGCGGAAGGCGCGGGGCAATGAATAGATTGTACGTGGTTTCATTTTTTATAAACTGCTTTGTTTTTCAAAGTGATTGAACAAAAAAATCAGTCGAGCGACCGGATCATTTTTTCCAATGCATCCAGGTGTGATTTGAAGGCTTTTTCGCCGGCCTTGGTAACCACGTAGGTGGTATTGGTTTTTCTGCCCACGAATCCTTTCTGCACTTTCAGGTAAGCGCTCTCCTCCAGGGTTTTCAGATGGCTGGCGAGGTTGCCGTCGGTCACCTGGATCAGTTCCTTGAGGTCATTGAAATTAATGGCCTCGTTCACCATCAGGGCGCTCATGATGCCCAGGCGGATCCGGCTGTCGAAAATTTTATTCAGTTGTTCGATCGGGTTCTTCATGTTCGTTCGTATTTCCACCACATCAGCATGCCGTACAGGATGTGCAAAACGCCGAATCCAATGGCCCAGAAGATCAGACCGTTGCCCGGCGTCCAGAGGTTGATGACCCCGAGCCCTATTTCCAGGTAACCCAGCCATTTTATTTCTCCCAGCGTATATCTGCTGCCGTTGATCAGGGCAAGCCCGTAAAAAATCAAACAAAGTGGCGAGATCAGGATCTGCTCACCGCGTTCCAGCATCCGGAGGATCACCAGGCCGCCGATGGCGATCGGGAAAAGCGTATTCCAGAGAAGTCGTTTTGAACTGGTTCCCCACAGGGGCATCCCTTCTTTCTTACTGCGGAGATAAGTGAAAAAGAAAGCTGAGAGGCAGGCCGACACGAACACGATCCCTGCCAGCACCAGGAGTTTCTGGTCGATGCCGGAAAGCC
Source organism: uncultured Puia sp. (assembly GCA_964658175.1). Classification (GTDB taxonomy): domain Bacteria; phylum Bacteroidota; class Bacteroidia; order Chitinophagales; family Chitinophagaceae; genus Puia. The sequence goes on along the minus strand of CAZZYD010000085.1, from coordinate 7,048 downwards.
TTCCATGTACCACCGATATATCGTGCACGTCGAGTCGGTCGATCCGGAAATCGAGGGTATCTGACAGACCGCGTCCCCGGTATCCGTCGATCATGCCGTCTGCAATGCCCGCGCCCGCCAGCGCACATACACCCGCCGCTACGCCACTCCAGCCGCTGAGACTGATAAACCGGCTGCTCCGTTCCATCATCCGGCGGATGTCTTTGAGGGTCTCAAGATTCTGTACTGGGCTATCCATTTTAAAGTGCTTTGAAATACAAAGTAAATGATAAAAAATTAGTCCCGCAAGTTTTTATCTGCCTATTTGCGGGACTTAGTTTTTATTTCAGGTGGGCGCGGAGCATCCAGGCCCATTGCTCGTGTTGTTTGAGCAGGCCGGTGAGGAAGTCTGCGGTACCAAGATCCTTGTATTCGTTGCTGATGGTGTCGATCTTTCCACGCACTTCGCGGGAGATGGTTTCGTGATCGTCCAGCAGATTTTTTATCTGCGCATGCTGTTCGTTGCTGTAATCCTGTTCTTCGAGGTTGGTCAGCGCCAGAAAATCCTTCAGCCGGCCGGTAGCGAAATGACCGATTTTGCGGATGCGTTCGGCCACTTCATCAATGGCCTCTGCCAATTCAGTGTACTGGGCCTCATAAAATTTATGCAACTCAATAAAATTATCTCCTTCAATGTTCCAGTGATAGTTCCTTGTCTTTGCGTACAAAACCTGTTCGTCAGCCAGGAGGCGGTTCAGGATTTCCGCCGTAGCCTGGGAATGTTTTTCGCTAATGCCAATGCTTGCTTTCATGATCTGTAGAATTTCAAAGTGAATGTTAAGGATGCAAAGTTCCCGCTTTTTTGCATTCAGGTGCAGTTTATTTCAGCTTACCTTAGCTATAATTTATATATATGCAATATACACCTGACCCGGAAAGATATAGTAAGATGGAATACCGGCGCTGCGGAAACAGCGGTCTTAAACTGCCCGCCGTGTCGCTCGGACTCTGGCATAATTTCGGCCATATCGATATCCTGGAAAATGCACGGAGCATCCTGCGACTGGCATTTGACTCCGGCATCACCCATTTCGATCTCGCGAATAATTATGGTCCGCCGGCTGGCTCGGCAGAAGAAAATTTCGGAACGATTTTCAAACAGGATTTTGCATCTTACCGCGATGAACTCGTGATCTCCACCAAGGCAGGCTGGGGCATGTGGCCCGGACCATACGGCGATCTCGGTTCAAAGAAATACCTCGTGGCCAGTCTGGACCAGAGCCTCCGCCGGATGGGCCTCGATTACGTCGATATTTTTTATCATCACCGGCCCGACCCGGATACGCCGCTGGAAGAAACGATGGGCGCGCTGGATCTGATCGTACGGCAGGGAAAAGCCCTCTACGTGGGCATTTCAAGTTATCAGCCGGCAGAAGCCGCACGGGCTTTCGCGATCCTCAAATCACTCGGTACACCCTGTCTTATCCATCAGCCAAAATATTCCATGTTCGAGCGGTGGATAGAAAACGGACTGGTGGACCTGCTCAAAAAGGAAGGTGTGGGATGCATTCCTTTTTCTCCGCTTGCCCAGGGACTGCTCACCAATAAATACCTGCATGGCATTCCTGAAGATTCACGTGCTGCCAGTCACCGGGGCAACGGGGCAATCGAGGAAAATCAGATTTCGGAAGACAATATCGCGCGGGTACGCAAACTCAATGAGATCGCACAGCAGCGCGGACAAAGCATGGCGCAGATGGCGCTGGCCTGGGTGTTGAGAGATCCCGCGATCACTTCGGTGCTGATCGGTGTCAGTAAACCGGCGCAGTTGACCGACTCGCTTGCCTGCATAAAAAATACGCATTTCAGCAAAGAGGAGACCGATAAAATCGACAACATTTTACGATAAATATACCATTCGGGTAACCCACTATGGAAGAGATCGAAGTGCCAACGGAACACCTGCAGGAAACGATCGAAGAGGGGGTGGAAGAGGCGATCGAAAAGCACGATCGCAAAGGATCCATGTATATCGCCATATCCACCGCCCTGATGGCCGTGCTCGCCGCCATGGCAAGCCTGCTCGCGGGCAGTCATTCGGACGAAGCGGTGATCGAACAGATCCGCGCCTCCGACCACTGGGCTTTTTACCAGGCAAAAGGCATCAAGGCAGAAATACAGGCCCTTTCTGCCAACCCGGAAAAAGCAGAAAGCATCGAAAAATATAAAAAAGAGCAGGCCGAGATCATGAAGCAGGCGGAGGAGGAAGAAGATGCTTCCCATAGGCACCTGGCCCACCATGGTGTGCTGGCCAAATCGGTTACCTTCTTTCAAATCTCCATTGCCATTTCAGCCATCGCCATCCTCACCAAAAAGCGGCTGCTGTGGCTGATCGCCCTCGGCATTTCAGCCGGCGGACTCTGTTTTTTTGCATACGGGATCGTACTCTGAGTTTACCTGAATCCGCCCGCCACATTCCAGGGCAAATTTCCGTCATAGATAACCGGGAAATTATCAGATCCTTCACACTTAAACGGGTTATTCATTCGTTAAATAGCTATACCTTTCCGCCATCATTTTGCCAATACCCAGACCAGTATGTATAAAGTCACATTCACCAATAAAAGCAATTCTTTTCACCAGACTTTAAAGAGTGAAGTAGAGAAATATTTTTCTGCTAAAGGGATCAAAAAAACCGGCAACTGGCGCCTGTATTCCAAATCAGCCATCCTGATTCCCCTGGTCATCGGCATCTACGTTTCATTGCTGGCTTTTTATCCTGCCCATATACCCGCTGCGCTGGCCGTTTTTCTTTGTTTTACGATGGGTTTCGCGCTCTCCAGTATCGGGTTCAATATCATGCACGACGCCTGTCACGGCAGTTATTCCCAGCGACCCTGGCTGAACGACCTGATGGGCCTGTCCCTGAACTCGCTTGGCGGCAATGCCTTTATCTGGAAGATGAAGCACAATATCATCCATCATACGTATACCAACGTGGACGGCATCGATGATGACATTGCGAAGAGTCCGCTGATGCGGCACTGCAGTTCCCAGAAATGGGTGAAGGCGCACCGCTTCCAGCATTTTTACGTGGTATTCCTGTATGCGATCTCTTCCATCGCCTGGGTTTTTATCATGGATTTCAACAAATATTTCAGCCGCAAAATTTTTCATACGGACCTGCAGAAAATGAATACCAAGGAACACGTGATCTTCTGGGCCAGCAAACTGCTGTATGTATTGTTTTATATCGCCATTCCCATTTACGCGGTGGGAACGGGGCCCTGGCTGGTCGGTTTCCTTTGCATGCATGTAGCGCTTGGTCTCACGCTGAGCATCGTTTTCCAGCTGGCGCACGTGGTGGAAGACGCCGGTTTTATCGAAGTAAAGGAAAACAGTCCGCAGAAGATAGAAGAAGAATGGGCGATCCATCAGGTGAAAACAACCGCCAACTTCGCACCGCGAAACCATTTCATCAACTGGTTTGTCGGCGGATTGAATTTTCAGATTGAACACCATCTCTTTCCGAAAGTGAGTCATATCCACTATCCGCAGATATCGAATATTGTCAAAACCACCTGTGCCGAATACAATATCCACTACAATGAATTTCCCACGATGCGGGCAGCCGTCGCCTCCCATTTCCGCATAATGAAAGAACTCGGCAGAAGACCTTAATCTGGGCAGAAGGGTGTAATTTTAGGGTATGGATCCCAAAAAATTGGTCATCATCGGCGGTGGATTCGCCGGTATCAATCTGGCCCTCCAGTTAAAGAACAATCCGGATTTTTCCATCGTCGTCGTCGATAAGAACAATTATAATTTCTTTCCACCGCTCATCTACCAGGTAGCGACCGGATTTCTTGAAACCTCCAGCATCAGTTATCCTTTCCGCAAACTATTCCGTAAATATAAAAACATCAGTTTCCGGCTGGGCGAATTGCGCAAAGTGGATGTGTCTGCCAGCACCTGCGAACTCAACAACGGCTCGCTTTCCTACGATTTCCTCATTTTTGCTTCCGGGGCCGAAACGAATTATTTCGGTATGGAGAATGTGAAAAAGCACGCCATCCCGATGAAGACCGTCAGCGATGCGCTGGAGATGCGCAACATGATCCTGCAGCGCCTGGAACAGGCGGTGATCACCACCGATATTGCCGAGAAGAAAAAATTACTTACCCTGGTTGTGGCCGGCGGTGGTCCCACGGGTGTTGAAGTATCCGGCATGTTTGCCGAATTGAGAAAATTCAGTCTCCGCAAAGATTATCCCGAGCTTCGCGGATTTGGTGCGGATATCTGGCTCGTGGATGGCGGGGATGCCCTGCTTTCACCGATGAGTAAAAAATCGCAGGAAGACACGCTGCGTTCGCTCAAGAAGATGGGCGTGAAGATCAAACTGAATACCCATGTCAAAGATTTCGTGGACGACCGGGTGATCTTCGACGACGGTGAATTCATCGAAACGAAGACCCTGATCTGGGCCGCGGGCATCACCGCAAAAATTTATGAAGGTATCCCGGCCACGAGTTTTGGCCGCGGCAAGCGCATGATCGTAGACAGCAATAACCTGGTGGCCGGTACTCCGAACGTATTTGCGATCGGCGACACCTGCATACAAAATACCGATCCGGCATTTCCCAATGGTCATCCGCAGGTAGCGCAGGTAGCCATTCAGCAGGGGAAGCACCTGGGTAAGTATTTCAAAGCGCTGATCTCCGGCGCTGCCGTCAAGCCCTTTAAATATGTCGACAAGGGAACGATGGCCATCATTGGACGCAACCGCGCGGAAGCCGACCTCGCATTTCCCAAATGGCATTTCCAGGGTTTTATCGCGCTGCTGATGTGGCTATTCATCCATGTGATGTCCCTGATCAATTACCGAAACCGCCTGAAGACACTTTATAACTGGTCCGTAGCGTATCTTACCAAGGATCAGTCCCTGCGTTTCATCGTTCGCCCCACCGAACAAAAATAAACCGTGGGTCAATATATCTTATGCCAGCACAAAATTTCGCAAACCATATACGGTATTACGTACCGCATCATTTCGTGTTCTACCCGGCGGCGATGATTTTTATCGGCTGGGCATACAGGCAGGAGCGGCAGCATCCCGACCAGCAGGCCCTTTGGATCGCGGTGATCGGTCTGGCCATTCTCATCATCTGGGTTTCCTTCATGCTGCGGCAGCATTATGCGTTGGGTAACCAGAACCGCATCGTTCGCCTCGAAATGCGGTTTCGCTATTATGTGCTTACCCAGCAAAGACTGGAACGAATGGAAGACAGGCTTAGTTTTGCCCAACTCGCGGCGCTTCGTTTCAGCTCAGATGATCAGCTGCCGGGACTGCTGCAGAAAGCCATCGACGAAAAACTTCCTCCGAACGAAATAAAAAAACAGATAAAACACTGGCAACCGGATTTCATGCGGGTGTAAAAGAATGCAGCTATGAAAACAACGATTGCCCTGCTCCTGATTTTTTTTGCGACGATTGACGCCGCCTGTTCCCGCAGCGCGGACCATCCCGGCAGCGACCTGCCGGCATTGCAGTCCGCCGCCATCCGTCAGTCGCGCCAGCACGGGCCATCCGCATTTCGTTTTTATATCACCCTCAGTAAAAAAACAGCTGCCTCCGCGCAGGTGGATTTCACGACGGTGAATGGAACGGCCCTTGCCGGGAGGGATTTTACGGCCAGAACCGGTACGCTGGTTTTCACCTCAGGGTCACAAACAGATTCAATCGATATACAGGTAAGTGGCGACAGCCTTCGTCAGGCAGACCAACAGTTTTCTTTGCAGTTCAGCCATCCGGTCGGCGTCACGCTTTCGGCCGCCAGCGTTACAGCGACCATCGTCAATACCGATAACAGTTTCCTTGCCACGGATACCTCCGGTTATTGGTCCGCCGCCAGTTATCCGGGCTATCACCTGGCCTGGAGCGACGAGTTCAACGACGCGGTGGTCAACACACAGAACTGGAATTTTGAAACCGGCAACAATGGCTGGGGCAATCATGAACTTGAAAATTATACCGGCCGCCCCCAGAATGTTTTTGAATCGAACGGTAACCTGATCATCGAGGCCCGCAAGGAAAACCTCGATGGAAGCGCCTATACTTCCGCCCGGATAACGACGCAGGGCAAACGGATGCTGCAGTATGGCAGGATCGATATGCGGGCAAAATTACCGGTGTCGCCGGGGATGTGGCCGGCGCTCTGGATGCTGGGCTCGAATATCAACACGGTGCCCTGGCCCGCCTGCGGGGAAATCGATATCATGGAACTGATTGGAAAAAATCCGATGCAGGTCGTCGGTTCGTATCACTGGAAACAAGCCAACGGTCAGGAGGGCACGATCAATAATGTATGGAACGCGACAACTGATTTTTCAAAGAAATTTCATGTGTTCAGCCTGATCTGGGAGCAAAATAAAATGCAGCTGCTGGTAGATGACCAGCCCTATGTATCGATCACCGATCAGTCTACGCAAGGCGTATATCCCTTCAATGATCCGTTCTTTTTAATATTCAATGTGGCTGTCGGTGGCGACTGGCCGGGACCACCCGATGACAGTACTGTTTTTCCACAACGGATGTTTGTGGATTACGTACGATTTTTTCAAAAATAAGCATGACCGAAAGGAAACCTGCACAAAAAGTATTCATGGCGCTGGAAGAAAAAAATCTCTTTATAAAAAAATCTTCGATTCCCGATTCAGGCAAAGGACTATTCACCAAAAAAAAAATTCCCAAAGGAACCCGGATCGTGGAGTATAAGGGGAAGATGACGACCTGGAAAGATGTCAATCACAAGGAAGGCACGAACGGATATATCTATTATATCAACCGGAAAAATGTGATCGACGCGTCAAAAAATATAAAGGATTTCGGACGTTACGCCAATGATGCCCGCGGCCTCAGCCGAACCACCGGCATCCGCAATAATTCGGAATATGTGAGCGAAGGATTAAAAGTGTATATAGAATCACTGCGCGAAATTCCGGCTGGCGGAGAGATCCTGGTTGCCTATGGAAAGGAATACTGGGATGTGATCAGGCACAACTACAAACT
>CAZZYD010000084.1:0-13352 GCA_964658175.1 uncultured Puia sp. | reverse complement strand
AAAATGCATGAGGCTGGCAAACCGATATTTCGATTAAAAGTAGAAGTTTTTCTTTACGGGAAATCAGAAATTGCAGTTACGCATGCAACCCTTGTCTCAGCTTTTGCAACCGCAGGTCGCGGGTCATACCGCGCTCAACCCACTCATGCAGTCAGTCGTGGGAGAGGAGCTGTGCACTTTACGTTTGTTCAATATCATCAGCGATCTGGCCATCGTAAAATCCTGGATGAGCGATCCGGAGAAAAGGACCAACTGGGAACTGCCACCTGATTTTCCCACCATCTTCCGGTATTACGCCCTGCTGGAAAGTCCGCAGGCGCAGTCATTCATGATCCTGGAACACAAGATACAGCGGGTCCAACTGGATCTCCGGCACGGTGCCGACGGATTGTCTGTGGACTATTTGTACACTTCGCAACATCGCGGGCCGAATCATTTCGGACGGGCGTTGGATTTACTGAACAGATACATCGATGGTTTTGATCCAATGCAAAAACGACTGCTATCCGTGCCAACCAGATCAACGGATACGGTGAAAGAAGCGGCAGGTGCTGCCTTTATCCAAACGGATATCATTTCTGCGCGTCCGGAAATTACCATGATCTTTCCCTGATGAATAAAAAGGGTTGTCAAATCATAAGAATTTTGACGATATCCGCTGGTGGGATTCATTTTACGGTAAAACGAAATTCGTTGATAAAATTTTATACATTGTAACTGATTTATAATCGATTGAATATAACATGACAGGATTTTCTGATTGCAAACATTAAATCGAATGATATGCTGCCAAAAGGGGTTCATATTGAAGGCATGCCTGCCGAGCTCAGCCATCTGCTCCTGACAGATGCTGCGGCGAAAACATTTTTTGATTCCCTGTCCAAAAGTTACAAACAGGGTTACTGTGACTGGATAGGGTCTGCAAAACAGGAAGAGACCAGGAAGACAAGAGCCGCTAAAGCGCTGATCATGCTCCAAAAAGGACAGAAAACGTTGAAGACCTGACACTTTATTTTTGAACCATGATAAAGAGAATATCCACAAAAAAAAAGAGTCGGCTTTTATTGTGTTCATGGGGTATACCCATCCTTTCAATTTTTTTGATGATGACGGCCTGTCACAGCGCTTCGTCGCCGATACCGGTGACGGCGACATCCATCGATACGACGCAGAAACAGGCATTGCCCAAACCGCTGAAAGAAAAAGTCTTAACTGCAGCTCAGCAAATGGCATTGACTCCAGATGCCATTATCGAGAGTCTTAAAGCCGGGAATCAACGATACATGACCAACGACCTCACTGCCCGGGATCATTCATCCCTGGTCAGAGATGCGGTATCCGGTCAGTTTCCTAAAGCGGTGATCCTTTCCTGTATGGACAGCCGCGTGCCGGTGGAAGATGTGTTCGATAAGGGCATCGGAGATCTATTCATTTGCCGGGTGGCCGGAAATTGTGTCAGTGAAGATATGCTGGGCAGTATGGAGTATGGCTGTAAGGTCGCGGGCGCGAAATTAATTGTCGTGATGGGTCATCGGTATTGCGGGGCGGTAAAATCGGCGATCGACGAGGTAAAAATGGGAAATATCACCGCCATGCTCGCCAAAATTCAGCCAGCGATTCTTATGTCGAAAAACTTCAATGGCGTCAGGTCATCCAAAAATCCGGCTTATGTCAATCTGGTTGCGATCAATAATGTAAAACTCGCCATGGGTGAAATCAGGGCAAAGAGTAAAATCTTACGGGAAATGGAAGATCGCGGTGAAATAAAGATCATCGGAGCCGGATATGATCTTGATACCGGTCAGGTGACTTTTTTTGAATAATTTTGCTTTACAGGCTTCTTACTTCATGTTTGAACTTTTCGAAGAATATATCCATAGCAAGATCGAACTCACCCACCAGGAGTTTGCGCTCCTGCGCAGCCTGGGTTCCGCAGAAAAACTGCGCCGCCGACAGTTGATCCTGCGGGCGGGGGAAGTGTGCAGGCACAAAACCTTTGTGTGCAAAGGAATGATCCGAACCTTTCTCACCAATGACGACGGATCAGAATACATCATGCGTTTCGTGACGGAAAATCAGTGGACGCTTGATCCCGAAAGTTATAATCTGCAGTTACCGTCGAAATTCAGCATCGATGCGCTGGAAGACACCGAAATCATTCGCTGGTCAAAAGAAAAAATGGAACAGCTATTTGCAGCTATTCCTGCTTTTAAAGAATATTCTGATAACCTCATTTCACGCACCGTAGAATCAAGTCAGGATCGTATACTGATGAATATCAGTTTCACTGCAGAAGAAAAATACCAGGCGTTCATCACCTCTTTCCCGGATGTGTTCCGGCGTGTGCCCCTGCATATGGTTGCTTCTTACCTGGGCGTGTCGCGGGAGACATTGAGCCGCATCCGTCACACCCAATATGCGCGGGAAAAGGCCAATGGGTTGAATTGATTTCAACAGCCCGTTTTATCCGGATTTCAAATTTCCAGTCAACACCGTCTTTCCTTATCAGTTGGGAATAGCCCAAGAAAGACATGTATTAAAGGATCCCACGATTTCGAATTAATTTTGCGTAACTCAAAAGTTACCTATATATTTGGGTAACTATAAAGTTACCTATTATGACAAAAACGATCAAGCACCAGTTTTCTTTTCCGCATCCGCCGGCAGTCGTTTGGGAATACCTCACCCGGTCGGATTTAATGGAGTTATGGCTGATGAAGAACAATTTTCAGCCTGTTATCGGCTTTGAATTTCAATTCACGACAAAGCCGATTCCGAGCCTTGACTTTAACGGTATCTGCTATTGTAAAGTATTGACCTTGGAGCCTTACAAAAAGCTTTCATATACCTGGACCGGCGGCCCGGGTACCGGAGAAATCACCCTGGATACGCTGGTGGAATGGGAATTAAAACCCACCGAAAAGGGCACAGATCTGTTCCTGGAACACAGTGGATTCTCCAAGGGAGAACACGTGAATTTCTACCCAGGCATGAACGACGGCTGGCTGAAACAGGTCCAGAAAATGATTGATCACCTAAACACCGCCCCCCATGGCCAGCCAAAAGCTTGATGCTTTTCAGGTAATTGGAGATCCAAGCAGAAGAAAAATGCTGATGCTGCTCTCTTCCGACAGCCTGACCATCAATACCCTGGCATCGCATTTTGATATGAGCCGGCCAGCAGTGTCAAAGCACGTGAAAATGCTGTACGGTGCAGGGTTTATTTCTATAAAAGATATTGGCCGGGAACGGTATTGCACCCTGAAAAAGAACGGCTTCGAAGAACTTAGGGATTGGATCACCTATTTTGACGGATTCTGGTTGTCCAAACTGAAAAAACTGGAGGCACTGCTGGATAAAAAATCTCAACACTAAAAAATATGTTATGACAACAGACCGTACGGTCAGTTAAAATTTCGCCTGATCGAGATCGGAGATAAGTCCGGGCCCCGTTGGCCGCCATCCAAGCCTTTCCTGTGTCAGCGCACTGGAAGCGGGCATATCTACGCCAAGGAAAAAGGCAAGCCATCCGAAATGTCTGGCGGCCTCTTCTGTTGACAGGGAGACCACCGGCATGTTCAGCCCGCGTCCGATGGATTCGGCGATCTTGAGAACCGGCACAGCTTCTTCCGCCACGGCATTGTATCGTGCCCCCGCAGCGCCCTGCTCAAAAACCAGTCTGTACAAACGCGCAGCATCCAACCGGTGCACGGCAGGCCAGCGGTTGAGTCCGTCTCCTACAAATGCCGATATACCTTTTTCACGTGCCAGGGCAATCATGGGAGTGATCAGTCCCTGCTTCAGCGGATCATGCACCTGTGGGAGTCGCATCACGGAGACCTGTACGCCGGCAGCCGACAAAGCTTCTCCGGCCTCTTCCGACGCGCCCCGCGGATTGACGGTGCTGGGCACCAGCGCATCATCTTCCGTCCGGATCTTTCCGGATTTGTTATGTCCCGTTGCTGACGTGATCACCAGGCGCCGGTCAGAGCCGGCCAGCGCGGATCCGAGGGCCTCAATCGTTTTCCGGTCTGCTTCGCAGTTGGCGACAAATTTTGAAAAATCATGGTTAAAGCCCGTGTGAATGACGCCGTCTGATTTCGCCGCACCACTGCGCAGGCTCTCCAGGTCCTCCAGATCTCCGCGATGCACGGTGGCGCCCATGCCGGTCAGCCATTTTGCACTGGCATCCGACCGCGCGAGTCCCAGCACCTGGTGACCCGCGTCCATGAGTTCCTGAACAATGGCGGAACCAATAAATCCTGTTGCGCCGGTAATAAAAACACGCATATCATTTATTTTTTCTGTTTCAACAATTCAATATCGATTGTCTCCGCAAAGGTGAGACGGGAGTGGGGGTGAAAACAAGGAGATTTGTCACCGTTTTGACGGAGGCTTATCGAAAGGTAGCCTGAAACCCGTAAACTATCGCCGTCTTTCCCTGCAATGAAAGGTCGTTCTGCGGATCCCATCAATAAATCATATCAGAACCGGTGGATACCAGCTCAATGGCCTCTTCAAAAGTAGAGGCCATCGGTGTAAATTCATCCTTATCTTTAAAGATGTACATCGTGTCCTTGGAAAAACCAATGTGATGAGAACTTGTGAGATAGTCGCAAAATCCGACAAAATTTTTATCGTCGCTGTCGGCATACTCGTCTTTAATTCTCGAAAGCGGCCAGATTGAAATCATATGTTCATTCATTTCGGAATCCGTAAATCCGTTGGCTAATGAATACAACTCGACAAATGCCATGGGAAAACGGATGCCGACCACTTTCTCTGTTGCGGCGATTTCATTCTTAGAAGCACCTTTCTCCAACTTGATATTTGTTCTTTGCCAGAAAGAAAAAATACTTGCTGCCCAATCGTCCATTATATTCTTTGAAGGGTGATTTTTGGAAGTTAGGGTTAAAATCCTGATTGAGCAGAAATTTCTACTATACTGCCGGGACTAATTGCCGATCTCCATCTTAAAAAATTTCCTAGTTTTAATCCATGCGCGCAACAACCGTTCAGCAAAAAATACCCGTTTATCACCTCGAGCCGGATGAAATAGGACGCAACCCGCATTTCAGGGTATACAATTTCGAAGGCAGTCTGCCGCACCAGGCAGACCTGCTGGTACCGCACCGGAAGGATCATTATCTGCTGGTGTTTATCCGAAAGGCTGCCAATCGCCAATGGATTGACATGACGCCGTATATATTGAAAGAGCATACGATCTATTTTTCGAGTCCCAATGAAATCATCGTCAAGGAGGGTTTCAATCAGCTTTGGAGCACGGGGATTGCCTTTACAAAAGAATTCCTTTCATACCAGGAAAGTGCTTCACTCAATGATCTCCCGCTGATTCAAAATCCGCAAAAAGGACATGAGCTATTGCTTTCCGAGGCAGATATCCTTTTCGTCGAGGATATGCTTTCCCGGATCAATACCGAATATAAAAACCGCACGGAATGGCAGCAGCGCATGCTCTCCGCTTACCTGACCGTGCTGCTGACCTACCTGAGCCGCCTGTATACAGAACAATATCCCGATAGCCGTGCTTCTACTGACAAGCTTCTGCTGAAAAAATTCCAGTTAAAAGTCAACGAATGTTTTCGCGCGCACCATGAAGTGGGTGACTATGCTTCACTCTTACATGTATCTGCCGGTCATTTAAGCGAGCTGGTGAAAATGCACAGCGGCAAGCCGGCGATCAAACATATTCACGAGCGGATCCTGCTGGAAGCCCGCCGCCTGCTCTTTCATACGGACAATACCCTGAAAGAAATCGCCTTTGATCTTGGTTTTGCCGACGACTCCTATTTCAACCGGTTCTTTAAACGCGAGTCCGGGGAAACGCCCGCCGGATATCGGAGCTCCAGCCGGAAAATGTACCATTAATACCATCCAATGTGTTATGCGCAATGGTTCCGTGGGGGATACCTTTGTGTTCTTATAAAATGAAAATATGAAAACAGTACTGATTACAGGAGCGAACAGGAGCATCGGTTTTGAAACTGCCAGACAATTATTACAGCAGGGTTATTTCGTATACCTGGGTTGCCGGGATTTGCAAAAAGGGCAGGAGGCCGTAAGTCAGCTGCAGTCGGAAGGTTTATCACAGGTGGAACCGATAGAAATTGATGTAGACCAGCTGGCATCGGTTAAAGCTGCCCGTGAAGAGATCGGCAGGAAGACCGCCGTCCTCGATGTGCTGATCAACAATGCGGGCATATTGGGTAATATGCAACAGCCGCCGCTGGAAACGGATATCGGTTTGTTCAGACAGGTATTTGAAACAAACTTTTTTGGCGTGATCGAAGTGACGCAGGCATTCATAGACCTCCTCCGGAAATCGCCTGAACCAAGGATCGTGAATGTCACGTCAGGACTTGGCTCACTGACCCTGCACAACGATCCTGCATGGAAATACTACGCCATCAAGCCTGCGATTTATTTTCCTTCCAAGGCTGCCCTCAATGCCTATACCATTGCGCTGGCTTATAGTTTGCGCGACGAACCGTTCAAGGTGAACGCTGTTGATCCTGGCTATACGGCGACCGATTTTAATCATCACAGCGGGCCGGGCACTATTCCCGATGCGGCCGCCAGGGTGGTAAAAGCGGCGGTGCTTGGGCAGGATGGCCCAACCGGACAATTCTTCAGTGATGATAATGCGCCCGACACAGGCATTAGTCCGTGGTGATTTTTTTTACAGCCTCACAAACCATCTGTCGAAAACGTGCTGAACTTCGCTTTCGTTGAATTCAGCATTACCGGCCCAGGCGACGATGCCATCCGGACGAATCAGCACGGCGCTCAAGCCCAATGATTCTTTCGCCCGCTTGGCAAGATAGATGACCTGCCCGCCATATGCACCCGCCCGTGTTTTGAGTGAATCATTCATATTGAAGTCAAGCAAAATGCCATGCCCATCCTGCATGAAATCTCCAATGCAGCTGCCATCGTCGAATTCAAAATTCGGAACGCTATGCCCCGTCAGGGGGTGGTCGCCTCCGAGATTATAATGGGTGAAAATGCCCCATACGCGGCCGGCAAAATAGGTGGCGCCATCACGTGTGTTCATCAGGTCGCGGACAATCGCATTCAGCGCGCGGGCAGCGGGTGTTGGTTTCATAATGGCCGCCTGCGCACGCGACCAATCCAGTACCTGGGCGCCAACGGGATATCGTTCTTCATAATAACTATCCAGCAAATCTGCCGGCGCCCGCCTGCTGATCATTGCGGCCAGTTTCCAGCCGAGGTTCATGGCATCTCCGATACCCAGATTCAATCCCTGACCGCCCAGCGGCGCGTGAATATGGGCAGCATCGCCGGCTAACAATACCCGTCCCTTTCGGTAGCTGGTGGCCTGCCGCGCCCGGTCCGTCCACGTCGTCGCAATATGCAGGGCATTGATCGTAACATCCGTGTTGGATATGCGACGCAACAACTGCTGCAGGTGTTCCCGCGTCACGGATTTTTTTGAATGATGAAAAGCGCCGCCGTCAAAATCCTGGATTACCAGGTAGCCGGGTTGTGATTGTAAATACATGCCGCTCTCCGTCATCACACGGCCTGGTTTCAGTTTTTCCGGATCGGCGATATCCAGTTTGGTACTGTAGCCGGTAAACTCCGGTTCGGTTCCGGCGAATTCAAAATCGCCGGTTTTGCGGACAGTACTGCGGCTTCCGTCGCAACCGACCAGCCATTTGCCCGTAAAAGATCTGTCGTCTGCATACACCATTACGTTGTCCTCGTTTTGATCAAATCCGGTTATGGCAAGCCCGCGTTTGATGTCCACTCCCAGAGATTCTGCGCGACGGGTAAGCACGGTTTCGAGTTCCTGCATTTCAGAAATCAAACTGGTCTCGGTCGAGCCAGGCAACCGATCCGTCCATTGCGAGCGGTCAACATCTCCATCATGAAAGGGAATGCCGGCGAAATGTCCGACAGGCCGCTGGGCACCCTGCGCGGTATTTTGGTGGGGATTTTTAAGTCGTTTATGAATTTCAAGTTCTTTGAGCAATCCGCGCCGGTAAAGGGATTCAATGGTGGGGGCGGAGAGACCGCGAATTCCAAAGGGCAGTTGCTTCAACGGTGACTGGGGATCTGCCGCCTTCTCCAAAATCAAAACAGCACAGTGGGCGAGCGCAAGTTCGCAAGCGAGGAACAAACCGACGGGTCCTGCACCGGATATGATGACATCGTACAGGGAATGATTTGCGGCGGATTGTGTCCATGGAGGTGTTTCTTTCATATTGAATCATTGAAACACAAAACTCCGGCATACGACGGTATCATGCTTGTACAAACGCGACAAAATCGCTCCCCAGCGATTGTTTTCCTCTTTTTGCTTTTCGGGCAAATGCCGCCGGCGTCGTACCGCTGTAACGTTTGAATTCCCGGCTGAGATGCGATTGATCCGCATAGCCCAGTTCATGCGCGAGGCCTGCAAGCTTGGATTCCGGATGCTGCCAGAGTTTGTTCCGTACCTGCTCAAAGCGGATGAGACCGGATACATCCTTCACAGAATAGCCGGAAGACTGCTTGAAGTTTCTTTCCAGTGTTCGCACGGTTGCATGAGCCGCAGCGGCAATTCCGCTCACTGGTAAATTGCCATTGGTGTTTCTCATCGCTTCACCTGCCTTGAATAACATGCTGTGAGTGGAAATACCGGATTTCGCAGCGAGGAAATATTCCCTGACCACTTTTATCGCCTCATCTATTCTGTCATCAGCGATCAACTTATTCAGCGACGGCTGAAGCCGGGCGACGGGATGCTCAAAGGTGCGCAGTCCGTCCTTGCCGGCCGGCAGTCCGAGCAAATCGAATACCGTCCAGGGAAAGCAGCGGACACCAATGATATCCAGCCGGTTATTCGAATAGAAAGTAGCGGGCTGATTGAGCAGCCCCATCATAAACGGTGAAGGAAGTCGTTCCAGGGATCCATTGCGCGAAATGCTGCAGCCGCCGCCAAAATGAAAGATGATCTCGGCGTAGCCGTCCGGCATCACCTCATAAGGGGTAGCCTTGTCGCCGGAATCTCTTCGGTTAAACCAAAAACATTTGATGGCGTCCCGTAATTCTTCAGGCGGTGCAAATTCCTGGTGCAGCATATGGGAAAGTTATCGCATTTGACCGGTGTGAACTCGTTCGCCGGCCATTGAATATCTTCATCGGCATCCTTTCCCCGTTATGCCGAAAGGAGATTGCAGGGCAACTTCAACAGTAAATGTAATCCTGAAGCGCTTGAATCAGTAAAACTGAACCCCCGATGTATCAGGAGCGCACATGATAGAAGTAATAATATTTTATTAATTATATGAAAAGCAACTAGTTACAGTTTTGGCATTTCCTTCGCTGCCTCATTTATTCATTCGCACATCTTACGCTAAATCCCAGCTATGTTTAAGAACTATTTCAAGATCGCCTGGCGCAACCTCATCAAGAACAAAACCTCGTCTTTTATAAATATCGGTGGCCTTTCCATCGGCATGGCTGTAGCGATCCTTATTGGTTTGTGGATATGGGATGAATTGTCTTACAATAAAAATTTTGAAAACTACGATCGCATCGGTCAGGTGATGCAGCACAGGACGTCCAATGGATCCATAGGCTCATTCGCCTGGATGCCGCGCCCGCTAGGAGAAGAATTGAGGAATAAATACGGAAATAACTTCAAATACGTGGTCACGGCTTCCTGGCCAACAAGCACGATTATTTCGGGCGACAACAATAAAAACCTTTCCCGACATGGCACTTATATGGAGCCGGACGGACCCCAGATGTTTTCATTTAGGATGATCCGAGGTACTCGGGAAGGTCTGAAAGATCCGCATACAGTCCTGATCTCTGAATCAACTGCAAGGGCATTTTTCGGGGATAAAAATCCAATGGACAAAGTCTTGAAAATTGGAAACAGACTTGACGTAAAAGTCAGTGGAGTATATAAAGACTTTCCAAATAACTCGGCATTAAACAATACCGATTTCGTCGGTGCATGGGAATTGTATGCGAATTCTGAATCCTGGATAAAAGCTGCAGCGGATCAATGGGACAATAACTCGTTCATGTTGTATGCCCAGATAAACGATCGATCCGATTTCGCCATCGTCAACAAAAATATCGTTCATGCAAAATTCGTTCGTGACGCACCTGCTGACAAACAATATAAAGCGGCTATCTTTTTGAATCCCATGGCGGACTGGCATCTTAGATCCCACTGGGACAATGGGGTAAAAAACGGTGGGCTTATTGAGTATGTACATTTGTTCGCCATCATAGGCGTTTTTGTTTTACTTCTTGCATGCATCAATTTTATGAACCTGAGTACAGCCCGCTCGGAAAAACGTGCGAAGGAAGTGGGTGTTCGTAAAGCGATCGGATCGCTCCGCAAACATCTGATCAGCCAATTCTTTGTTGAGTCTTTTCTTGTAGTGGTGTTTGCCTTTGGGTTATCACTTTTATTGAGCGAACTGTTTCTACCCTGGTTCAATCAAATGGCCGCCAAAAAGATGAACCTCCCATGGACTAACCCTTCATACTGGATAGCATGCTTCGGATTTGTCGTCATCACTGCGATCATTTCCTCCAGCTATCCCGCACTGTATTTGTCTTCTGTTGAACCTGTCAAAGTTTTGAAAGGATCTTTTAAAACGGGACGGTTCGCTTCATTGCCGCGGAAAGTGCTGGTGGTGGCTCAGTTTACCATATCTCTTGGCCTCATCATTGGAACCATCATTGTATACAATCAAATACAATATTCAAAAAACAGGCCTGTTGGCTATGACAGGAACAGCCTTATGATGATTCAAATGAAGACGCCTGATTTCTACGGAAAATATGATTTATTGAAAAATGCTTTTGAGCAATCGGGAGCCGTGATATCATTTGCGGAATCATCCAGTCCGGTAACAGAAGCATGGCAAAATCAGGATGGTCTAAGCTGGGAAGGAAAGGACCCGGGCCTTAACAGTGAATTTGCAACTTTATCCGTGTCGCAGGAATACGGAAAAACAGTGGGCTGGCAGTTCATACAAGGGCGGGATTTTTCAGCCGGTTTCAAGACGGATTCCGCAGCAATGATATTAAATGAAGCTTCTGTAAAATATATGAATCTCAAAAATCCGATCGGAGCAACTGTAAAGTTTAATGGTCAAAGTTTTAAAGTGATTGGTGTTATTAAAGACATGATCTTGGAATCCCCTTATGATCCGGTAAGACGCACCGTATGGACGATGGATGCAAATAATGTAAGCTGGATCAATCTGAAACTGAATCCAAACAAAAGCACTTCTGAATCCATTGCAAAAATAGAAACTGTCTTTAAAAAATACATTCCTGCCGCGCCCTTTGAGTACAAATTCGCAGACATAGAATTCGAAGCGAAATTTGCTGTGGAAACACGGATTGGTCAGTTGTCTACTTTCTTTGCCGCACTTGCGATCTTCATCAGCTGTCTTGGATTATTCGGGCTTGCTTCATTTGTAGCGGAACAACGCACCAAAGAAATCGGCGTGCGGAAAGTACTCGGCGCGTCTGTTTTTAAGTTGTGGGAAATGTTGTCGAAGGACTTCATCGTGTTAATCATGATCTCTCTGGCAATTGTAATACCCACCGCTTATTTTTTCATGCAGAACTGGCTCTTAAATTATCAGTACCGCACAGAAATATCGGCGTGGGTTTTCATAGCAGTCGGTTTCGGGGCATTGGTCATTACCCTGCTGACAGTAAGTTTTCAAAGTATCAAAGCAGCCATCGCAAATCCTGTAAAAAGTCTGCGCGCGGAATAACAAACCGTGAATCACTGCGCTAGAACCGGATGATACGAGATATGTTTCAGTGGGCTGGAAAACAATAAAAAAAGCCCGTAAACACAGCGTTTTACGGGATTCCGTCTTGAGATTGTCTTAGACTCAGGTCGGGACGACTGGATTCGAACCAGCGACCTCTTGCACCCCATGCAAGCACGCTACCGGGCTGCGCTACGTCCCGAAAATACTTCCGGAAAAGATGGAGGGAATCCGCTCAAAAGGATGGCAAATGTAGCATAAAAATGTATTTTTAACCAATTCCCGGAACCGAAAAAATCGCATGAATCAACCCAATGCTGCCTACTGGATCAGCCGCCTGAAACTCAAGCCCCATCCGGAAGGCGGTCATTACCGGGAAACCTTCCGGTCCCAAATACAGGTGTCTACCGAAAGCCTGGCAATGCTTAAACCCGCCATCACGTCGATTTATTACCTGCTTTCAGGCGACGAATATTCCGCCTTTCACCGCCTGTCATCCGACGAAATATGGTATTTCCATTGCGGGGCGCCCCTGACGATCCACTATTTCGACAGCAACCGTAAACACCTCTCCGTGCTTTTGTCAGATACCGAAGATGGAGTCCTGTCGTTTTGCGTACCGGCCGGTCGCTGGTTCTCGGCCGAGATCGAATCAAAAAAAGATTATGCGCTGGTAAGCTGTGCCGTGGCGCCGGGATTTCTTTTTAGTGAATTCGAGATGGGGAAGAGAGAAAGGCTGTTGGAATGGTATCCGGGGGCTGAAGATTTAATCCGAAGGTTAAGTAAAACATAAGGGTAATAATCATCCATTTTTACGATTCGGGTAGCCGTCGATTTTAGGGTTTGCCCAGCGTTGAATACGGGTTATCAAATTTCCCATCCCGAACCGGGATGTCCCTGCCCGTTTTCGGTTCGATCAGTGTTCCGGAGAATGTGCCTGAAACGCGCGTTCCCGAAGAACTGATTGTCAGGGTCATTTCTTTGCATCTATAGGTATGGGTGGGATCATTGGGTAGATTATAAGCAATCGAATAATCAGGGTTTTCTTCGCCGCGAATGACGGTGGTTCCTTTGTCTGGAACCTCGAAGCCCATGCCGCCGGCGCGCAGATCAGCACCGATCTCCCCGCTATAAGTGGGTGACAAACCAAAATAGATGATTCCGGGAGCATGTACGGAAGCAGCATTGACAATTTGATCGGTTCCTTTTCCGGAAAAAATTTTGCCATCAATGGTACAGGAGAAACTGGCGTCACCGGAGGATGGTTGTGTTTTTAAAGAAACCGTCGTTGCAACTGGTTTATCGCCATCATCGGGCTTAACAGCATGATTGCCTGAACAGGCGCTAAAACCTGCTGTGATGAACACAAAAGCAGCGCGTTTGAAAATGATCATAAGATGAGTTTAAAAGTTACAGGGGTTGATTGGGAAGGCATAAAATTGATGATTCGCCGGGATTGTGAATGGGACAATCGACCAAAGAGAGAGATTAATCGACTAAATACAATTCAACTTGGTTGTTTCACGCAAAGGCGCAAAGGCCCGCAAAGAGGCAAAGAGATATTGTGCA
>CAZZYD010000083.1:0-13353 GCA_964658175.1 uncultured Puia sp. | reverse complement strand
ATATGTACCGATTTATTTTATCTGGGTAGGCCTCTGCGCGATCGCTCGATCGTTTTTTTTCTTCAACGCTGCCAATCCGCGGATTGAAAACGGCGGATTTCTCAACGAGTCAAAAAAAGATATTGCTGCACTCGTTCCGGAAAGTCTGCAGCCGAAAACAATTTTCTGTGACCCGGGCGTGTCGCCGGAAATTGTATGGCAGCAACTCGAAAAAAAAGGCATGCGGTTTCCGATGATCGGAAAACCGGATGTCGGTGGTCGTGGCCGCGGCATCGAAAAACTGGCGGACCGCGACGCCCTGGAGCGATATATTTCCCGGCTCACGATGCCTTTCCATATCCAGGAATTCATTGATTACCCGTTGGAGACAGGCATTTTTTATCACCGCTTTCCCCTCCACGCGAAAGGAAATATTTCAGGCATCGTACACAAGGAATTTTTGGTGGTGGAAGGAGATGGGCGGTCCACCGTCCGCGACCTGCTCAGGAAAAATACCCGGGGCATGCTGCAACTCGAAGCCCTGGCCGATGAGCAGCCGGGCTTACTGGATTTTATTCCGGCGATGCACGAGCAACAGGTGATCTCTCCTTATGGCAACCACGCCCGCGGCGCAAAATTTCTGGACGACAGTGCGCGCATCAGTCCGGCGCTGATTAACTCCATCGATGCGATCTGTAAGCAGATACCCGCATTTTATTTTGGCCGTCTGGACATCCGGTATGCATCCTGGGAACAACTGGAGCGGGGCGAAGCTTTGTGCATCATCGAGGTAAACGGGGCGGGATCGGAGCCTACGCATATGTATGATCCGCGGCATTCGCTTTTCTTTGCCTGGAAAGAGATAATCCGGCATTGGATCATCCTCTGGAAAATCAGTCGCCAGAACCACGCCAGAGGATTTCGGTACCTCAGCTTATCGGAGGGCATCGCCATGTTCCGGAAAAACAAAGCGTGGAGCAAATTGCTGGATGCAAAATTTTCAAACCCATGAACTTTTTATACACATTTTTCCTGGGCCTTACCCTTTCCTTTCTCGGCCAGCTACCGCTGGGCACCATGAGCATCACCGCCACCCAGATTGCTGTGCAGGAGAGTTACCGGAACGCCTGGAAATATGCAGTCGGCGTTACCCTGATCGAGATCGTTTACCTGCGGCTGGTACTTTCCGGCGTGCAATGGATCCTCTCGCACAACCTGCTCTTCAGCATTTTCAACTGGGCAACGGTGGCATTGTTTCTCGTACTTGGTTTTCTGAGTTTCTATACCGCCAGCAGGCAGCAGGGAGAAAAAAAAGCGTTGCTGCTGAACAACAAGGTCAACCGTTTTTTACTGGGTATCAGCATGAGCGCCCTCAACCCCGCACAGATTCCGTTCTGGTTTATCTGGAGCAGTTATTTTATGAGTGCCGGCTGGCTGGCCAAAGGCAATACGCATTTTAATATTTTTACCGCCGGCGCGGGCGTAGGAACTTTTGGCGGCTTATTGCTGTACAGCTATGGCGGAAACTGGCTCGTCAAAAAAATGAACACGAGTAACAAGACACTGAATAAAATTATGGGGGTTGTGTTTATCATCGCGGCGCTTGCGCAGTTCTATCGCGCCATCCATCCCGCTTAACCGTTTTTCCAGGCGTCCCGTTCGTCGGGACTGAATTTCCAGGGGGCAAAATTATTTTCCACATTGCTGAACATGCCGTTCCATTCCTGCGGCGCATTGCTGTCTTCCATCACGAGCGAGCGCCGCATTTCGATGATAATTTCCAGCGGGCTGATGCTCACGGGACATTCCTCCACGCAGGCGTTGCAGCTTGTGCAGGCGCGGAGTTCCTCCGTGCTGATATAATCGTTGAGCAACTGTTTGCCATCTGGTTTGAATTCGCCATGGATGCGGATATTTTTTCCCACTTCCTCCAGCCGGTCGCGCGTATCCATCATGATTTTCCG
Organism: uncultured Puia sp.; assembly: GCA_964658175.1. GTDB lineage: Bacteria > Bacteroidota > Bacteroidia > Chitinophagales > Chitinophagaceae > Puia. The sequence goes on along the minus strand of CAZZYD010000083.1, from coordinate 11,410 downwards.
CGGCGATAATTTTTTCCCGGTGATGTTTGCCGGACAGGCAGCGGTGCACCGGCCGCATTCCGTGCAGGAATAGGCATCGAGTAAATTGCGCCAGCTCAGGTCCATCACGTCTTTGGCGCCGAATTTTGGCGGTGCTTCCGGCGTGGCGGGCGCCAGTTCAGGCTGCATCGCATAGAGTACTTCCTGCTGTATCACTTTCATGTTTCGCAACTTGCCCTCGGGCCACAGCCTGGCAAAATAAGCGTTGGGGAAAGCCAGCAGGATATGCAGGTGTTTTGAAAACGGGAGGTAATTCAGAAAGGCAAATATGCCGGTGATGTGCAGCCACCAGCATACACGTTCCAGCCACACCAGCTGATGGCTGGACAGCGACCGGAGCAGCGGCTGCAGCCATTGGGAAACGGCAAAGTTTCCGGTAATGTGTTGCGCGTAATGTGCGTAACCCCGTTCCTGCAGCAGCGTATCCGATGCATTCAGGAAGAGGAAGAGGGTCATCAGAATGATTTCGGTGATCAGGATATAGTTCGCATCGGAGCGGGGCCATCCGTCGAGGTCATGACTGACAAAGCGTTTCAGTTTGATGAGGTTGCGCCGGCAAAGAAATACCACGCAGGAAAAAAGCACGGCCAGCGCAAGAAATTCAAACCCGTTGATCAGCCACGCGTAGGATCGTCCGAGCGGACCGGCAAAGAGCCGGTGGGTGCCGAGCACGCCGTCGAGAAAAATTTCCAGCACTTCGAGGTTGATGATGACAAAGCCAACGTAGATGAGCAGGTGCAGGCAGGCGACCAAAGGATTGCGGAACATTTTTTTTTGTCCGAGCGCCAGCAGCACCAGGTTCTTCCAGCGGGCTGACGGGTGATCGCTGTAGTCTTCGTCTTTCCCGAGCAGGATATTTTTGCGGATGCGGCCCACCCGGATCGCGAAAAGGGTAGTGGCAGCCAGGGCAAGCAAAACAAAAAGAACCTGCTGAAGGAGGTGCATGCGGGTGATTATTGGACTAAGATAGGCCGGATTTCTTATTTTCTTTACATTAGCGCATGGATAAGAATTACATACTGACCGCGTCGGCGGCCGGTAAAAAGATGGAGCGGATGGCCTTTGAAATCCTTGAAAATAATTTTGGGGAAAACGATTTCATCCTCGCCGGCATCCGCGAAAGCGGCACGGTGATCGCCCGCAATATTCAGCAGATCCTCGCTGGTATTTCATCCGTCAAAACAGAATTACTTACTGTCAGTCTCGACAAAAAAAAGCCGGAGAAAGTCGTGCTGAGCCATGAAACCAGGCTCAACGACCGGGTGATCATCCTCATCGATGACGTGGCCAACAGCGGTAAAACGCTGCTCTATGCGCTCAAACCCTTCCTCGATGCATTCCCTAAAAAGATACAGACGCTGGTATTGGTGGAGCGGCGGCACAATGCCTTTCCGATACGGTCCGATTACGTCGGTTTATCCATCGCTACCACGCTCCAGGAGCACATTTACGTGGAAGTGGAGGGGTCCGGAATCAAGGGCGCCTATCTCGAATAAATGAGGTTTATCTGCCTGAAAAAAGGTAACTTTGCCCACTCGCAAAAACCATTTTTTTTCAGGGTTTTATAATCATTATGGCAGAAACTACTATACCAGAAGAAACACAGGACAACAACCGGATTTTTCCTATCAACATCGAAGAGCAAATGAAGACCGCCTACATAGATTATTCTATGTCGGTGATCGTGAGCCGGGCCTTGCCCGATGTGCGCGACGGGTTGAAGCCGGCGCACCGCCGCATTCTTTTCGGGATGAAGGAACTGGGTAATTTCAGCAACCGGCCTTTTAAAAAGTCAGCCCGTATCGTGGGAGAGGTCATGGGGAAATATCACCCGCATGGCGATGGTTCCATCTATCCGACGATGGTGCGTATGGCGCAGGAATGGAGCATGCGGTATATCATGGTGGACTCACAGGGAAATTTTGGCAGCCAGGATGGAGACGGTCCGGCGGCTATGCGGTATACCGAAGCAAGACTTAACCGCTTCTCGGAAGCAATGCTGGAAGACATCGACAAGGATACGGTCGATTTCCAGCCGAATTTTGACGATTCTCTCACCGAACCTACGGTACTCCCTTCCCGGATCCCGCAGTTGCTGGTGAACGGCTCCAGCGGCATCGCCGTGGGGATGGCCACCAATATGCTGCCCCACAATCTCTCTGAAGTCATCGATGGCTGTGTGGCGTTTATTGATAACCGTGATATCACCGTTGATGAAATGATGGAGCACGTCAAGGCGCCGGATTTTCCAACCGGCGGCGTCATCTACGGCATGGAAGGCGTGAAAGCCGCCATGCATTTCGGCCGCGGCAGGGTCGTGCTTCGCGGTAAACTCCATGTGGATACCAAGGCCAGCGGCCGCGACCAGATCATCATCACCGAAACACCGTACCAGGTGAACCGCGATACACTCTGTGACCGCATCGGCCAGCTGGTGATCGATAAAACGATCGAAGGCATTACCCATGTAAACAATGAATCGAACAGCAAGGAAGGCACGCGCATCGTTATCGACATCCGTCGGGACGCGATCGCCAATGTCATCATAAACCAGCTGTATAAACATACGGAACTGCAAACGTCCTATGGGATCAACAATGTCGCGCTGGTCAAAGGCCGCCCGAAGACACTGAACATCCGGGAGATGATCTCGGAATTCATCGACTTCCGCCACGAAGTGGTGATCCGCCGCACCCAGTTTGAATTGAGGGAAGCGGAGAAAAGAGCGCACATACTGCAGGGCTATTTGATTGCACTCGATCACCTGGATGAAGTGATCTCGATGATCCGGAATTCACCCACGCCCGATCTTGCCAAAGAAAATTTGGTCAACGCCGGCTGGGGATTGTCTGAAATACAGGCCAAAACAATCCTGGAACTTCGCCTGCAGCGCCTTACCGGCATGGAGCGCGACAAGATCCGCCAGGAGTATGATGAGCTGATGCAGCAGATCGCCGGTTTGAAGGAGTTGCTTTCCAATGAACCGAAACGTTTTGAACTCATCAAAACGGAACTGATTGAAATAAAAGAAAAATTCGGCGACGAACGGAAATCCGAAATCACCTACCTCAACGACGAAGTGCGGATCAAGGATCTGATCAAGGAAGAAGATGTGGTGATCACGATTTCCCACCTCGGTTATATCAAACGCACATCAGCTACGGAATACCGCCAGCAACGGCGCGGTGGCCGCGGGGCGAGTGGCGGCAGAACGCGCCAGGAAGATTATATAGAACACCTGTTCGTAGCCTCCTCGCATCATACCATGCTGTTCTTTACGGAGAAGGGCCGCTGTTTCTGGCTGAACGTATACCAGATCCCCGAAGGGGAAAAGGGAAGCAAGGGCCGCGCGATTCAGAACCTGATCCAGCTACCGCCGGATGACAAGGTAAAAGCGATCCTGGATGTGAAGGATCTGAAAGACAATGAATTCGTGAACAGTCATTTTATCATGCTGTGCACCAAGAAAGGCGTGATCAAGAAAACGCTGCTGGAAGATTTCAGCCGTCCGCGCCAGAACGGGGTGAATGCGATCACCATTCTCGAAAATGACCACCTCCTGAATGCCCGCTTAACCGATGGCAACAGCGAAATCATGATGGCAGTAAAAAGTGGACGCGCCATTCGCTTCCATGAAGACAAAGTTCGCCCCACCGGAAGAGGTGCGATCGGGGTGGCGGGTATAGAAGTTGATGATACACAGGATGAGGTGATTGGCATGATATGTGTCAACAAGGACGATAAATCCAGAACCATTCTGGTTGTCAGCGAGAAAGGATATGGAAAACGCACACTGATCGATGAATACCGGGTAACCAACCGCGGTGGAAAAGGCGTGAAGACGATCAACATTACCGATAAGACAGGCAGTCTCGTGGACGTGCTGGATGTAACAGAAAAAGAGGATCTGATGATCACCTGCAAATCGGGCATTACCATTCGTATGCCGGTGCAGGGAATCAGTGAGCTGGGCCGCGCCACACAGGGTGTGAAACTTATAAGGCTGGATGAAACCGACGGCATCGCCGCCATCACCCAACTCGATGAAGATAGCACGGAGCCGGAAGTTTCCGGAGAGCAACCCGGTGAAGGGCCGGCAGAAAACAGCACGGAATAATTGTCATCAGAAAACTTCAAAACCATAATCATGAAACGGATCTTCTTAGGCCTACTGCTTGCAGGCGCTTTTTCCGGATTGTCTGCCCAGAGTCTTGACAAAGCAAAAGAACTTGTCAAGGCGAACAATTACGGGGACGCAAAAACCGAAATCGACAAAGTACTCAGTGTTGACAAGAATCAGAAAAATCCCGAAGCCTGGTACACCAAAGTAAAAATATACAATGCCGTTGCCGCAGACGCAAAGCTCGGTCCCACCGTGCCCGATGCGTACGCGCAGTCACTCGATGCCTTGAAGAAATATGTAGACCTGGACAGTAAGGGCGACAAATCACTCAAGTTGCTGGTGCTGGATCAGTACAAGCCCATCAATGAAATTTACCAGGGATTTTTTCAGCAGGGCGCTTCCCTCTACAATACGCAGAAATATACTGATGCTCTGGCGGATTTCAAGGGTGCGCTGAGCACAATCCAGTATATGAATGAAAAAGGCTGGGTGAAACAGAAGATGGATACGACGTCCACGCTGTACGCAGGTATCTCCGCCGAAAAAAGCAACGACCGGGATCAGGCTGCCGGATACTACCGGCAGATCGCCGATTCTGGCATTACCGTGATCAACGGCAATACCATGATCGAGATTTACAAATGGCTGGCAGATTATTATAACCGGAAGAATGACTCCGTCAACACCAAGAAATACCTGGCCATTGGTCAGCAGCGTTTCCCCAAAGACGCCTTCTGGGCAGATATGGAACTGGACAACGTGCGCAAGGGCGGCAACAAAGATTCACTGTTTGCGAAATACGATCAGGTGAATGCAGAATTCCCCGACAGCGCCCTGTTCTTTTTTAACTATGGCCTGGAATTATACCAGTATGCGTCCGATTCCACCACCACCGGCAAACTGCCGGCCAATGCGGATGACCTGACCAAGAAAGCACAGGAAAAATTACAGCGCTGCCTTCAGCTGACTCCGGATTATGCGCAGGCGTCCCTGGTACTCGGGCAGATTTCCTATAACCAGGGTGTTTCCATCCAGCAGCAAATCAAGACCGTTCATGGTTCTAAACCGGAAGACACGAAGAAACGGGTAGATATGCGGGCTGCGGCCGGTAAGAAATTCGATGAAGCCATTCCTTATTTCGAAATGGTCGATAAGGACCTGGGCAGCAAGGGTAAATTGAAACAGGCCGATAAAAGGGCTTTGAAAGACGCCTATGACCTGCTCACGACCATCTACGAGCAAAAGAAAGACAATGCGAAGATGGCCGCCTGGACAGACAAATTCAACAATGTAGATAAAGTGCACTAATCTTCCGATATAGTATCCGTGCTTGCAGGTTCCAGCCGGCAAGCACGGATTTTTTTTATACGAAAGCGCCGCTCACACACGTTATCCTGGCAGCGCCAAAAACCGTTCGATTGCAGCAAGGTCTATCCAATACCGTTTTTTCTGGTTATCCCCGCAGACCCTGGATTCCTTTCCGTTATACGCCGCAGCTTTCCGGACTTCGCTTCGCTGCCGTGATATTCGTGGTGCTCTATCATTTTTCACAGTCGCTCATGAATTTTCGCCGGGTCTACGACCTCGGGGTATTTATTGCCTTTTTCTTCGTCCTGAGCAGTTACCTGATCACCCGCATCCTGCTCGACGCCAAGAAAAAAGCGCAGGACAAAGGCTTCGCCAGATGGAAAGTCGGGATTGCCTTCCTCGTTCGGCGGACACTCCGGATTTTTCCCGGATACTATGTCTACCTCCTGCTGTTGATCCTGCTGCCCGTCGGCGCCCCCGAAGTGCGGGAGCACCTGGGTTATTTCTTCGGGTATATGTACAATATCCTGATATTCATAACGAAGTCATACGGACACCTGACAGCCCATCTCTGGACGCTTGCCGTGGAAGAACAATTCTATTTGTTCTGGCCCTGGCTGATCCTCTTTATCCCAACCCGGCATCTCCCCAAATTGTTTTTTGTACTCACGGTGACCGCAATGTGCTTCCGCGTATATGAAGTTGGGAGGATGGAACATTTCAATACCGAAATATTTCCCATGCTCACGCTTACGCCTTCCGCGCTGGATGCCTTTGCCGCGGGCGGATTTCTGGCGTATGCGCATTTCAATGGTTATACAGAAAGAAGCAGGTGGTTCGATGGATTTCTTCTACTGGTGCTGGCAGGCTGGATTATGCTGATCGTTACCAACCACCGCCGCATTTTTTATGCGATGGATCGTTTTTTTGTTTCCGTGTATGCCATCGCCATCCTGCACAAAGCGCAACGCGGCTACCGGGGATTTTTTGGAAAAGTGCTGGAGAATCCGGCGGTGCAATACCTGTCAAAAATCAGTTACGGCATCTATCTCTACCACATGCTGGCAACTGTTTTTTTCTGGAAGCTGTTTGACCGGGTCAGCAACTATTACCTCACGCAGGGTACAGACCTGCAGGGCTTGCGGCAATTTTTGGAGAATCCGTATATCATCTTCTGGATCGGACTCGTGATCGCAATGGGACTTGCAACCATATCCTGGTATTGTATTGAACTGCCTTTCAATAACCTTAAAAAGTTGTTTGATTATGTAAGTAAGGGCCGGAAACCCGTTCCAAAAATAAAAACGGATCAGGGATAAATACGCAGGAGGTGTGCAATCCGGTACACCAGTTTTCTTTCTTTCTCTGCACCGTAACGGATGAGTAATTTCAATTCGACCTTCATCACAAAAAACAAGGTCGTCAGATTTATATTCATGGCGAGGGCGTTCCGCGCATGTTTCAGTGCAATCCCCGGGCGGCGGTATTCATGATAAATCTTATCGGTGACCAGTGCGAAATATTTCGAGAAATGCCTGGTGGCGGCTCTTTTCATCCGGCGCTTTTCTTTTTTTGGAAGATAGGACTGGATGGTTTCAATCACCTGCTGCACGTCGCGGATGCTTTGTCCCGACAGAAAATACCGGCTGGTGATATTGCCACTATGGGCGCGATAGCCCGCCAGTCGCTTCGGTGAATGCGCGACAGGGTATTTTGAGGCGATGCGTACCCACATCTCCCAATCCTCTCCATAATGCACGCCGAAAAATCCTCCCAGATCCTCATAGACCGAGCGCTTTACTATCATTGATGGAGGCTGCACCAGTTGTTCCCGTGCGATCTGTTGAAGCCAGTCGGGCAGCAAGCCGGGTGCATTCAGCAATACTTTGTTATGATAAAGGGCAGAACCGTGTTCGGTGATAAACGTGAAACCAGTGAAAGCGGCGCCTGCCTCCGGAAAGGTTTTGAATAACATCATCATTTCTTCGTAAAAGCCGGGTTTCACCATATCATCACCGTGCAGGAGATGAACATAGTGACCGGCAGAGCGGTTCAGGCAGGTTTCAAAATTGCGGAGACTACCTACATTCTGTGGCTGCCGGAAATAGCTTACGCGGCCTTTACCGATATAATTTACGAGCGCCTCGACATTCGTATCCGTGCTGGCATCGTCGACCACGGCAATTTCCATCAGCTGCGGCCCCAGGTCCTGGATCAATACGGAACGGATGGCTTCAATGAGGTATGGGGAGCAGTTATAACAGGGGATCATGACAGAAAACAACGGTCTGTGCTTCTGGTCGGCAACCGGAAATATGGCGGGAGGTTCTTTGGGCGTACGGTCTGCGGTCATAATCTGTCAATACTTAATACGGAATCGGCATCGGCTCAGATTTTACTAAGTGATTTCACTTATAAATCTACTTAGAAAATTGATCTGTGTCAATAGATGACAAAAAGCTGATTTATATACCGGCTTCCGGTCATCACCCGAAATTCCCTGGGTAAAGCCCTCTTTATCAGGGCCTTTCATCTGCAAAATAAAGGCATTTTTGTATTCGGTCGCACACAATGGCTTGTTATGATCCGAACTTTTCGATCATTGGATGAAATCTGCCGATGAATGGAAACGACACTGTAAAGAGTTGACAATTATGCCTCTTTTTGCTGGCTGAGCGTTACGGGGAAATCCGGTCTTACATATCCCTGCCATTTGCCATACCAGTTGATATTCTCCCGGAAATCCTGCACATCGAAGCTCAGGCAGTTGTTGAAGTCATATAATTTCAGCTGCCCGTTGCGGACAAACACGATATTGATAAAATAGCTGCCGTCATTTAGAAAATGACCCGGGATCAGGCATTCTCCGTGCACGATGCCTTTGTTCAGTGTATAACGAACGGAAGGAAGATCGAAAACGCATTCGCCGCCCAGGGTAAATAAATGAACGCCCATCATGAGATCGCCGGGTTCATCTACCTGGTAGAGAAATGAAAAACGGATCAGTAGGGGCGTGCGGATATCAATCAGTTGTTGTCCGGATAAATACTGCGGCGTCAAGGCGACGGACAGGATGCGGATATATTCGTTGCCGGGATAATCTTCCGGCGCATATACCTGTCCGTAAGAATCGACCACACCGTTTTTCAGGTAGGTGTTGATGGCGGTTTCCGGATCGCCGCTGCCGATGATCCTCCCTTTTTCCAAAACGATGGCGCGGTCGCAGAGATTTTTAATCGCCTGCATATTATGGCTTACGAATAAAATGGTCTTGCCTTCGTTGGCGCTGACCTCACGCATTTTACCGATGCTCTTTTTCTGAAAGTCCGCATCGCCGACGGCCAGCACTTCATCCACGATCAGGATCTCGGGATCGAGGTAAGCAGCCACGGCAAAGGCAAGACGCACGTACATTCCGCTCGAATATCTTTTCACGGGCGTGTCCAGGAATTTTTCGACGCCGGAAAAATCCACCATCTCATCAAATTTGCGGTCGATCTCCTTTGTCTTCATGCCCAGGATGGCGCCATTCAGGTAGATGTTTTCACGGCCGGTAAGCTCTGCATGAAAACCGGTGCCGACTTCCAGCAGACTGGCGATTCTGCCTTTGCCCCGCACGCGACCGGTGGTAGGCAGCGTGATGCGGGAAATGATTTTCATCAGTGTGGATTTGCCGGCGCCGTTTCTCCCTATAAATCCCAGCGCTTCTCCCTGCGTTACATCGAAACCCACATCGCGCAAAGCCCAGATATGGTTGCTGCGTTCGCGAAGCATCTCTTTCTCCCGGTGAAAGATCCAGTTTCTGATATCTTCCTTGAGCGATCCCGATCCCAGGGTTCCCAGCCGGTAGTATTTTGAAATATTTTCAGCCTGTATCAAGCGCATAGGATCCGGGTTAGATGATGTCCATGATTTCGGCGGCCTTTTTATTAAACAGGGTCACGCCGGTGAAAAGGATGACCAGCGAGCTGACGAGGCTCAGGGCAAAATAATTCCACGGGATTTGTCCCGCCGAGAAAAACCCCTGCCGGAATGTTTCTATCACCGCCGTCAAAGGATTTAGCCAGAACAGCAATCGGAATTTGGCCGACACCAGCGCTGCCGGATAGACCACGGGTGATAAGAACATAAACATGCGTAGCAGAAACTGCGTGATATTATCCAGGTCACGGTACTTGGCGGTAAAGACGCTGATGATGAGTCCGAGTCCCAGCGCGAAACAGCCGGTCATCACGATCAGCAGGGGAAGCAGGAGCGCAGCCCAGTTTGGATGAACACCCTGGTGGGTGAAATAAAAAATCAGGTATACGACCCCGAACAGCAGCAATTGTATGCAGAGCCGGAAGGCGTGAAACAGGATGCTGCTGAGGGGAACGATGAGGCGCGGGAAATATACCTTGGTGAACAGGTGGGCATTGTACTGAAACGTGTTCATGGTCGAAGTAAAGCAGTCGGAGAAGAATCCCCAGATCAGTGTGCCCGGAAAGAAGAAGAGCAGGGCAGGTACCGATCCGGTGGAGATATTTACGATCCGGTGGAAGATAATCCAGTAAACGACGCTCGTGAGCAGTGGCTGCAGGAAAACCCAGAGCGGTCCCAGGATCGTTTGCTGGTAACTGGCCAGGATATCCCGGCGCACGAAGCGCAGGAGCAGATCTTTATACTGAACCAGTTCTTTCAGGTGAAGCCTGAACCAATGCTGTGCGGGAGTTATTTCCCATTCCCACTCGGTTTGATTGTCCATGAAATTGCCCTAGGGCACGGTAAAATAAAGATTTTTGCGCAAGGGGCAAAAATGAAAACGCCAACTGCGCGTAGCAAGTTGGCGTTCCTTATCCGTCCACTGATAATTATATATACGGCCTATGCGTTGGCTTCCTGAGATTTTTCGAGTGAATTGATCTTTTCAAGCAATGCTTCCGAATCGAAAGGCTTGGCAAAAAAGTAATCCGCGCCCGCATCATATGCCAGTTTTTCTGCATCGGGCAGGCCTGACATAATATACACTGGGATCGACTTAATATAACTTGCCTTAAGTTCGCGGCAAATTTCAAGACCGTTTCCGCTGGCCAGTTTAATGTCCAGCAGGATAAGGTCGGGTTGAAGCAAACCGGCCGTTTTCAGTATTTCGTCAGCATCTGAAATAGGGCATATTTTACAATGATAAGATTGCAGCAAAAACCGTAGTCCGTGCAGTAAATCCAGATCATCTTCCACAATCATTATCTTGAGCATATACGGAGTATTAACTTATCAATGCTGATATAGTGCCAAAAATTTACAGGGCGAAGCTATAGCAGAAAACCCTTAGGGTGGGGAACTTGCTCTACAAAATATGAAGCAAAATGCCCTGTTCCAAGTTTTTCGTCACAAGAAAAACTTAAAGCTTATTTCTTGGGCATGCTGGAACTGTCCATCATTTTAGTGGAATCCATGGCAGGATGGGTGGTATCCTTCATCATGGTCGTGGAATCGGTCACTTTAACCGTGCTGTCTGTAGTCGTAGTTGTGCTGGAAGAATTGGATCCGCAGGCGCTGGCAAAGAAGATAATCGCTGCCGACGAACAAAGAATGATAATACGTTTCATGATTTTTAGTTTTAATAGTAATTGACAATTATGGTTATGAGAAAATTTTATTGTGTCATTTCGATCACTCCTACATCCGTCATTTGCCCATTCACCACGGTAATTCCTGATTTCACCGAATTCCGGTAGGGTGGTTGCCCTTCCACCATCAGCGTATAGCTTCCCGGTTTTACATTTTCGATCATAAAACTCCCCGAATTCACTTCACCACTCACCGTATCCGTGTTTGAAAAAACCCAGGCACGAATGGCGCCATTTGAAGGCGTTACGGAGCCTTTCACCGGACTATTGAACATTTTGTCACGGTAACCCAGGGCCAATACGATGAGCGTCAGGGCTATCAGGTATTTCA
>CAZZYD010000082.1:0-13377 GCA_964658175.1 uncultured Puia sp. | reverse complement strand
AGTTAAAAAAGTACGGGTGAACGGGTATGTAGGACTGCGCGGGGATGTGGATACTGTCACCTGGAAATTACAGGTGGTAAAAGCCGCTGGCGACACCCTGCGCATTTCCCTGGCCGATATTGAGAGACTGCCTAAAACCGATATTGTTTTTGATTTTAAATGCATCGAAGGCTGGAGTCAGATAACCCACTGGGCCGGCGTACGGTTTTCGGATTTTGTCAAAGCCTATGGTCTGGATGATGCCGCCGCCAGGAATTATGCAGGACTGATCACCCCCGATAAATCCTATTATGTAGGCATCGATATGGCCAGTATGATGCAGCCGCAAACGATTCTTTGTTATGAAATGAACGGCAAGCCGCTTCCGATGAACCAGGGCTATCCATTGCGCCTGATTATCCCGGTGAAATACGGCATCAAGCATCTGAAACGCATCGGGGTATTGTATTTTGACAATAAAAAGCCCCCCGACTACTGGGCCGAAAGGGGCTATGATTATTATTCAGGTCTGTAAATATCGGATCGATCACTATTCGTGGATCGCTTTCTTCGTCGCATTGATGGCGGCGTCGATATGCATGTACGCCCTCGCCTGAAGACCCTGCGCGAAACCGTTGTCTTCATCGTGACTGATATCCTGTCGTGATTTGCGCAGGAAATCCAGCGCATTGTGAAGACGGCCATTGAGGGTCGGGGCTTCGTCCACCGGCGGATGATCAGCCAGATCCTTCCCGTCTTCTATGGATGCCTTTTTTATTTCGCCGATGGCCGCATCAATTTGTTTGACGGCTTCGATTTCATCCATGGTTTTCGCCCAATCTCCCGGACGGTGTTCGATCATCCAGCGTGCGGCGCGCAGGTCAGACAGCGCATGCAGGTAATAAGGATGTTCTCCGCGGGTTGGTGAAGCATTTGAATGCAGGGAAAGACCAACGAATACGAAGCTTAACAGGGTTGCAATTAACCGTTTCATAGATTGTTTTTATTTGGTGTATATATTATTAACCGAAAATCGAGCCGGATAGTCTGCACCGGCGGTGCTTTAACAAGCGATTGACACGAACATATAAGCTTACAAAAAACCCGCCTGACGAGCAGGCGGGCTATGATAAGGTGACGGAAAAAAGTCAATTAAATCAATAAGGGCGGATGAACGTGTATGTTAAACCACCGTTGCCGGTGAACACCAGTTTGTAGTAGTAAGTTCCGGTGCCGGGACATCCTGTTGGCTCGCCATTCGCATCGAGGCCAAATGTGATCACCGAAACGCCTTTCGCAACTTTAAGTGTATTCTGACCGGCTGTGATACGGAAATCACAATCCTGGCGAATCACTCTTGGTACAGAAATGATATTTGTAAATGAATTACCAAAACGGTTGGTACCCCATTCTGCGATACCGCCATCCGTGCCATCATTGTAGGTACCGGAAGTAGTGATCACGATGCCGTTGTCATAGGTAAACACGCGCTGCTTGGCTACATGCCAGGTGCGGGCGCCACCATCGGGGAAGGTAATGCTGATGCCATCACTGGTAACAGTATGCGTAATGGTGCCGATAGTAGCCAGGTCTTTTAAAAGACCGCCGCTGACATTGGTGTAGGTTTTAGAACCATTGATCGTGATGGTTTTGTTATCCCTCACACGCGTAATTTTCAGATCAGTAGCTGTGATCGTCGCCATGGCGCCTGCATCTTTCCAATGCTGACCCAGCGGCAGGGTAACAGTTACCACACCGGTACGGGTACGGTTACCCCAGCAATTGCTGCCATTGTAGGTAATCGTGATCACCCGGTTGTTGTCGGCTGTATCATAGGTTACAGTCGCATCGCAGATCAGGTTAGCCACTGTATAGACAGTGGTAGCCTGTGCAGACACGCTGCTTACTTCGGTGCCACCGGCGACCGTAAAAGAACTGCTGGCATCCCCTGAAAAAGAAGCAGACGAACTCAATGAAGTATTCGCATCGTTTGAAATGTTATCAACTTCCGATGACACCTGCGACTGGTCGTCGCCCTGGGTATCTACGTTTGCACTCGATGTGGTATCGGTTGTGCCGGAAGAATTGTCCTTTTTACAGGACGTGACAGAAAAAGAGGCAGCAATAAGGATCGTTATTGCGAGACGGATTGTGTTTGCAAGTTTCATAATAATGTGGTTTTATATAAGATCAGGGATGGTCTTCAAAGTTTAACGGAACAATAAATAAATCTTGTTAATAATTAAACTGCCTGTGATACAGCCAGTAAGGTGGCAATTTTATTGTGCAGGTCTTCCGGCCGGAATGGCTTGGGCACGAATTCCATAAAACCTTTGCTGAGCAGATCGGCCCGCATATTTTCATACACCGCTGCCGTAAATGCGATCGCCGGAATGGCGGGATTTAGTTTTTTTATTTCACCCAGGGCGGTGAGTCCGTCCATCTCAGGCATTTCAAGGTCTATGAGGATCAGGTCAAAATGATTTTTTGCAAAAAGCGCCACGGCTTCCTTGCCGTTGTAAGCTTCTTTTACTTCAATGCCCCATTTGGTAAGGAATCTGCGTGCAATGGACATATTAATGGCATTGTCTTCCGCCACCATCACCTTCACACCGGGAAATGAAAACAGGTGCTTTACCTTTTCCTCGTTTATATATTGCTTGCGGTTTTCGTTGATCTGCAGTTTCAGCGTAAAATGAAAAGTGCTTCCCCGTTTTTCTTCACTTTCAAGCAACAGATCACCATGGAATAAATGAACCAGTTTCTTGGTGATCGCGAGTCCGAGACCGGTACCGCCGTATTTCCGCGTGGTATTCACATCCGCCTGGGTAAAACTTTCAAATATCTCCTGTTGTTTGTTGGCAGGAATACCGATGCCCGTATCCTTCACCATAAACTGGATCGTCGCCTTCTGGCTCGTCGAGAATATCTTTCTTGCCACCAGCACGATTTCGCCCTGGTGGGTGAATTTGATGGCATTGGAAAGCAGGTTGCTGAAAACCTGGTTGAGTCGCGTTTCATCCGTAATCACTTCGATGTCGAGACTCTCGTCCACATCCGTTTTAAAAGTAAGTCCTTTGGCCTGGGCCTGGGCGGCAAACTGCAGGCTGATCTTTTTAAGGAATTCCTTCAGATCCACCGGACCGTTGCCCAGTTGCAGTTTCCCCGCTTCAATCTTATTGAAGTCGAGGATCTCATTGATCAGCATCATCATGTGTTCCGAAGAATACTTGAGGATGTCGAGTTGCGATTTCTGTTCTGGCAGGTAATCTTCCTGCAGCAATAAATTAGAGGTGCCGATGATCCCGTTGAGCGGCGTGCGCAACTCATGGCTCATGTTGGACAGAAAGCGCGACTTTGCTTCCGAGGCCACTTCTGCTTTCTGCTTTGCCTTCATCAGTTCGAACTGGGCGGTCTTTACTTCGGACAGGTCGAGGATACTGATTTTAAAAAAGAGTTGTTCATTGTCGAAAAACGGTACGATGTTTACGAAGGCAAAAAAGATCCTGTCTTTGGAAGTAAGCGAAAGCTCTCCCTGCCAGTCTTTGATTTCATTGTTAGCCAGTCGTTTTTCTATTTCGTTGAAGAGTTTATTGTGATCGGTGGTGAACCAGCTTTCGATCGAACTGCCCACGATTTCTTTTTTATGCGCGATGTTGAGCATCTCGCAGACCCGGTTATTACAACCGGCGATCATGCGAGACAGCGCATCCATGATCAGCACGCCATCAAGAGAGGTATTATAGATCGTATCCACAAACTGCTTCTCTTTCAGGATCGCATCTTCATTGTCCATGTTTACGCGGAAGATCGCGTAAGAGAAGAAAGTGGTCAGCGTAAGCGATATGGAAAGATTGCTGTTGTACAGACGTGCAAACATGCCCACGATCCTTACCTGGTAATGGTTCTCGTAGGGACTTACATTAAAACACACCAGCACTGAAATGATGGTGAGCAGGTAAACAAATTTCAGCTCGCTGAAATTCTTTTTTGGATTGATGACGAAAGTCATCACCAGGAAGTACGGGAAATACAGGAGGTAGTCCCCTGCCCGAAGGCCTTCCATATAATTCATGACGATGAGGTAAAGATTGAGGTTTACGATGGCGATGATCCTGGCCAGTTCAAAACGTTTTTTCCCGTTCAGGTGAAAGGCAAGGATAAAAATATATCCACAGGTGAGATTGATGAGTGCACTGATATAAAGAGAGAGCGCGAAATAACTGACGACCGAAAGCAGGTTTCCGCAAAGCGTGAGGATGATAAACTGGTTGAACCGGATG
Source organism: uncultured Puia sp. (assembly GCA_964658175.1). GTDB lineage: Bacteria > Bacteroidota > Bacteroidia > Chitinophagales > Chitinophagaceae > Puia. The sequence goes on along the minus strand of CAZZYD010000082.1, from coordinate 9,115 downwards.
ATCTTTTTCCGTTGCGCGATCGAATTGGCATCGTCGAGGCCGGAATAAGCGATATCCTGGTAAACCGACCAAATTGCCGGCGAGATCTTCGTTTTAAGGGAATTGAACAGATTAAAACTTTAAAATATTAAACGCTGCCAGTATAATAATTAGTATTTCAAGCGTTATATAAAAGAATCCACATTTTATGACGAATCTTACAGACAACTCATTCATTTACAGTGATGGAATAGATACAGCCTACCTCAACAGCCTGTATGGGGATGACTATCTGTATGTACAGGAAGTGTTCGACACGGTGTTAAAGGACTATAAGTCACTGACAGACAATATTGAGTTTAGCTATACGTCCGGCGATCTTACAGGTCTCCGCTCGGCGGTTCACAAGATCAAACCCGTGTTTGGCTTTGTGGGACTTACAGGCGTCCAGCAGGAATGCCAGCAGTTTGAAAACAATTGCAACAAAGCCGTGTCGCTGGACAGTCTCGGCAAAGACTTCGACCTGCTGAAAGAAAAATTACTCAACACCCGCTATATCCTGGAGGAAGAGATGAAAAAATTGGAAAATTTTAATAGCCATAGTTCATGAGCATCAGCTGTATCATTGTGGAAGACCTGCAGGTAGCCGCCAACTATTTGAATAACTGTTGTGAAAAAAGCGGCCAGGTAGAAATGAAGGGGCATTTTTCCAATGTTCCGGATGCATTGTCATTCCTGAATGGCCATACGGTAGACCTGATCTTTCTGGATGTGGAAATGCCGGGCGCCAACGGGTTCGAGTTGCTGGACCAGATCGCCTTTTCTCCAAAGGTGATCCTGACCACTTCAAAAACAGAATACGCCTACAATGCCTTCCAGTATAACGTTTCCGACTACCTGATGAAACCGTTCACCTATCAGCGTTTTCTGGAAGCCCTGCAAAAAATCCAGCCTTCCAAAGAAACCATTTCAACTAACAGCGCCTCAGATCATATTTATATCAAGACGGATGGCAAGCTCATCCGCCTGAACAACGACGCCATCCTCTACATCGAGAGCATGGGCGACTACGTGAAATTTGTGACCACCGACGGAAAGAAATACATCACGCACAATACGATCAAAAACCTCGAAGAGAAAGTGAGCAAGGATCATTTCCTTAAAGTGCACCGCTCCTATATCGTCAACCTCCACAAAATCGATGATATGCGGGAAAACCTCCTGTTTATCAAAGGGAATGAGATCCCTGTCAGCAAGGCAAACAAAGCAGATGTGTTCCGCCGGCTCAACATCGTATAAACTCGTCGCAGGAACCTGCCCGAATATCGACGATTCCCCTCCTTTCAGCCAAAATTGTTGTTCCCGGGTCCTTTATTGACCAACTTTGTATCAGCATAACAGCAACGAAGTTTCAATAACGATTTGACCAGTGACGGTACTCTTTAAAACCAAGTCCAATTCATGAAAAGCTGAAATCAACTATGCTGAGAAAGAACCGGTCCCGGTTTATAAACAGCAAGATGGAACGCAGATTTCAACGCATTAAGACCCTTCCGCTAATACCGGGAGGGTTTTTGTTTTTGGGGATATAATAAGCGGGTGAAGAAGACCGTGAGCGGCTTCATCGGCATTTATCTACCGAAAAATGAAGCTTTTTCCTCCTTAATCGAAAAACTTATGCATCCTTTAAAAAGCTTGCCATCTTTGTCCTGTTGATCTATGAAAAAATCCAGTATCCAAAAAAACTTGTTGATAGTCCCTTTAAAGCCAATCCTTATCCTTTAAAAAACAAAAAGTCCAGTATCGAAAAACACCCAATCTGTACCTTTTCTTGACGGAAAACAAAATTTTGATGAACCCGGTTAACAGATTAGAACTGCCCCTCCAAAGGGGCAGTTTTTTTATTTGGGTATCTCCACCACGCAGGCGGTGACCTTGCGTTCTCCCTGCCCGGCTTCGAACTGCATATTGCCCTTGGCTGAAATACGAAAGCCGGTGCTGGTGGCCAGGCGGCTGCCAAGTGCCTGCTGCACCCTGGTGGCGTAATCGGCTTCCGGATGCTGGCTAATCTGCTGATTCAGGGCAAACCAGTTCAAAGAATCACGGCTGATTACGACGGCGATCATGTCCTTTGTGCCGATGCTGTCGGGCGTCATGCTTTTATCTCTCGGGAACAGCCGGTAGCCGGCGATGCCGCAGAACGGGGCATATTTGGTTTTGGCCGGATTGGCTGCAGACGGATAGGGAAACAAGGTATAGCTGCTGCCATCCGTTTCCTTTCCGAAAACATAGATATAGCATTCAGCGCTGTTTTTGATTTCCATTTTGAATTTCGTGCCTGGCTTCACGGGCGCGGTCGTTTCAAAAACATTATTGCCCGTAAGTTTCAGCGGGATATAGTCGCCGGCGACCGTTTTTTTGCCATCGTATTTTACCTGCACCAGGCCCACTTCGCATTGAAAGGGCTGACTGGCGGCAAGCCCGGTAGCCTGCATGGGTTCGAGTCCATACGCTTCCCGCACGAAATAGGTAAAGTCACGGTAACGCACCCACGCAAATCCATTTCGTCCCCACTGAGGTCCCCAGCTGTTCATGATCAGGAAGGCGCCGCCGTACTTCGCGTCATCATATCCTACCACGCATTGCGCATGCCCTCCGAATCCCATCATGGCGGCGTCATCCTGTGAGGGCGTCCACACATCCTGCCCCATCATCGGCTGCATATAACTGCCGCCCACCATCATGCCGATCACTACCGGAGCGCCCTGGGATAAGTTTTCCTTGATGGCCCGCAGGTCGATCTTATCCGTGCGATCGCCGACCGTAAGTCGGTTTGCCCCGCGCATTTTGAACTGGGCTGCTTCGCTCATCTGCGATTGAGTCGGCTGACGACTGCAGTCCTGATCGGAGTATGGAAACTGGTCATAAGGCACCGATCCACGCTGCGTCATGAATTCCATCGCGCGGTTGATATAAGATCCCTGACAGCCGTCGAGGCCGATCTGATTGTATAAAAAGGACGGACTGAATTTTAAATTGTCCGGTGTTTGTCCGGTTCTCGCCGCTTCGAGGATGGTGCGCGCACCATAGGCGCTGCTCCAGGCCACACAGCTTCCCTGCTTGCCCTGGTCACCGACAGGCGGTGCAAATTTTTGCAGGTTCGCAGATTCAGGCAATGGATTTTTTGTGTCGTCATCAGACAAGGCTTCATACACTTTTGCCTTATCAAATTGCCTGGGATCGAGCACGCCGCCGGTAGAAAGCTGGTCTGCGCCCTGCTGCACCAGCGAAGCGGTATTGCAGCCACCCCGGCCTAGCAGAAAATAGATACCGGCGCCGATGATCACCAGCCAGAGCAACCACTTGGGTCCCCGGAATAACCCGAGCAGCAAGGGGAGCAGGCTGAACAAGCCATTGCCACCGCCACCACCGAATCCGCCGCCGCCACTGGGCCGGTCACCAAATCCCCCACCCTCCTCTGGCTGATCAGGGTCGTCTGTCATTCGAATGGGCATAAACAAAAAATTTTTTGATTGGAGAATAAGCCGGATCCGGCCAGTGACTCTTTGAAAATACCGAAATCACCGGAAAGAAAAAAACTAGATCACTTCGATCTGGTTGCGCAGGAGGTCGTCAAACACATCCCGTTTGCGGATCAGGTGCGGATGGCCATCCATCATCATCACTTCGGCTGGCTTGAACCTTGAATTATAGTTAGACGACATTTCAAAACCATAGGCGCCGGCATTGTAAAAAACAAGATAATCCCCTTCACGCACGTCGTTGAGGGCGCGGTGCCAGGCAAAAGTATCCGTTTCGCAGATATTGCCCACCACGGAATAGGTTTTTACCTCACCCAGCGGGTTGCTGATATTTTCGATATGATGATAGGCATCGTAAAACATCGGGCGTATCAGATGGTTAAACCCGCTGTCCACACTCACAAAGGTGGCGGCAGGCGTTTCTTTCAGCACATTCACTTTGGTGATGAAATAGCCCGCCTGGCTTACGAGAAATTTTCCCGGTTCAAACCATATCTGCAGGGGTTTACCATTGCGGTAGGGATGGCTGTCGAAAGCTTCTTTAACTTTCTTGGCCAGGAGTTCGATATCCGTTTCGGCATCGCCGTATTTAGATGGCACTTTAAATCCGCCGCCGAGGTCTATAAATTCAAGTTCGCTGAAATGCGGTACGATGTCGAACAGCACTTCGATGCCTTTCAGGTATACATCCACATCCTGGATCTCACTGCCCGTATGAATATGCAGGTCGCTGATGCGGAGATTATGCCGTTGCACGACTGCCAGTATCTGGTCAAGCTGGTCGACGGGGATGCCAAATTTACTCTTGTCGTGACCGGTGGAAATTTTCAGGTTGCCGCCCGCCAGAATATTGGGCCGCAGGCGGATGCCCACCGGATAGCTGTGGCCATAGGCTGCCCCGAATTTTTCAAGATTGGACAGGCTGTCGATATTGATGAATACGCCAAGGTCCTTTGCCGCCTGGATTTCGCTGAAAGCGATGCCGCTCGAGGTATACAGGATCCGTTGCTTGGGAAAACCGGCATGGATTGCCAGTTTCACCTCATTGATGGAACTGCAGTCTACATTGGCGCCGATACTCTTTACATACCGCAGCACATTGATATTGGTGAGTGCTTTGCAGGCGTAAAAAAATACGGTATCCGACTGCCGGAAAGCGGTGGTCAGTTTATCGAACTGCTGTTTAATTTTCTCGGCATGGTAGACATACAGCGGCGTTTCGAACGAGGAGGCGAGCTGTAATAGTTCCGCATGGGAAAGCGAATCAGACATAATGGATGGGCTATATTTTATTCCGGGCGGTCTTCTTTTTTATCGATCAGGGATCCGTCCTCGCTCACCACCATGGAGGGCTCTACGATGGGCGTATAATCGATGAGGGATGGTTCTTCAAAAGACTCACCCAGCACTTCTTTTAGTTTTGGCAGATCGGCCGCGCTGTTGATTCCGAAATAATCCATAAAGGTTTTGGACGTGGTGTAGATCAGCGGCTTGCCCGGCATGTCTTCGTTGCGGCCGGTAATGATGATGAGTTCCTTTTCCAGCAGTTTCTGGATGGAATAATCGCTGCTGACACCACGGATGGATTCTATCTCGCCCTTGGTGATGGGTTGTTTATACGCGATGATCGCCAGGGTTTCGAGCGCTGCCGTGGACAGTCGCTTTAAAAATTTCTCGCCGTTAAGCTGGGCGATGGTTTTATGGTAATCTTTCTTGGTCAGAAACTGCCAGCCACCGCCACTCTCTTTGATCCCAAAGGGATAAAACTCGGCCTGGTATTTCGCCACGATCCCTTCGATGCCCGTCTGGATCTGTTCCAGCGTCAGCTTATCGTCCATAAAACCAAAAGCGTTGTTGAGCAGCTCGGTGATTTCCATGGCTGTCACTGGCTTGTCACTGGCGAATATGAGTGCTTCGATGTGGGGGATGAGGTCTGAAATTTCCATACTGTTCACTTGGTTCACGCAAAGACGCAAAGGAGGCGCAAAGACGCAAATATTTATTAAATACTGTTCACGCAATAATAGCTATTTCTTCGCGTCTTTGCGCCTCCTTTGCGTCTTTGCGTGAACCAAACACTTATGAAGTGAAAAATTAGTGGAAAACTTATCCCTGCAATGCCGCTGCGCCACTCACGATTTCGGTGAGTTCGGTGGTAATGGCGGCCTGGCGTGCCCGGTTGTATGACAGGCGAAGCGACTTCAGCAATTCGTTGGCATTTTCTGTTGCCTTATCCATCGCCGTCATGCGTGCGCCGTGTTCGGAAGCATTGGCATCCAGAACTGCCTTGTACAACTGCGTATTGAGAATTTTCGGCATCAGCTCGCGGATGAGACTTTCCTTGTCCGGTTCGAAGATGAAGTCGTTGTTGGCGGCGCCCTTTGCCGGGGCTGTTTTTGGGATTGGGAGGAAGGGTTCAATCTTGAACACCTGGGTGGCGGCATTCCTGAATTCGGAGTAAATGATATCGATCGCATCGAACTCGCGGGCTTCAAAAGCCTTGACCGCAGCCTGTGCGCAGGCCTGTACACTTTCGAAATTCAGGTGCTGAAATATATCTTTAAAATCTCCGTTTACTTTGTAGTTGTTCTTCAGAAAGTGTTCGTAGCCTTTTTTTCCGATACTCCATACCATCACATTGCCTTTGGCAGCCTGGGCAGGATATTTTTCCGCCATCGCCTGTTTGGCCAGCTTGATGAGGTTGGAATTGTAGGCGCCACAGGAAGAACGGTCGCTCGTGATCAGGATCAGACAGGCTTTTTCCACGGGCCGGGCGGTTGAAAGCCCTGAACTCAGGTCACTTTCGCTTCCGCTCACGATATTGCTGAGCACCTGTTGTAGTTTCTTTGCATATGGACGCATCTGCTGGATGGATTCCTGGGCCTTGCGGAGTTTGGTGGCGCTGATCATCTTCATCGCCTTGGTGATCTGCTGTGTACTCTGGATCGACTTGATCCGGTTCCTGACCTCTTTGAGCTGTCCTGCCATAGTAAGTTATTTAACCGGCTGCAAAGGTAACGCAATAGGCCCAAAAAATTAGTACTTTTGCACGCCATATATATGTCAAAAACCAAAAAGAAAGAGCCGCCTGTTATCCTGATCACCAACGACGACGGAGTGACCGCACCCGGTATCCGCAACCTGGTGGAAGCCGTTAAAGATCTGGGAAAAGTGATCGTCGTCGCCCCCGATAAACCGCAATCCGGTATGGGCCATGCCATTACCATCGGCATCCCCCTCCGTTTGCACAAAGTAAGCCTGTTTGAGGGGGTCGAAGCCTGGCAATGTTCCGGAACCCCGGTAGACTGCGTCAAGCTGGCCGTAGACAAGATCCTGCACCGCAAACCGGATATCTGCCTTAGCGGCATTAACCATGGCGCCAACCACTCCATCAACGTCATCTATTCGGGCACCATGTCGGCAGCCGTAGAGGCCGCCATCGAAAACATTCCTTCGGCAGGATTTTCACTCCTCGACCACAGCATCGAAGCTGATTTTACCGGCGCCCGGAAGTTTACCCGGATGGTGGTGCAGCAGATGTTGTCGGCTCCGATGGATAAGCATACGGTGCTCAACGTGAACATTCCGGCCGTTCCGGCTGAACTGATTGCCGGCATCAAGATCTGCAAGCAGGCCTATGCCAAATACGAAGAAGATTTCGTGGAAAGAGACGATCCGAACGGAAAAAAATATTACTGGCTCACCGGTGAATTCGTGAATTTTGACAAGGCCAAAGACACCGACGTATGGGCCCTCGAGCACAACTATGTCAGCGTGGTCCCGGTGCAGTATGACCTCACGAATTACGCCCAGAAATCCAAACTCGAAAAATCCTGGAAATTTTGATATTCAAGAAAGACAACCTGAAATTCGGCATCGTACTGGGACTACTCGCCCCGTTGCTGGCCATGCTCGTCTACTACCTCGTCGTTTTCAATCATTCCCTCACCGTGTCGGAATATTTTTATGTATTGAAAACGAATAAGTCGCTGCTGACGGCTATCAGCAGTATTTCGCTGCTGGCCAACGCCATCCTGTTTACGATCTATATCAATACGCACCGGGATCAGACCGCCAAGGGCGTTTTCGTTGCGACCCTGCTGTATGGCATCGGCGTGCTGCTCTATAAAATGATCAGCTAGATGAAATATTACCTGATTGCCGGCGAGGCCTCGGGCGATCTCCATGGCAGCAACCTCATCCGGGCCATCCGAAAAAATGACCCCGACGCGATTTTCCGCTGCTGGGGCGGCGACCTGATGCAGGCTGCCGGCGCCACGCTCGTGAAGCATTACCGCGACCTGGCCTTTATGGGATTTACGGAAGTGATCCGCAACCTGCCCACCATTCTAAAGAATATCAAATTCTGCAAACAGGATATCTCGGCTTTTGCGCCCGATGCGCTGATCCTGATCGACTACCCGGGTTTTAATCTCCGGATCGCCCGCTGGGCAAAAGCAGCAAAGTATAAGATCATCTATTATATTTCACCGCAGGTCTGGGCCTGGAAAGAAAGCCGCGTGAAGACCATCCGCGAATCGGTCGACAAAATGCTGGTGATCCTGCCTTTTGAAAAACCTTTTTATGAAAAATGGGATTACTCGGTGGACTATGTCGGCCATCCGCTGGTAGAAGTGATTGACGATTACCGCGCAGCGCATCTTCAAAATCCTTCGCTGAGCCAGGATCCCCGGCCGATCATCGCCCTCTTACCCGGCAGCCGCAAACAGGAAATTCTGATGAAACTTCCGGTGATGCTGGGTGCCGTCAAAGCCTTTCCCGGCTACCAGTTTATGGTGGCGCAGGCCCCGGGGCAGGAAGACAGTTTTTATGATGAGGTGCTCGCGCCCTATCCGGGCGTCGGCCGTGTGTCGAACAATACTTATGCGCTGCTGCTGCAGGCGAAGGCTGCCTGTGTAACCTCCGGTACCGCCACGCTCGAAACGGCCTTGTTTGGGGTGCCCGAAGTGATTTGCTATAAGGGCAGCGCGATCTCGTACCAGATCGCCCGCCGGCTCATCAAAGTAAAATATATATCGCTGGTAAACCTGATCCTTGACCGGCCGGCCGTAAAGGAGCTGATCCAGGATGAGATGACGGCTGGCAATATCGTGCAGCAACTGAATCTGTTGCTGAATGACGAAGCACCGCGCGAAAAGATAAGCAATGACTATACCGAGCTGAAAAATATTCTCCGCGCCGGTGGCAATGCGTCGGCCCAGGCGGCGGCCAGCATCGAGGCATTTTTACAGCCCTAATGTTTTTTGAAGAAGAAGCGGATCAGGATGATGATCAGGGAAATAAGGAACATAAAGATGGAAATCCGGTTGATCCCGTGCATCATGCGGAAATAGACATCCCGGGGGGCGTTGGGGTCCTTTTTTTTGATGTACAGGTATTCGGCGATCTGGCGAAGCATTCCCATAATAAGCGATTGCAAGATAATTTAACAGGCCGGTTCATCAATTGTTCGGATAGGCTATATTTGCACCTCTTTCGGGGAATTAGCTCAGTTGGTAGAGCGCTTGCATGGCATGCAAGAGGTCAGGGGTTCGACTCCCCTATTCTCCACTTCCCGCTCTATAAACCTCAAA
>CAZZYD010000081.1:0-13431 GCA_964658175.1 uncultured Puia sp. | reverse complement strand
ACTGCGATATAGTCTTCCCGATACTTTGTTGGTTCATCCATGGGTGCAATTTAAATACATTGGTCAATATGGCAACTTCACGAACCGGCGGTCACAGGGGTTTTGCATAAAAGATGAGTTCCTGTTCAATAAAATCTTTCACAAAAGCGGCGTCTTTCAGGCTGAACAGCGCCAGATCATAAAAGGGAATCGTAAGTTGATCAAACCGGATATAGCTGTGCAGCAGCGCGATGGTCCGGCTGTCGGAAAGTTTTACAGCCGTCAGGAGTTTTCCAAAATTGTCATATACCAGCACATCCTCATACCCCAGTTCCTGCAGATAATGCAGAAAAGAAAGGCCGTCATCCTGGTTTTGTTCAAACAGACCCCGGTCATATTCCATGAATATAACGGGCTGATACCTCCGCAGCAGCTCTTTGGCACCACGCAATATCCGGAGATCGTAGCCATCGGTATCGGTTTTTATCAGTCCGATGTCTTCTCCGGTCGCCTCCTTCTGAAAAAAATGATCGAGGCTGTCAAAACGCAGTTCCTCGCCTTGTTCCGCGTCGGCCACAAATTGGGAAGTGCCGAGTTTCGAGTTATTTTTTACCCGGATCGTTTCCGGCTTTTCTGCCAATAACAGCGCATGAAGCCGCACCCCGGGAATCCCCCTGGCATTCTGTTCGAGTATATGATAGTAAAACCGATCGCCCTCAAAGCAATGAATGGGTTTATCCGTTACCTGGCGCAGCATGAGCATCGTGTCGCCGATATTGGCGCCAACGTCCACGATGGACCAGGCCGATCTCCGGTAAGACGCATATGCTGCGGCAATCCGTTGCAGGTTGCTGTTATAATAGGGGAAATGGGACAGATTGTAGATGATGGAATGCGACCGGGGCATGATCACCTCTCGGCCATAAATTGCTCTTTTCACCAGCCTGCGGTTGCCAAAAAAATATTCTTTGTATCCCGGAGCAAGATACCAGCCCAGTCTGGCGAGGATTTTTTTGATGATAGATTTCAATACGGTTATTTAATGGTGTGTATTCGCCGGTTGCGAATATCCGGTAAAAATGCATCGATCGTTGCAAGGAGTTTTTCGGGCGAAATCGTTTTGATCAGGTCGACCCGCACGGATTGAAAGTCCGGCTCACCACCGGCCCGGATCATTTCATCCGTTTCATCCGGATAAACCGCATGAAAATCGCTTGCCAGGCTCGGGGGATAAGGGGCAAAACGACCATAATGAATCCCGCTGAACAACGCAAAAACAGGGCAGCCAACGGCGGCGGCCAGGTGCACCGAACCGGTATCCACGCTCACGAGGCAGGTTGCTTTTGCCAGCACGGCGAGAAATTCGGGTAAGCTGGTTTTTCCGGTCAGATCGAGTACCGGTGCTCCAAACGCTGTCCGGAAAGCCTGTCCATCCGCCGCATCTGCTGTCGATCCGCCAATCACCGGGCTAAGTTTATACGCTGCGGCCAAATGCCGGGCGACCCTGGCAAAATTTTCAGCGGACCATTTTTTCTCCGGCAAACCTGAACCCGGAAAAATCATGAAAAAAGCCGGCGGCAGCGATAGTCCGGCGGGTATGGACGGCACGGCGGGTACGGACACTGCCGCTTGGCAGGTTTTTTCCAGGATCTTTTCCGCAAAAACGGCGTTCCGGCCGGCATCAAATTCCGTTTCGGCACCGGTGTCCAGGAGATCGCTGTATATTTTTTTGGGTGTCAGCCATCGTTCCAGGGGCGTGGTCAGCGCATTGTGGCTGTTCATGGCGATGCGTACCGGAGCGGAACTTACCGCTGCGAAAAGGTCATCATACCGGAAACTCCGGGTATACACGGCATTGATGGTGGTGGATGCCCCCGTCTGTCGGATTTTCCGGAGCAATCCAAACCGGTAACGCATACTCACGCGAAATCTTTTCTTCTCCACCCAGATCACCTCATCCACCGTGCCGGCATCATAGGCGTCAAACAAAGGTTTGAAAATTTTGTTACCAACAAGTATAATCCGATGGTTGCTGAATCGCGCGCTGTTCCGATACGCCGCCAGCTGATGCCTGAACAACAGGTAGTCTCCGATCTCGTCCGTTTTTATCAGCAGCAGCACCCGGCTTCCCGCTTTCGCCGGCCACAGCATCACCATCCGGTAAATCCATTGATACAGGAGCATCTTGATATTGTCCTTCACAGGCAGGGAAATTTCATGAAGCTTTTTCTATGTACATTTATTGTCCGGTTGAAGGGCAGGATTGCCGCCCGCCAATGACAAAGTTAAATTTTCTGCCGACAACCCTCGTACGGATAATCATCACCGGTCACCAGGATCCGGCATCCTGATCAAACAGTATATTTTTTATGAAGACGCTATTCACTTATCTCAAACCCTATAAATGGCTGGCCGCGCTCACCCTGCTGCTGGCCTCGATCAATATCGGGTTTTCCCTTTTTGACCCGATCATCCTCGGAAAGATCGTCAACCTGTCGAATGAATTCATCCAGGCGCAGAAAGCGCATCTCACCTATTCCGCCGATCGCTATTTTACCACTTTCTCCTGGAAACATCCAGGCGTGATCAACCTGCTCCTGCTTTCCGTGGGGGTAGCCATGATCAGCCGCATCGCCAAAAACTTTCAGGATTATTTTATGAATGTGGTGGTGCAGAAATTCGGCGCCAAAGTTTTTACGGACGGCCTGCAGCACGCCATGAAACTCCCATACCAGGATTTCGAGGACCAGCGCAGCGGCGAAACGCTCGGCGTATTACAGAAAGTGCGCACCGACACCGAAAAGTTCATCAACTATTTCATCAATGTGCTCTTCGGGGTGATCGTAGGCGTTGTATTTGTTTTTGTATACGCGGCCATCTGGATCCACTGGAGCATTCCCGTGGTATACCTGGTGGGTATCCTGCTGCTGACCTGGGTCAGCAACCTGCTGAGTAAAAAAATAAAAACGATCCAGAAAGTGATCGTGGCGCAAACCACCTCGCTGGCCGGTTCCACCACCGAATCCCTGCGCAATATCGAACTGATAAAAAGCCTGGGACTTACACAGGAAGAAGTCACCCGTCTCAATAAGAATACCTACAAGATCCTCGGACTCGAACTGACCAAGGTAAAACGCAGCCGCAGCATTGGATTTGTTCAGGGTACTTTCGTAAACACGCTGCGGCAGGTAATCCTTTTCATCCTGATGTGGCTGATCTTTAAAGACCAGATGAATGCAGGCCAGCTGGTGACCATGCAGATCTTCTCTTTCTTTGTATTCGGCCCCCTGCAGGATATCGGGAATATCATCGTTTCCTATCGCGAAGCGGAGGCTTCGCTGATCAACTTCGACAACCTGATGAAGAAAGTGCCGGAAGCGGAAGCCGTCAATCCAAAACACCTGGGCAATATCGAATCCCTCCGTTTTCAAAATGTGGTGTTCAAACATAAAACGGCCCATCACTATGCGATCGATAAAATCAGTTTCGACGCACATACCGGTGAAACGATTGCCTTTGCAGGTCCTTCCGGATCGGGGAAATCCACGTTGATGAAATTGCTCGTGGGCTTATACCGGCCATTGTCTGGTGTGATCCTGTATAATAACCTGGACGAAAATTCCATCGACTTCGACGACCTGCGCAACCAGATCGGGTTTGTAACCCAGGATACCCAGCTTTTTTCGGGTACCATCCGGGAAAACCTGCTTTTTGTCAATCCGAAAGCCACGGAAGAAGATCTCAACGACGTGCTGCAGAAAGCCGCGGCCACCGGCCTGCTGCTGCGGGCGGAGAACGGTCTCGATACCCTGATCGGCGAGGGCGGACTAAAACTTTCCGGCGGCGAAAAACAACGCATATCGATCGCCCGGGCCCTGCTGCGCAAACCCCGGGTACTGATTTTTGATGAAGCCACCTCGGCCCTGGATTCGCTCACCGAAGAGGAAATCACGAAAACGATCCGGCTGGTATCCTCGAAAAGAAACCAGATCACCGTACTGATTGCCCACCGGCTGTCTACGATCATGCATGCCGACAGGATCTACGTGCTGGAGAAAGGAGAAGTGGTGGAAACAGGTAACCATGAAAACCTGCTGCAGGAAAAAGGTTTGTACTACGCCATGTGGCGCCAGCAGATCGGTGAAAGAAAAAACCCTGCGATCATCCCCAGTCCCGAAATAAGCACCCCCGCATAATATGGACAACCCCACGATCGAAAGTATTCCGCAGCCGAAGCCAAATTATTTGTGGAGCATGCTGACCATGAAATGCCCGCGCTGCCGGCGCGGCGCCATGTTCTCCAATCCCAATCCCTGGAACCTCAAACAGATGATGAACATGCCCAAGGCCTGCCCGGTCTGCGGACAGGTGTTTGAACTGGAAGTGGGTTTCTGGTATGGCACCGGCTATGTGAGCTACCTGATCACGGTTCTTTTTTCGGTATTCAGCTTTTTTCTGTGGTGGCTTGTCATCGGCTTTTCGCTCACGGATAATTCCGTTGTCTGGTGGATATGCGTCAATGCCGTGCTGATGCTGGTACTCCAGCCCTGGTTCATGCGCATCAGCCGCGTGATGTATTTATACTTTTTCGTGCATTACGATCCCTACTATCCCGAGAATGAGATCAAGACATTTGACTATAACACGGGCTCTTATCTGGAAGAGCATAAAAAAAGCCAGGAAGAAAATCCCGGCTAATTTGTCTATGATAAGGGTTAGTAAGTACCTCTATAAACGCGGCGCTGAAAAAATTATTATGTAAACCCTTAGAACGACAGGTCTTTTAACGAAAAAGATTCTTTCATCCGGATTCCTTTCTCCGTTTGCTGCAAGGTACAGCCCTCGTTTACGGGATCATGCTCGAGAAAGAGCAGGTAATCTCCCGCCAGGGCCTCTTCCAGAAATCCTCTTTTCTCCTGCAGCGTCGTTAATGGAAACATGTCGTATGCCATCACATAGGGCAGTGGAAGATGACCGACCGACGGCAGCAGGTCCGCCATAAATACGATCGTTCTTCCTTTATATAAGATCTGCGGCAACATCATCGCGGCAGTATGCCCGCCGGCAAAACGGATGCTGATCCCCTCCGCAAAATCCGTCTCCGGCAATCGTTGATTGACGGACGGTGCCGGAACGGCCACCATCTGCAACTGACCACTCGCTTCGATGGGCAGTATATTATCTGTAAGAAAAGAAGCTTTTTCCCGCGCGTTGGGATGCACGGCCCATGCCCAGTGTACCTCATTACTCCAGTAGACCGCATTTTTAAAAGCGGGGACAAGCTGGTCACCGGCCCGTTCAATGCTGCCGCCGCAATGATCGAAATGCAGGTGCGTGATAAAGACATCGGTGATGTCATCGCGGTGAAATCCATGCGCCGCCAGCGATCCGTCCAGGGTTTCATTCCCATGCAGGTAATAATGGCTGAGGAAAGACGCCTCCTGTTTGTTGCCGATGCCATTGTCCACGAGGATCAGCCTTTTACCGTCTTCAATCAGCAGGCAGCGCAGGGCCCAGGAACAAAGGTTCCGTTCGTCGGCCGGATTGGATTTCTGCCAGATGGATTTCGGGACCACGCCGAACATGGCGCCACCGTCCAGTTTAAAAAAGCCCGTATGGATGGAATACAATTTCATTACACAGCGGATTGGGGAACTTGCTTGCCAAGCTTTACAAACCTCAGCAGGATAAATCCGATCACAAAAAATACGCCCAGGGCCAGCACGGAATTGCGCATGCCGCCGAGGTATTGGGCGATATAGCCGAAGCTCAGCGTACCCAGCACCGTACCGATCTTGTCACAAACATCAAAGAAGCTGAAGAAGGAAGCAGTATCCGTCGTCGCCGGGATGAGTTTCGAGTAGGTGGACCTGGAGAGCGATTGTATGCCGCCCATCGTGAGGCCGACGGTGCCTGCCACGGCGTAAAACTGCCCGGCCGTCTGGGTATAGTAAGCCGCGATGATCACGCCGATCCAGATCAGGATGAGGATATGCAGGGCAAAAATATTGTTGGTCTTCCTGGACAGAATCGAAAAAAGATAAGCGCCCACGATCGCCACCAGCTGAATGATCAGCACCGTCATGATCAGCTGGGTCGACTGCATTTTCAACTCGTCGGAGGCAAAATACGCTGCGAGGTACATCACCGTCTGCACGCCCATATTGTAAAAGAAGAAACTGGTAAGAAAGCGTTTGAGCTGTGGGAGGTGCCGAAGCTGGTTCCATACTTTCTTCAATTCATAAAAACCATTGGTGAGTACGGAATGCTCCGGCCGTTGTTCGGGCTTGCGGGAAGGCGGCAGCGAACGAAAGGTGATTTGGGCAAAGCCCGCCCACCAGAGACCCACCGATAAAAAAGAAATCCGTACCGGCAGCGATCCCAGATGCCAGCTGCCTTCATGATTTTTGCTGATGATGATGAAGGCGAGGCAAAGGATCATTTGCAGGACGCTGCCCACATATCCGAGCGCAAAGCCCTTGGCGCTCACCCGGTCCTGGTCCTCTTCCGCCGCGATTTCCGGCAGGTAGGCGTTATAAAATACAAAACTTCCGCAATAACCGATGGAGGCTACGATCGAAAGGAAGAGTCCAAACAGGATATGATCCTTAGTAAAAAAGAACATAGACACGCAGGCCAGTGAACCGAGGTAGCAGAAGAATTGCATGAATGCCTTCTTGTTGCCCCGGTAATCGGCGATGGAAGAAAGAACGGGAGACAAAACGGCGATCAGTAAAAAAGAAAAAGAGATCGCAAAAGAGGCGAGCGAAGATCTTTCAAAACTGGTACCGAGAAACTCGATATGCGGCGGCGCGATCGCCGTATAGTAGGTTGGAAAGATGGCCGACGTGATGATGAGTGAATACGAACTGTTTGCCCAGTCGTACATGGCCCATCCTGTAATCACTTTTTTGGGTGCCGTTTGCATATGAACCCTTGATTAAGAAATGATTCCTTTCCAGATCAGCACGAGGATCACCAGTCCTGCCAGGATCCGGTAATACCCGAACATTTTAAAACCGTGTTTGGTAAGATAGGTGATAAAGAATTTCACGGCGATCATTGCTACCACAAAAGCCACAAGACTTCCCACCAGCAGCAGGTGGAGATTGCTTTTTACGAAGGCTTCGGGATGTTCTTTGTGCACGTCGAGAAAGCTCTTGACGGATGCGGCCAGCATGGTCGGTACCGCCAGGAAAAAGGAAAATTCAGCGGCCGTCCGGCGGTCCAGTTTCTGGCTGAGTCCCCCGATGATGGTGGCCGCGCTGCGGCTGAGTCCCGGCAACACGATGGAAAGCACCTGGAAACAACCGATCAGGAAAGCGTTTTGGTACGTTACCCCTTCCTGGTTCAGGATCACGGGTCGTGTGAAGAGTCTGTCGACAAAGAGCAATACGATCCCGCCACCGATCATCACCAGGGCAATGAATGTAAGGTTGCTGAGCGACGCATCGATGTATTTTTTTAACAGGCTGCCGACAATGACGGCCGGAATGAGGGCGACGACGAGTTTGATATAGAATTTGATTTTCGCGAAATCAAAAAAACGTTTGTAGTAAAGCACCACCACGGACAGGATGGCGGCCAGCTGGATCACCACTTCAAAAAGGTCGCGGAAGGGCGATTCTCCCACGCCGATGAGTGGGTTGGTGAATTTCATGTGGGCGGTGGAAGAGATCGGAAGAAATTCAGTAAGGCCTTCTACAATGGCAAGGATGATCGCTTGGAGGAGGCTCATTGCGGTTTGATGTCTTTCGATTTTTTGAAGATGGCGACGATTTCAAGCACCAGCCCGCCAAGCATCAGGATCGGCGCAACAGTAATCCTCCGGAAACTATACACTTCCTTTGGATCGAATGTATTGGGATCCTGGCTCTTGCCGCCAATCATAAGGATCAGCCCCAGCAGGATCAGCACCAGGCCAATGGCCATCCAGCGGTAATTTTCCTTTCCAAAAAGCGGAACATATTGCCGGGTAACCTTTGCGGCGGCGGTTTTGGAAGTGGTGGTCCTGATTTGTTTTGCCATGAAGTATTGATAAGGGGTGCAATGTACAAAAATCAATATAAATCGTCCAGCTTCATCCGAAGGTATTTACGGACGCTGAAGTGGGTGCTGAACAGGGAAATCACGATCCCCAGCAGGATGATCACCACGAACAAAAATCCGAGCAGGGTATAGTCGCGGAGCGCCCGGAGTTCAGGCTGAAAACTTTCCGCCAGCAGGATGCCCGCGATCACACCGCCCACGGCGATGAGGCCGCTGATCAGTCCGTTCACAAAGGCCCGCAGGTCCATCGGGCGGGAAATAAACCACCGGGTGGCGCCCACCATCTGCATGGTCTTGATCAGAAAGCGGTTACTGAACATCGTAAGACGGATGGTATTGTCGATCAGGAAGATCACCATGATGGCGATCACCGTAATCACCACCAGCAGGATCACGGTCAGTTTGCGGAGGATATTGTTGAGGTTGGACACCAACGATTCGGAATACAATACGTCGCTCACGGCAATATTCTGCAGTAGCGACTGCTTGATCGTAGTCAGCGAATCACTGGAAGCGTATTCCTTCTTCAGGTAAAAATCAATACTGGCGGGCAGGGGATTTTTATCCAGCAGCGCCCCCCAGTCCTTGTTGCCATCCTGCAGGTATTTTTTCTTGGCAACGTCCTTGGTCACATACTCATAGGAACGCACATAGGGCTGCGCAGCGACATACTGCACCAGCGTAGCGCTGTCGCGCGCGGATACATTTTCCCGGATATAAATATGAACCGCGATATTTTCCTTGAAATACTGGCCAAGTTTATGGGCATTGATGATCAGCCAGCCGAGGATGCCAAGCAGAAAAAGAACCAGGGACACGCCTACGATCGCCATAAGATAAGACGGGGTAGACCGCTTGACAGATCCTTTTCTTGTTTGCGCCATAGAAAGATTTTACCGGATGAAGATTTTCGCCGTGCGCAAAAATAAAAGATTTACCGGCACGATGCGTAATTTTGATTCATCATGGACTATGCTTTCCGGGAGATAGAAAAGAAATGGCAGGCACAATGGACGGCCTCACATGCCTACGAAACACCCAATCCGCCGGCCGATGGCTCAAAAGCGCCAAAACCGAAATTTTACGTCCTGGATATGTTCCCCTATCCCAGCGGCACCGGACTGCATGTGGGTCATCCCCTTGGCTATATCGCCAGCGATATCTACGCCCGGTATAAACGCCTGAAGGGCTTCAATGTACTGCATCCGATGGGTTACGACGCTTTCGGACTGCCTGCAGAGCAATATGCCATCGACCATGGCATCCATCCCGCCATCAGCACCGCACAGAACATCCGGAATTTTCGCGCCCAGCTGGACAAAATCGGTTTTTGTTACGACTGGAGCCGGGAGGTCAATACTGCCAAACCGGCTTATTATAAATGGACACAGTGGATTTTTTTGCAGTTGTTTAACAGTTGGTTCAACCGCAACACGCAGAAAGCCGAATCCCTGGATACCCTGATCGCCGCTTTTTCCAGCGCCGGCAGCGGGATCGTCCATTCTTACCGCCGCACCGAATCTTTCAGCGCTGCGCAGTGGACATCCTTTTCCGAAAAACAGCAACAGGATATCCTCATGGAATACCGCCTCGCCTTTTGCGGCTTTGGCGAAGTAAACTGGTGCGAAGCCCTCGGCACGGTACTCGCCAACGACGAAGTGATCAACGGCCTCAGCGAAAGAGGCGGTTTTCCCGTGGTTAGAAAAAAATTAAGGCAATGGTATCTCCGGATCACTGATTATGCCGACCGCCTGCTCGAAGGACTTGAAACCGTCGACTTCAGCGATGCCATGAAAGAGATGCAGAGCAACTGGGTCGGAAAAAGTTACGGGGCGGAAATTCGTTTCGCCATCCATCAAAACACCGAAACCGTTACGGTCTATACAACCCGGCCCGACACCATTTTCGGTGTTGACTTCCTGGTACTCGCACCGGAACACGACATCATCCGCCAGATCACGACCACAGAGCAGCAGCCGGCCGTAGATGAATATATCGCGTATGTAAAAAGCCGGAGCGAACGGGAACGGATGGCCGAAAAAAAAATCAGCGGCTGCTTCACCGGCGCCTACGCGGAAAATCCTTTCAACGGCGCCCTGATTCCCATCTGGATCTCTGAATATGTGCTCGCGGGTTATGGCACCGGCGCCATCATGGCCGTGCCCTGTGGCGATGAACGGGATTTCAAATTTGCAAACCAGTTTCAGATCCCCATCACCAATATCATCGGACCGGCTTTCGACGGAAAAGAAGCCAATCCCACCAAAGACGCCGTCCTTGAAAAAAGCGGATTTCTCGATGGCATGGTGATGCGCGACGCCATAAAAGCTGTGATCGATCAACTCGAGGAAAGGAAGATCGGTCACCGGCGCATCAATTACAAAATGCGCGATGCCGCCTTCAGCCGCCAGCGCTACTGGGGTGAACCCTTCCCGATCCGCTGGATCAATGGCATCGCCTATGCGCTTCCGGAAACCGACCTGCCGCTTGAATTGCCGGTGGTGGAAAGTTATAAACCAGGTCCCGACGGCGAAGGACCCCTCGCCAATATTGAAAGCTGGACCTCACAACATTTAGAAACGAATACCATGCCCGGATACGCAGGTTCTTCCTGGTATTTCCTGCGCTATATGGATCCGCACAACGACAACAGTTTTTGCGACCGGAAGATATCAGACTACTGGAACCAGGTAGACCTTTATATTGGCGGTACGGAACACGCCGTAGGACATTTGCTGTACAGCCGCATGTGGACGAAATTTTTATTCGACCGCGGCTGGATCGGTTTTGATGAACCCTATAAGAAGCTCGTGAATCAGGGGATGATCGTAGGGCAGAGCTTTTTTACCTATGCCGATGCGCAGCAAAAGATCATTTATCCGCACCACGGCTTGTCTTCGGCCGGTCCTGACACCCGGCGCATCCGGATTCCGTACGCAGAACAATTTTTCGATGCTGCCGGCAAACTCGATCCGAATAAAAAACAGGCTTTTCTGCAGGCCATCCGTGCTGAAGACCACCAGCTTTTCGGGATCGACATTACCGACGCGGGCTATGAACCGGTGACGGGTTTTGATTTTGACATGGAAATTGAAAAGATGTCGAAATCTAAATTCAATACCGTGGATCCGGATGATATCATTAACCGCTATGGCGCCGACACGTTTCGCATGTACGAGATGTTCCTCGGCCCGGTGGAGCAGAGCAAACCTTGGGATACCAAAGGCATCGAAGGCGTTCACCGCTTCCTGCGAAAACTCTGGCGGCTTTTTTATGATGAAACGAAAGGAAAAATGTGGACGACAGATAAAGCTACCGATGCCGAAATGAAAGTATTGCACCGGACCATCAAAAAAATCGGCGAAGACACGGAACGTTTTTCTTTCAACACGGCCGTCAGTGCGCTGATGATCGGCGTCAACGATTTGGGTGAACTGAAATGTTATAAGAAAGAGGTGCTGAGTCCGCTGCTCGTCATCCTGGCGCCCTATGCACCGCATATCTGCGAAGAACTCTGGCACCTGACCGGCAACGAGGGCAGCATCCTGGATGCGGCCTATCCGGCTTTCGAAGCCAGCTGGCTTACGGAGTCAGCAAAAAATTATCCCGTGGCGATCAATGGGAAAACAAGAACGGAACTGAGTATTTCACTGGAAGCCACGCAGTCGGATGTGGAAGCCCTGGTGCTCGCCGATGAAGTGGTAAAAAAATGGCTGGAGGGGAAGGCACCGAAAAAAGTGATCTACGTAAAAAATAAGATGATCAACGTGGTGATATAGGTTTTACCAGCCTCACCAGCGCGCTGCTGCCTTCCGTGCTGCGCAGAAACGCCTCATATCTTTTATCTCCGCAAACTGCTACCATCAGCGATGTATTGGGAGGAATGCTGCCAAGGTTTTCGGCCACCATCACCAGTTCATTGTCGTCACCCAATTCGCTGACCGCGAGCCGTACAGTATAGGCCTGGTCCGTCAACCGGATATGTTCCATGAGCAGTTTTCCATTCAGGAATATCGCGATGGAATCGCCGTCGATCTCTGCGTTGTCATAAAAGCGCAGTTCGAGCGAATCACCTTTCAACGGGATCACGGTCTGCAATGTCTTCGTTCTTTCCGCATACCGGTCCTGGTTGGATGCGTTTATGGCGACCGGCGGTGGTTCGGGTGCCGGTTTTGCTGCCGTTGGCGCGATCACCGGAGGAGTAGCCGGCTTCATCACCACTGGTTCCGGCGCAGATGGTTCGATGGATGGCTGCGGCTGAACAGCGGGTTTTGCGGGATTCAGGGCGATCATCGCCACACTGTCGATCAGCGTGGGATCGTTGGCGCCCAGCGCATAGTTTTCAATGACAAAATCCCATTCATCCGGAAAAAGCGGCTGCCCGCTTTTTTGTAAATGCATGACGGTGGTCGGACCGTCGGACTGATCTTTCTGCGATGTCTTCCCATCCAGTTTCAGGATACCTTCTCCCGGACAATTAAAATCCGCGACCGCCATCACGGCGTCTGCATGTCCGCCACCGAAAAGGCGTTTGGTATAGTTGTCCACGATCAGCTGATCGTCCCACCAAACCACTTCCATGCTCCGGTCGTCGAAATATCCGCGCACGGTGTAGCGCCGGTAATTATTTTTTGATTCGTAATAATAGGAAGTGCCTGCGATGCTGTCTCCCTTGCGGATCAGCTTGAGTTCCACCCGGCTGGCTCCGATCTTCCCCTTCCATACACCTGAGAGCGCCTGGGCGGCTAACGGTCGACTGATCAGCAGGCCCGCGGCCAGGGTCAGCAGACAAAACAGGTATTTTACGATTGAAAAATGACTGCGTTCCATGCTCGGGGTTTGCTCAGGGCTGGTAACGTCAAATCGCGCCGGATATTGACCATCCCCTGCGTGTTAACGCGGATTTATGACTGGCGCATTATGACAAATAAACGTCCAGCAATCCTTCCGGCAGGATCAGGAAAAGTTTGCGGTGTTTGTGGTCGATGTTTTTGCGCGTGGAGTCGTTTACGGGGATCAACACTTCCTTACCAGAAATTTCGAGGCGGCAGAGGATCTGGTGGGGTTGCTCAATGACTTCAAGGATTTCCCCGAGGTCACGGTCCTGGTCATACAACTGGTATCCGACCCAGTAGATCGGTTCGGTTTTGGAACTGTGCGCGGTCATTTCCTCTTCCCGCAGCCAGGCCTCTTTTCGCAGGAGGCGTGCGCCGGCTTCCTTGCTGTCGATTCCTTCCACGAACAGATACATTTCACCGGAGGATTTTATTTTTGCTTCCTGCACGAAATAGGGAAGGAAGGAGTTTTTTTTCTCCTCGATAAAAATCACTTTGATTTTCGCGGGATTGATTTTGTTTCCGAGGTGATGGGTGAGGATAAGCTGACCTTTCACACCAAATGTCG
>CAZZYD010000080.1:0-13490 GCA_964658175.1 uncultured Puia sp. | reverse complement strand
GCAATCCCGTCTATCTCCCGGTTCTGTGCTGTGCCACCTGCTGGGAGGCCGGTGATGTTCATTACGCTCAGTGGTGCCCCGATATCGGCGGGCAAGTTGGTTCCGCTGCGGTTGACTGTCCAGGTTTCGGCGCTGCTGTCGGCGGCTGAAAGGGGAATAGAGTCCCTGGTTCGGGGAGGGATTCGTACCGGCGGCAGGGAGTCTTTTACCGGAATGGTGTCGGAAACAGTGTGGAGCAGTGAAGGGCTGAAGAAAACTTTTGAATAAGTGGTATGAAAGGCTGAACTGTTAAGGGTTACGCAAATTAATAGAATTGTAAATATCGGGGCGGGAACGTATTTTAAACTAATTTTGCGTCCGTTATTCATACTTTGCAATGGTACAAAAATAGGGGTTACCCGTTTAAGAATTCGCGAAGATTAACATCTTACGTCAAAACGAAAAGTATGCTGCGAGCGACATACGTTTTTTTTATTTCTTTTTTACTGCTATTAACAAGTTCCGCGTTCAGGGAAAGCAGCGTTTTGCCAAAGCCCCCAAAGATCCGGACCATCATCGTCGACCCCGGTCACGGAGGGCTTTATCCGGGGACACACGGACTTATTTCCGTAGAAAAAGATGTAACCCTGGAGGTATCCCTCAAACTCGGGGAGGCCATCAGCAAAGCCTTCCCGGATGTCAAGGTTGTTTTTACCCGCACCACCGATGCCTGTTCCGGAAACGCCACCAACCTCAGCGATGACCTGCACAGCCGGGCCACCATCGCCAACCAGGCCCGGGGAGATCTCTTTATCAGCATTCACTGCAATGCCACGCCGCAACCGGCAGGTGGTTACTATGCCAAACGCATCATCGGGCACCGCAAAAAAATGGAATATGTGGGCAAGGGCCGCAAAAGACGCAAGAAAATGGTCAATGCGCCCATCTATGAATCTTACTGGGTGAAGAATATGCGCGTCGGCACCGAAACCTATATCTGGAAAGCAGCAAAACAGGGCAACAAAAACGACGCGATCAATGAGCGGGAAGAAGGAGACGAAGGCGAACAGAGCATGCGCGACAGTGCCGACAGCGCTGCACCGGCCTTTGACCTATCCTCTCCCGAAGCAAAAATGCGCGCCGTCCTCTATGAAAAGAAATATTTCGACAACAGCGCCCTTTTTGCCGGGATCGTGGAAGACGGGTTTCAGAAATCCGGCCGCCAGAGTTACGGGGTGAAGCAGCGTGATGTCGGCATCCGGGTGCTGCAGGCCACAGGCATGCCCAGCGTACTGATCGAAATCGGTTTCCTTACCAATAAAGAGGAAGAAGAATACCTGAACAGTGACAAAGGCCAGGCGGAAATCGTGGACAATATCATCGAATCGCTGAAGCAGTATAAGGAAGACATCGACAAATAACCTACACCAGTAAAAGATAACCAGATGAAAATCTCAAACGAAACAAAAATTGGCGCACTCACCGCCGTCGCCATCGTACTTCTGATTCTTGGTTACAATTACCTCAAAGGCAAAGATCTCTTCGAGCATACCAAAAAAATATACGCCATCTTTAAAAACGTTGAAGGACTGGAAGCTTCCAATGCCGTCACCATCCGCGGGCTGCAGGTCGGCACCGTCTACGCCATTAACGCCACGGATAAAAATGTGGATGGCATCCAGGTGACCATCAGCATGAAAAAGGATGTCAACATCCCAAAAAACTCGATCGCCGTAATCAGCACGGGACTGATCAGTGGCGCCAACCTGGAAATACACAAGGGCGATGCCACGGAATACCTTCAGGATGAGGACACGATGTCCACCACTGAAAAACCCAACCTCCTGTCGCAGGTTCAAACCAACCTCAATCCGGTGATTACCCGGCTCAGCGGCACGCTGGGATCGCTGGATTCGCTGATCAAAGTAGTCGGATCCCTGTTCGACCCCACCGTCAAAAATAATTTCGGGTCCATCATCGCCAACCTCGCCAAATCATCGGCTTCGCTGCAGATCATGCTCAATGAAAAAACCGGCGCCCTCGCCCATTCCCTGAACCATGTGGACAGCTTCACCCGCAACCTGAGTAACAACAATGCGATGGTGACCAGCACGCTGAGCAACCTGGATAAAACCAGCGCCAAACTGGCGAATGCCAAAATTGACGAGACCCTGCAGTCTGCACAGACCGCCATGAATGAATTAAAGGAAGCGATCAACAAGATCAACAGCCCCAACGGATCGCTGGGCCTGCTGGTCAACGACAAAAAACTTTACAACAACCTCGAATACACGACGCGCAGCCTCAATACCCTGCTGGATGACGTGCGCATTCACCCGAAACGCTATGTCAGCATATCGGTCTTCGGAAAGAAGGACAAGAACGCGCCGCTCATGGTGCCGCTCAACGATTCCAGTGTTGTTAATCCGCCACCCAAACGATGATCAAATTTTTTGCCCGTTTTATTTTATTTGTCAGCCTGCTGTTGCTGGTTCAGCAGGTGTCGGCGCAGATCGCGGTGCCGTTCAAATCAAAAACCGGCGACAGCACCAAAACGGTTTATATCTGGCATGCCGATACGCTGCGCGAAGTAAAAAAAGATTCAATCCAGATCCAGTCGCTGTTCGGCCACGTCAAGATCCAGAGCGAGAATACGATGTTCTATTGCGACAGCCTCGCCATCAACCACAAAGATAATTTCATGGAGGCCTACGGTAATGTGCACATTATCGACTCGGATACCACCAATATCTATTCGCAGTACATGAAATATTTTGTGGACACTAAGAATATCATCTTCACCAAAAAAGTATCCCTGAAAGACGGAAAGGGCACGCTCACCACGGAAGAACTGCATTACGATATGAATATGCATATCGGGAACTACTACCAGGGCGGCCGTGTGGTCAGCGAGAAAACCGTGGTCACCAGTACCGAAGGGACTTATTATGCCGACACCAAAGATGTATATTTCAAAAAGAATGTCGTGCTCGTGGATCCTGCGTATACGCTCAAAGCGGATTCGCTGCTGTACAATTCGCAGACAAGGCTGGCTACCTTCATCACGATGACGCACATCGTGGATAGTTCCGGCAGGAAGATTG
Organism: uncultured Puia sp.; assembly: GCA_964658175.1. Taxonomy (GTDB): domain Bacteria; phylum Bacteroidota; class Bacteroidia; order Chitinophagales; family Chitinophagaceae; genus Puia. The sequence continues at coordinate 10,407 of CAZZYD010000080.1, read as the reverse complement.
ACACGCGCGACGGCTTCTATAATTTACAACAGCACCACGCAGAGTTCGGCAAGCGTCCAACCATCACCGATCATTCCCAAAGTATCACCGGCGACGAGATCCGGTTTGACGACAGCACCGGCATCAATATCGCTACCGGTAATGCAGTATTTAAAGATACGCTGGAAGGAATTTCCGTCATTGCCGGCAAACTCGTTGCCGACAAATTTAAAAATACCCTCACGGCCACCATTGTGCCGTTGATGATTATCAAAGAGGAGAATGACTCGCTGTATGTACGCGCCGACACGCTTTTCTCCGGCAAAATTCCGGACTCCGTGTTGTTTGCCAAAGACTCCCTTGGAAATCCGATCAATAAAATAAAACCTGACAGTTCGCTCCGCTATCTCCAGGGCTACCATCATGTGCGCATATTTTCCGATTCCCTGCAGGCCGTATCCGACAGCATGTATTATTCCGGACTCGATTCCATCTTTCAACTGTACACCAATCCCGTGGCCTGGGCCAGCGGCTACCAGATTACGGGAGATACGATGTTCCTCTACACAAAAAACAAAAAGCCGGACCGCCTCTATGTGTTCGAGAACAGCCTCGTCGTAGGCAAAACCGGTCCGGCCATGTACAACCAGGTCAAAGGCAATACCCTCAACGGATATTTCAAGGATGGCGTCATCGATTATATGCGTGCCAAGGGGAGCGCAGAAAGCGTCTACTATATCAAAGACGACAGCATGGCTTTTGTGGGGGTGAATAAAGTCACCCGGGCCGATGTGATCGACATGATCTTCCTGAATAAACTGTTGAATAAGGTCGTGCTGCGAAACGATGCGGAGGGCACGATGTATCCCATCAAGAAGGTGAACTACGACGAGATGAAGCTGCGCAATTTCAAGTGGCTCGAAGACCGCCGGCCGAAAACGAAATATGAGCTGTTCGAGAATTAGGAAAATCCTAACAATCCCATTTTAATATTTTCCGGGCGGTTTCGTTCCAATAAAAAACACCTCCACATGAGCAAACTTCTTTTTTGCCTGGCCCTCGTGCTGGGCTTCACTGCATTCCAAACCGTCCATGCACAGGAGTATAAATTTGCCGGCGGCCTGCGGCTGAGTACGGCGGCCCCCACCATTGCCAGTGCAGTCTCCCTTAAATATTTTCTTACCGACCGGGCTGCCGTGGAAGGACTGGTTGCCTTTGGCAATCGGTTTGGCCTGGGCGGTCTCTACGAAATTCATGGCCTGATCGGCGCATCGCCCGGACTCTACTGGTTTTATGGCGGCGGCGCTTATGTGGGCTTTGAAGCCGGTAAAGTATATACCGGACCGATGGGCGTTGTGGGCATCGACTACAAATTTGCCGACGCACCCATCAATTTATCGCTGGATTGGAAACCGGAACTGGATATATCCCCCGAAATCAATTTTGTGCCCGACGCGCTGGCGCTGAGCATCCGCTTTACACTGAAATAACTAGTGTTTGAAAAACAGCTGGGCGACGAGTACAGCGGCCACGATGGCTGAAAAATCGGCGACCAGCGAGGCCGGAATGGCATAGCGTGTTTTTTTAACCCCCACCGAGCCAAAATACAGGGCCACGATATAGAAAGTCGAGTCTGTCGTGCCCTGGAAAATACAGGAAAGCTGTCCTACAAAAGAATCCGGACCGTATTGCGTCATCGTATTGATCATCATCGCCCGGCCGGCACTTCCGCTGAGTGGGCGCATAAGGGCGGTGGGAATGGCCTTTACAAAATCGGTGTTGATATGGAACAACCCAAAAAAAGCGGTGATGCCCTGGATCATAAAGTCGAACATGCCCGAACTCTGAAACACGCTGATGGCCACCAGCATGGCTACGAGATAGGGAATCACGGTGAAGGCTACCTGCAATCCCTGTTTGGCGCCATCGATAAAGGCCTCGTACACGTTGATCTTCCGCAGCATGCCACCCACCAGGAAAACGATGAACAACAACAGGATCAGTCCGTTGCTGAAAATCCGCGAGAATGGCGTGATCAGCGCGTTGTGGCTGTTCAGGAAATAAACGAGTCCGCCGATCAGCACTGAAATACCGCCTACCCAGGCAAGAATGACGGGCTGAAAGAGATTTATCCGCTGATAAAGCGCAACGATCGAAAGGCCGACCACGGTGGCAACAAATGTCACAATCATGCAGGGAATGAAAATACTCGTCGGATCCTGCGCTTTGAGGATTGCCCGCTGCGCGATGATACTCACCGGTATGATGGTAAGACCAGACGCGTGCAGCACCATGAACATGATCTGCGCGTTGGAAGCCGTGTCTTTTTTTGGATTGAGTTCCTGCAGGCTTTCCATCGCTTTCAGGCCGAACGGGGTGGCGGCATTGTCAAGTCCCAGCAGGTTGGCGGAAAAGTTCATCACCATATGTCCCATGGAAGGATGGTTTTTCGGCACATCGGGAAACAGCCGGCTGAAAAAAGGTCCCACGATGCGCGACAGGAAGTTGATGGCGCCGGCTTTCTCTCCCACATTCATAAAACCAAGGAACAATGCCATCACGCCGATCAGTCCGATGGAAATCTGCACACTCGTGCCTGCCGAATTGAATATCCCGTCCACGACGGTCTTGAAGATATCCGTATCACCGAAAAATATCAGCCGGATCAGCGCGGCCACGAAGCCGATGAGGAAGAAGAGTATCCAGATGATATTCAGGGCCATAGCAGGAAATTAATGGATGAATATAATCGAATATCTTTAATTTGATTGCCAAACATTGCCACCTTGAAAACCTTTATCTTTGCGGGCTCAAAAGCAAAAATCAAAAAGCTCCGCTCATGGCATTAAAGGCAGGTATTGTGGGATTACCCAACGTCGGAAAATCAACGCTTTTCAATGCGGTGAGCACAAGCGCCAAAGCGCAGGCCAGCAACTACCGGTTCTGCACCATCGAACCGAATGTGGGCCTGGTGGACGTGCCGGATGAACGCATCCTGAAACTGGCCGAACTGGTCGTTCCCGACCGCACCGTGCCGACCCAGATCGAAATCGTGGACATCGCCGGGCTCGTAAAAGGCGCGAGCAAGGGGGAAGGACTGGGCAATAAATTTTTAGCCAATATCCGGGAAGTGGATGCCATCGTGCATGTGATCCGCTGTTTCGAAGATGAAAATATCCTGCGCGAAGAAGGCGCCATCAATCCGATCGCAGACAAAGAAATCATCGACACCGAACTCCAGCTGAAAGACCTGGAAAGCGTCGACAAAAAATACCAGCGCGCCGAAAAACTGCTCAAGACCGGCGACGCCAAAACAAAGGCTGAATTTGAAGTGCTCAAACGTTGCAAAGAACACCTGGAACAGGGCAAAAGCATCCGTTCGCTGGACTTGGACAAAAACAGCAAGGCGGCCATCGCCGATCTTTTTCTCCTCACCGACAAACCGGTGCTGTATGTCGCCAATGTGGATGAGAAATCAATGCATACCGGAAATGCATTTTCGGAAGCGCTCAAAAAAAATGTGGCCGGCGAACATGCGCAGGTCATCGTCATGAATAATTCCATCGAACAACAGATCGCGGAACTGGAAAATGCTGACGACAAAGCGCTCTTCATGGAAGAATACCAGATGAAAGAACCGGCCCTCAATAAACTCATCCGCACCACCTACGACCTGCTCGAACTCCAGACCTATTTTACCGCCGGCGTGCAGGAAGTACGCGCATGGACCATCCACCGAGGCTGGAAAGCGCCACAGGCCGCCAGCGTGATACACACCGATTTTGAAAAAGGATTCATCAAGGCCGAAGTGATCGCCTACGACGACTTCTTAAAATATAAATCCGAAGCCGCCTGCAGGGAAGCAGGCAAGCTCCGGATCGAAGGAAAAGAATATCTGGTGAAAGACGGAGATGTCATGCACTTCCGCTTCAACGTCTAAAGATTATATCCCAGGCTGATATAGTACAGCCCGCCGATCTGCGAATTGCCGATGGCATCCACATAATATTTATTGGTAAGGTTCGTCGCACCGATCTTGATCATGCTGTGCTGCAGTTTCGGCAGCTTCATGCTGATCTGCGCATCCAGGGTGCCGAACGATGGCGTGTTGCCACTTACAAAACTGGATTCATAGAGATAACTCTGCTGCCAGCGGTAGGTGACATTGAAGCCGAAATATTTTGCGATGCTGTAATTGGCCAGCGACAGATTGTATTTCCATTTCGGCGTATTGAACTGCGTCAGCACGGACACATCGCTGTTTGAAATATTGTTGTACGCCACATTGCCCGACAAAACGAAACTTTTCGGCAGGGCGTATTCCAGCCCAAGGCCGCCACCCACCGTATTCACTTTACTGCTGCTGTTTGTATAAATACCAAATGTATTCGTCGCAGTCTGCGTGGTTGGATTTTTAATCAGCACGGTCAGTCCGATAAAATTGGTGTACCGGGCATAGAAGCCATAGATATCGATCAGCAGTTTTTTTGCAATCAGTCCCTTGTATCCAAGCTCCCAGGATGCCACGCTTTCAGGTTTGAATTCTTTGAACTGGTATTGGGTGGGCGCCTCACCGGTGGCAGCGGCATGGTTCAGCGAAGCCGTGTCATAGGTGTTTGTTCTGAGTCCGTATGCATCGATGAATTGGGGCAGGCCGCCAATCAGGCGGGCTGAACCGGTCTGGAGATTGATGTATTGATTCTGCGTGGAAGGAAAGCGGTAGGCCGTCTGGAATGAAGCGCGGATGAAATTGTCGGCCGCTACGCGGAACACGGCGGTAGCCCTGGGAGTGAACCGTCCGGCGAAATTGGAATTCTTGTCGTACCGGCCGGCGAGGGTCAGCTTCAGGAAATCTTCAAAAAATCCTTTCTGTATCTGCGCGAAGGCGCCGGTTTCATTGATCTTGATCGAACCCGCCGTATCTGCGAAGATGGTGCCGTGTGAATTCAATACAAACTCCCGTGTGGAAGCCCCGACCGTGATATCGGCCCATTTAATGATATCGGAGAAATTATACATGCCTTCTCCCACGTACAGATTGGTGCGGTCATTGAATTTTCCACCGGAAGGGATGGCAAGCTGGTTCAGCGAATCGAGTGATTTGGTAAAGGCGGCCGTTCCCGGTTGCAGGCGGTTGCGATCTGCATAGGCACGGGCAGCGGCGCTTGCGGGACCATAGGCCTGGTCGGGGGTTTGTCCGGCGCCAAGGGCCGCACCAAAGGCCTGCGCATAAGCTCCGATATAATCCGGTGCCCAGCCGCTGGCGGTGGGTGAATACGATTCATTCAGCAGGGTCGCGGAAGCAACCATATCATATGAGCTCCCGGCATTTTCCTGTGTGGTGTATGCGCGCACATAAAAACGTTTGCCGGTGACTTCGGCTTTGTATTGACCAATGCGTACGTTCTGTAAACGATACCGGTCGGTTCCTGTGTAGATGGTACTGGCGCTTCCGAAATTGCCGCTGAGACTGGCCGTGGTATTGTCGGTGAGTTTATAGAACAGTCCTGCAGACGCCTTCAGGTTATAGGCGCGGTAATTGGTGAGGCTGTTTTCATTGTAGCCGGTACGGGTGACGCCTGAACTCGTCGGCGTGGCGCCCGCCAGCTGCTGCAGCTGGGCAGCGCCGGCAGCGTCACCGGCAGCGGCGTGTTGCTGGGCGGCGGCCAGCAATCCGTTCTTTACCGTGAAGAAGGCGCTTTCATCTCCATAGCTGTTTACGCCATTATAATCCGGCAGGCTTCGGTCGCCGGCGATCGGCCCACCCTTTACCGGACTGTAATTCCGGTAGTCGCCTGCAGACCAGTCCTTGGCCTGCGTATATTCTGCCGACACACGAAACGCGAATTTATTATTGAAGGCTTTTGCATAGCGCGCCATCCAGTCGTAGTAGGGAGCGGCCTTGCTGTTGTCGTCTGCAATATGATTGACACCCTGTTTCACCTGAGCGCTGAATCCCTGGTATTTGAACGGGTCTTTGCTTGTCATAAGGATGGTACCGGTCATCCCGCCGGATCCGTAGAGTGCGGACGAGGCACCGGGCAGCAGTTCCACATTGTCCACATCCAGTTCATTCAGTCCAACGATATTGCCGACCGCAAAATTTAATCCGGGCGCCTGGTTGTCCATGCCATCGACCAGCTGGTTCATGCGCAGGTTACCACTGCCGTTGAAACCACGGGTACCGGGTGTTTTAAAAAGAATGGAAGAGGTAATGACGTCTACACCTTTCAGGTTGCAAATAGCATCATAAAAAGAAGGCGCGGGCACTTCACGAATGGAAGCGGCACTCATTCTTTCGATCGACACCGGCGATTCGAGGCTGCGGATATTGGAACGTGTGGCCGAAACCACTACTTCCGTACCGAGCGTGGAGGCAGACGGCAGGTCAATGCTTACTGGTGCCGTGCTGCTAACCTCCATCTCTTTTGTGCCGAAACCTACGGAGCTGATCACCAGGGTGACCGGCAGCGCATGCGATGTCGTAAGTTTAAAATATCCGCGACTGTCGGTATATGTGCCGCCGGAAAAACCCTTGACCACCACAGAGGCGGCAGGCACGGCTTCTTTCGTATCGGTGCTGATGACCGTTCCGGACAGGGTGATGGTTTGAGCAAATGAATCAGTGGAAACAAACAGGCATAGAAACGCGAGTGCGATGCAGGCAGGGTATTTCATGGCAATCAATTTAGATGTTAGACTTCGCTTTCAGCAGGTAAAGTACAAGGATGATTCGGTTTATTAAAAAATATTATGAGCGATTTATCCCAACTCTTATAATTTAGCGGGATGCAACCATTTCAGTTTCCCGATCAGCGCAATTACTATAAAGGCAAGGTCCGCGATGTATACACAATTGGCGACCAGTGGCTGGTGATGATCGCGTCAAACCGCATTTCTGCATTCGACGTCATCCTGCCCAAACCGATTCCATATAAAGGACAGGTTTTAAACCAGATTGCTGCCTACATGCTCGGAGAAACCAAAGATATATGCCCGAACTGGCTGACGGTGGTGCCTGCGCCCGTTGTCAGCATCGGAAAAAAATGCATCCCGTACCGGGTGGAAATGGTGGTGCGCGGCAACCTCACGGGTCATGCATGGCGCACCTACACCAGCGGAAAGAGAATCCTCTGCGGTGTATCGATGCCGGAAGGGATGAAAGAAAATGATTATTTCCCCTCCCCCATCATCACACCGTCCACCAAAGCGGAGGAAGGACATGATGAAGATATCTCCCGCGATGAAATCATCGGCAAAGGGATCGTTGCCGTCGGGGATTACGCCGTGCTCGAAAAATATACACTCGAACTGTTCAAACGCGGTCGCGAAATGGCGGCCGCCCGCGGCCTCATCCTCGTGGATACCAAATATGAATTTGGCCGCATCGGCGATCAGATATACCTGATGGACGAAATACACACGCCGGATTCATCCCGTTATTTTTATGCTGATGGTTTTGAAGAAAGACAAGGCCGCGGCGAAAAACAACAGCAGCTCAGCAAGGAATTCGTGCGGGAATGGCTGATCGCCAACGATTTTATGGGAAAGGAAGGACAAACCGTACCGGACATGAGCGATGAATGGGTCAATACCATCTCCCGGAAATACATCGAACTGTACGAACAGGTGATCGGCAAACCCTTCGAGCCTTCACCACTCAGTGACGATCAGGTCTATTCATCGGTCGTAGCCGCGCTCGCTGCTTTGCGCTGATCGGGCGGTGGCACCCGCCGGCTTCTCGACTTATTAAAAATCTTCGCGCCATCCTGCACACCTTTGCGCAGGGAGCGTTGCGCTTCTTCCGGCAGCAGCAACACCTGCTGACAGGCTTTACTGCAGCAACCATCATATTGCACATCACAGTCACCGCATCGGATGAACAGGCGGTGACAGGCCATATTCCGGCAATTGGTATGCGTATCGGCGGGTTTATCGCAGAGATGACAATGGGCGATCACTTCGTCGGTGATCCGTTCGCCGAGACGGTCGTCGAAAACAAAATTTTTTCCGTGGAATTTATTTTCCAGCCCCTGCTCTTTTACCGTATTGGCATAATGAATGATGCCGCCCTCCAGATGGAAGACCTGGCTGAATCCATGGTGATGCAGGTAGGCGCTGGCCTTTTCGCACCGGATGCCGCCGGTGCAATACATGATCACCGGCTGATCTTTTTTATCTTTCAACATGGTAACCGCCATCGGCAGCTGTTCGCGGAAAGTATCGCTCGGTATCTCAATGGCTGATTCGAAACGGCCCACTTCATATTCATAATGATTGCGCATGTCCACCACCACCGTGCCGGGCCTGGATGATAACTCGTTGAAGGCGGCGGCGTCCAGGTATTTCCCTTTGTTTCCCAAATGAAAATCGGGATCTGTGATGCCATCGGCTACGATCTTTCCGCGGACTTTTATCTTCAGTACCCAGAATGACTTTCCGTTGTCGGCATGGGCAATATTCAGCCGGAGGTTTTTCAGGGGTTCGATCGATTCCAGCAGACTTCGGAACGCCTCCATCTGCGCCGTCGGTATGCTCACCTGCGCATTGATGCCTTCGGAGGCCAGGTAGATGCGGCCAAACACCTGGAGGTCCGCCATTTCAGCGTATAAAAAGTCGCGGAAAGCGGTCGGATCCGGGATCGGGAAATAGCGGTAAAATGAAAGGGTGGTCCTCGGCGTTGTCTCTGCTAAAAGCCGGGCTTTCAATTCTTTCTGGGAAACCCTGTTATGAAGTGCTGCCACCCCACAAAATTAATATTTTCATGGATAAATTCTTACTTTTAAAACCTATTCCAGGCAGAAACTGCTCTTCATGAAAATAGTTCCCCTTCTCATTTACACCGCGCTAACCCTGATTTTGATCTTTGTGCTCAATACGCAATGGGGAGATACGCCGCCGATGGGGAAATTACTCAGTCCGCAGCACGGTTTCTGGCAGAATGCCGATCCGATAGAAAAAGACTACGGCGAAACACTCAGTGTTCCCGGATTGAAGGCGGAGGCATCGGTTTACCTGGATGACCGGATGGTACCGCATGTGTTCGCCGCCAGCGACGAGGACGCATTTTACCTGCAGGGTTTTTTGCACGCCAAGTTCCGGCTCTGGGAGATGGAATTCCAGACCATGTATGCCGGCGGAAGGCTCTGCGAGCTGGTCGGCCCCAAAGCGTTGACGATCGACCGGAATACACGCCGGCTGGGGATGGGCTATGCCGCGGAAATCGCCGCCAAAGAAATTGAAGCGGATCCTGTTTCCAAAGCCCAGGCGGATGCATACACCGCGGGGGTCAATGCGTATATCGGGAGCCTGCGCGAAAGCCAGTTGCCGGTGGAATATAAGCTGCTGAACTATAAGCCCGAAAAATGGACGAATGTCAAAACCTGCCTGTTCCTCAAACTGATGTCCTGGGATCTGGCCGGTGGAGAAAATGACTTCGAATATACCAACCTGCGTTCCACCCTCGGTTATGAAACCTTCGCCAAAATGTTTCCCATCACGCAGGATTCGCTGGATCCCATCATTCCGAAAGACACGGCGGCCCTGTCTTTCGCCGGTTCAGTGAAGGCACCGGACAACAGCGACTCGGCCTATCTTCATTCGAACGATACCGTCAATGTCAGCGGCATGAAGCCGGATCCCGACAATGGCAGCAACAACTGGGTGGTCAGCGGCAAAAAAACGAAAAGTGGTGCGCCGATCCTCTGCAACGATCCGCACCTTGGCCTAAACCTGCCGTCCCTCTGGTTTGAAATGCAATTGTCCACACCGAATTTCAATGCCTATGGCGCGAGTTTTCCGGGGGCACCGGGCATCATCATCGGATTCAACGACAGCTGCGCCTTTGGTTTTACGAATGCCATGCGCGACGTGCGCGATTATTACCAGATCCGGTTTAAAGATGACAGCAAAAAAGAATACTGGTACAACGGTGAATGGAAAACCGCGGATATCCGCTACGAACACATCCTGCAAAAAGGCGCACCGGAATTTATCGACACCGTTGCCTATACCGTATTCGGACCGGTGATGTATGACAAAGGTTTTTCCAACCACAGGCATACCAATGGAAAATATTTCGCCGTGCGATGGAAAGCGCATGACCCCAGCAATGAACTCCGGGTCTTCAACACCCTCGATCACGCAAAAAACCTGACTGATTACAAAGAAGCGCTGCAGTACCTGCATACGCCCGGACAGAATTGCGCGTTTGCCACAAAATCCGGAGATATTGCCATCACGGACCAGGGCGAGTTTCCCGCGAAATGGACAAGACAGGGAGACTTTATCATGGAGGGCATGGACAGCCAGTACGCCTGGCAGTCCATGATCCCCACAGCTGAAAATCCCCAACAGATCAATCCTGAAAGAGGATTCGTGAGCAGCGCCAATCAGCTGCCGATAAACCCCCTGGTATATCCATATTAC
>CAZZYD010000079.1:0-13665 GCA_964658175.1 uncultured Puia sp. | reverse complement strand
AAGAAGGAAATCTCCATAAAGCGCGAATAATCCATCATGTAATGGTTTGCTGATGGAGCGTGCGAAAATAGGCAGCTGCTTGTAGCATCCGGCTCCCATACCAGCTAAATATCTCCCCATCCACCAGGCGGATGCTTGCCTTTGGCAAGACCCGGCTGACCTCCGCGGCATGCACGGTGTTGAACGGAAAAGGTTCAGAGGAAAGAAATACGGTCAGATCCTCCTGCATCGCCAGCGATACCAGGTCTACTTCAGGATACCGCAACCGATCTGAAAAAAAATTGGAAAAGCCGGCCATCTCCAGCATGCTGCTGATAAACGTATCGCCGCCCGCAACCATATAAGGATTCCGCCAGATAACATACGCCACCGGTTTTTTCGCTGTGGGCAGCATTGGTTTCACTGCAAGCAAATCTTTTTCAATCGCTGCGGTCATTTGCCTGGCAAGGATTTGCTTTCCCAGCATCGCACCCAGTTCATTGATCAGCTGCAACCCTTCTTTACAGGTAGTCACGTCCGTTAGTAAGAGCCGGCCATGGCCGCGCAGCTGTTCCACCTGGTCTTTTACATTTTCTTCTTTGCTTGCCAGGATCAGGTCCGGCCGGAGGCCGATGATCCGCGCGGTATCGATTGATTTTGTTCCGCCGATGATGATCTTTTCTTTTTTCCACTGCGGCGGACGGATGCAGAATTTTGTAATTCCCACCACCTGCTCACCCAGGTCAAGGTCAGACAGCAATTCGGTGAGCGAAGGAACCAGACTTATAATCCGCTGATACATCAGAGGTGATTTTGATTTCGTTAGCCCCCCGGCTGGGGCATCATTTCCCCAACACCGTTAGTGAGCCGTTAACGGTGCATGGTAGGATTTTTGACCATATGTACAAAATTGAAAAAAATATGAAAAAGGCTTTCAACACATTTGCGGCTTTATCGCTTGCGTCTTTTCTGCTGATGCTGACCACCGGCTGCGCGGAACACAATTATTATCATCGGAACCATCATCATACCCGCGGCTGGTACGATCGCCACCATACGCCACCACCAGCAGGTGTTGAGTTCGATATTCATAATTAACATCCGGCTGACCGAAAAAATCAGGAATAATCTGTAAAGTATAAGTAATTTCATATCTTGTTGTATCCTCTGTTGATGTTTACCAACAGTTAAAACCCAGTGTATGTCAAAGAAATTATTCGTTGCAGGTGTTCCCTATGATTTTGACGATGTTGATTTAAAAGAGATGTTCGAATTGTACGGTGAAGTGAATTCTGCCAAAGTGGTGATGGATCGTGAAACGGGAAAAAGCCGAGGTTTCGGGTTCGTGGATATGAAAGACGATGCGGAAGCCCAGCAGGCCATTGAAACCCTGGATGGTGCAGCCATCAAGGGCAAAAAAATGGCGGTAAAAGAAGCCGAGGCGCAGCAGAATGGCGGCGGCGGCGGTGGATTCAGACCCCGAGAGCCACGCAACTTCAACCGCGGAAACGATAATAACAACGACCGCAGAAGATACTGATCCGGACAATCAAACGACTTCGATTTTTATACGATGACGACATAATTTATTATGTCGTCATTTTTTTTTGCTAATTTCAGTCATCCGCAGATCCAGTCATCCTCCGCAATTGCCAGCCTCCCCTAACGCCGCGCCTGCTGTTTTTTTAAAGAAACAATGTTCATTTTTCAGGCTATTGCTATGAAGGAATCTGCGAAGATCGATCTGGTGGAAATTCAGCTCCGGCTTGCTTCGGATGACCAGTCAGCTTTCAGGAAATTATACGATTATTACAGTCCCCGCCTGTATCAGTTTGCGTTCGCCATCATCCATTCCCGTGAAATGGCCGAAGAGATCGTGGCTGATGTCTTTCTGCAGATATGGAATAAACGCGTTCGGGTGAGCGCCCTGGAAAACCTCAACTGGTACCTGCATATAACCACCCGCAACATCAGTTTCAGCTATTACCGGAAATACAACCGCCGCAAGAACTTCAATTTTGACGAAGCCGTCGTCTCTTATTACCAGGTACACGCCACGCCCGAGGAAATCATGATCGGCCAGGAAGTGCTTTCGCTCATCAACCACGCCATCAATGACCTTCCTGCGAAATGCAAACTCATCTTTAAGCTTGTCAAAGAAGACAACCTTAAATACCGCGAAGTGGCCGAACTGCTCCAGCTTACGCCCAAAACGGTCGAAAACCAGATCGGTATCGCGCTGAAAAAAATCCATGGCGCGATCCGAAAACAGCTTCCACAAGCGCACCGTTTCCTGCGCACCAACTAATTGTTAATTTATTTTTAATTGTTTTGGGGGTAAGAAGATACCCTTAGCGTTTATAGCGGCATCAACCAATGCCGCCTGTTTATGTTCATCGATTCCGACCGTGTTTGGATCTTACTGGGAAAAAAGAAAAGCGGCGAAGCCTCTGTTGCTGAATTGCAGGAACTCGACCGCCTGTTGCGGGAGCAGCAGCTCAGCGGCCAGGCGTCGGAAGTCATCGATCATCTCTGGGATTCCACCCTGGTGAGCAACCCAGAATCCCGTCCCGCCCCCGAACTCTGGGATCGCATCCATCATCAGATATCGGCACCCGGTGCCGGCCGACTGTTCCGAATGCCGCTGGCAAGATGGATCGCCGCCGCCTGCCTCGTTGCCATCGCCGGTACAGCGGCCTGGTTTGTTCACCAGGAAAGAGCCAGCGGCGCAAATGCCCCCGATACCCGCACCGGCAACCAGTTTGCCACCCAGCCGGGCTCCAAATCGAAACTTCAGTTGCCCGACGGCACCCAGGTCTGGCTCAACGGAAACAGTAAACTCAGTTTCGGAAACGTAGGTTTCGGCACCCAGACCCGCGAAGTATTTCTGAGCGGAGAGGCCTTCTTTGACGTGGTCAGGAATGAAAAAGTGCCGTTCGTGATTCACACCGGCATCATCGACATCACCGTAAAAGGAACGGCCTTTAATGTAAAAGCCTATCCCGGAGAAAAAACCATCGAGACGGCCCTGGTACGCGGACTGATCGAGATCACCACCCGGCACGATCCCGACCGGAAGATCATTGTAAAACCAAACGAAAAAATTACGATCCCGACCGACACCGCTTTTTTTACCCAGCACACCGATCACAACCAGCCGGCCGCATCACCTTCTGTTTATGCGATCACCGCATTGCACAAAACAAAAACAGGCATCCTGCCGGAAACCGTCTGGATGCAGACAAAACTGGAATTCGACGATGAGGCTTTTGGCGACCTCGCACCGAAAATGGAGGAATGGTATAATATCCGGATCAGGTTTTCGGGAGATGCGATCCGCCAGAAACATTTTTCCGGCCTGATTGAAAAAGAGACCCTGCAGGAAACCCTGAAAGCGATGCAGCTTTCCTTTCCTTTTACCTATACGATCAATGCAAACGAATTAACGGTATACTAATGAGCGATTATTCACCACAAAAAACCAACCTATGACAGAGTAACCTGCATAAACAAGGGAGATGCTGCGAACACCTCCCTCCAACATTTGACAAAAACGGGAATTCATCCTGGAAAATGACTCATTCCCTTTTATCTAACATTTCATTTCAAAAATATGAAAAAATGCCGGCTTAACAGGCTTCCTGTTACGGGGGAAGATTTACGTAAGTGCTTTTTAATCATGAAACTAACCGCTGTACTCATTTTTATCGCCTGTCTGCAGGTTTCCGCCAAAACGTATGGCCAGGAAAAAATGAGCATCTCCCTGAAAAATGTGCGGTTGAAATATGCGATCACCTATATCCAGCACAATAGCAAATACCGGTTTCTCTACAACGACGATCTTTTTTCCGGTCCCACCAAAATTTCAGTCCAGGCCCGCGATGCCACCATCCAGGAAATCCTGGATATCGTATTCCGCTCCACCGGTTTGGTCTATCACGTGATGGACCACGACCTGATCGTCATTTCCTCGGTGGATGATAAAAAAGCGGTTCCCATCAAAGGGAAAGTTTCCCTGCGCAACAGCGCAGGCGCCATTGTTTCCGGCGCCGGCATCAGCGTCGTTGAAAAAGGAACGGCAAACGGAACCACCACCAACGAGCAGGGTGAATTTTCACTGGAGGTGAAAGATCCCAATGCGATCGTCGTGATCTCCTCCGTCGGGTATGAAATAAAAGAAATACCGCTCGCCGGAAAACAGGTGATCGAGGTATTGCTGGAAGCCTCCAGCACACAGATGCAGGATGTGGTGGTGACCGCCCTGGGTATCACCCGGCAAAAAAAATCCATCACCTATGCCACGCAGCAGATCAAAGGATCCGATCTCAGCGATACCCGCGAAGTGAACCTGACCAGTGCGATGGATGGCAAAGTGGCCAATATGCTGATCAGTAAAACAAATGCAGGTCCGGGCAGTTCAAACCGGATCATCTTCCGTGGTAACCGCTCCATCAACGGCAGCAACCAGCCGCTGATCATCGTGGACGGTGTGCGCATCGACAATACGCCGCAGGCTTTCAATGATGTCACCAACAATGTCGCCCTCGCGCGGGACAATGGCGACGGCATTTCAAATATCAATCCGGATGATGTGGAATCCATGACGGTGCTGACCGGTGCTTCCGCCGCAGCGCTCTATGGTTCGGATGCCGCCAATGGTGCGGTGATCATCACCACAAAAAAAGGAAGGTCCGGCAAGGGCGTTGGTATCTCCGTATCCAGCTCGGCATTGCTGGAAAATCCCATGCTGCAACCCAAATTCCAGAATGAATACGGCCAGGGCAGCGGAGGTCTTTTCGATGCCAAAAGCGAACTCAGCTGGGGACCGAAGATGACCGGTCAGCCGGAACTGGACTGGAGCGGCAAGACGCAGCCACTCTCTCCGCAGCCCGACAACTACAAAGATTTTTTCAGAACGGGCTCGGAACTGGTCAACTCTGTTGCCCTTTCCGGCGGTACGGATAAGGCGCAGACTTATTTTTCCTATACCAACACATATAGTAAAGGCATTCTGCCCAACAACGATTATAAAAGGAACAACTTCAACCTCCGGCAGACCTATCAGATTTCCGACAAACTTTCGGTGGATATGAAGGCCAATTACCTGGTGGAAGACATCCTCAACAGGCCGCTGTCCGGCGGGGCCAACCATGCCATGGCCACGTTGTACTCCATGCCGAGAAGTCTGCGCATCGGCGATATAAAAAATTATGAATTCACGGATCTGTCAGATTTTACGCTGCACCAGAATTACTGGGGAACGCAGTCACCCGCGTTTCAGAACCCGTATTGGAGCACCAACCGGAACCTGTATGAAAAAACGCGCAACCGTTTCATCGGCCTGTTGTCGCTGAAATACCAGATCACGCCGGAACTCAGCATCCAGGGTCGTACGAGCCTGGATTCTTATTCTGACAATGCCGAAGAAAGCGATTACAGCAATTCCTACTGGGTCACTTATGCCGGCGGGGGAAACTATCAGATCAATAAATCATCGTTCCGTCAGTTCAACAACGACGTACTGATCAACTACAATAAAAAATTTGATGAACACTTTTCGCTGAATGTAAATGCCGGTGCGAGCCTTGAAAAATTCTATACCGAAAATACCAACTCGAATGACCAGGGATTGATCATCGCCAATTCATTTTCACTCGGCAATGGCCTGGCCACCATTACCACCAACGGGCTGGCCAGAACAGAAAAGCAATCGGTGTATGCGGCAGCGAACCTGGGGTACAACAATTACCTGTTCCTCGATATCACCGGAAGGAACGACTGGAATTCCACGCTGCCGGTACAACACGCTTCCTATTTCTTTCCGTCCGTGGGCGCCAGTGCACTCTTCAATGAAATATTCCGCCTGCCGGAAACGATCTCCCTGCTGAAGCTGCGTGCATCGTATGCCAGCGTGGGCAATGGCACGGGATTCAATCAGCTCAACGAATCCCCGTATGTAGGGGCCGGGGGCAACGGCGGATTTTTGTATGTAGACCGGGTGCTGAAAAACGCCGACCTCAAACCCGAAAAGACCAGGTCCTATGAAGCGGGCCTTGATTTCGGATTGTTCAAGAACCGGCTCGGCGCGGAAATCACCGTCTATAAGACAAACACCATCAATCAGATTTTATCCATCGGTATTCCGAACCCTTCCGGCTATGCCTTCCGCATCATCAATGCGGGAAATATCCGGAACCAGGGAATAGAACTGCTGCTCCACGGCACGCCGGTAGAAACAAAAAATTTCAGGTGGACGCTGGCGCTGAATTTCGGACTGAACCGCAACAAGATCCTCTACCTGGATTCCATCACCAAGATGCCGCCGCTGTCTTCCCCGGAAACCCTTGGCGAGATCGTAGCTGAAGAGGGGAAAAGTTTCGGAGGTATCTATACCACCAGCTTTGTCAGAAACAGTTCCGGACAGATCATCGTAGACTCCACCGGCAAACCCGAAGTGGAAGGCGATCAGACAAAACATTATGCAGGGAACTACAACCCCGACTGGACCGCCGGACTTACCAATACGTTTCAGTACAAGAACTGGTCGCTCTCATTTCTGATCGATATGCGCAAAGGCGGTATCGTGATCTCAGGGACGGAAGCGCTGATGGCTTCGCAGGGTGTGTCGAAATTAACGGTCGCCAACCGCGAAACAGGCTTCATCGTTCCGAATTCCGTATATGAAAACGGCGGAAAGAATGCGACAGCGATCAGTCCGCAGGATTATTGGCAGTGGGTCGGCTCGCAGAATCTCGTGGGAGAAGCATTTGTCAATTCTGCCACCAATATCCGTCTCCGGCAGGCGAGCCTCTCGTACGCATTGCCTGCAGGCATCCTTGGAAAAAGCGTGGTAAAGGGGGCGAGCCTCACGCTGGTGGGCCGCAATCTTTTCTTTTTGAAAAACAATGCCTACGGTTTCGATCCTGAATCCGCGCTGGGAACGGGTAATAACCAGGGACTGGAATATACACCGGTGCCGAGTACCCGCAGTTATGGCCTGTATCTGAAACTGAATTTTTAATCCCCAAAAGATTACAAAATGAAACGACTTTATAATACGATGATATTACCGGTTGCACTGCTCATGCTGGTCGTCACCGGTTGCACAAAAGATTTTCAAAAGATCAATTCGGATCCGACCACTTTTGGAACGCTGCCTTCCGCCGCCATTCCAAAGGCATTTGCGATCAGCGAATGGGAAGGGGTGTATGCAGATCCCGGAAACTACGAAGTGATCCACAGTCTGTATACCGATTTGTGGAGCCAGTATTTTATGGATGGCGGCGGGTTCCCCGGTGACCGCTATGTTCTCGACCAGACGCTGGTGATATTTTCCTGGAGCCTTACCTACACGGTAAACTGGCCCAGCCTCAAGATCGTAATCGATGGTACGCAGGGAACGGCGCCTTCCGCCAATGCGATCGCAAAAGTCTGGAAGACCTATATGTTCCATCAGCAGTCTGACCTCTACGGACCGATCCCTTATTTTCAGGCCGGTCTCGGTGAGCTCAGTATCCCGTATGACTCACAGGAATCCATCTACCTGGACCTTTTCAATACCCTTGATTCTGCCATCACCACGTTGAAAGCGTCAGATCAGACAGAAACACCTTTTGGAACCGACGACCTGATCTTTCACGGCAACATTCCGAAATGGATCAAATTTGCCAACAGCCTCCGGCTTCGGTTAGCCATGCGCGTTTCCTCCGTTGATGCGGCGCTGGCACAGGCAGAAGCGTTGAAATCAGTAGCCGACGGCGTGATGACCACCAATGACGACAACGCATTTGTGGATGTAGGCCCCAATTCCATCAATGGCCTCGCCGCCGAAGCGCCCTGGGAAAATATGCGGATGACCTCTTCGATGATCAGTTATCTGAAGGGCTACAGCGATCCGCGCATGAGTGAATTCTACAGTCCTGCGGATGACGACGGGCAGTTTCACGGAGAACGCAACGGCATGAACACGACACAGGTGGCCGCCGCCGTAACAAAAAACGGCACCAATCTGTCCAATATCAATTCTACCCGGTGGACCGACGCCACGCAGGCCAGTACGCCGCTGAATGTGATGTATGCGGCAGAAAGTTATTTCCTGCTCGCCGAAGCGGCGCTCAATGGATGGAGCGTGGGAAGTACAGCACAGGAACTCTATGAACAGGGGATTACCGTGTCCATGCAGCAATGGGGGATCACCGATGCGACCGCCATCCAGAACTATATCGCCAGCACCACCACACCCGTTCCACCGAACGACTACCTGAATTCACCGGCCGTGGCCAATATCCCGGTGAAATTTTCCGCCGATGCGGGCATCCAGCGCCAGCAGATCCTGACGCAGAAATGGCTTGCCCTTTTTCCGGACGGAATTGAAGCCTGGGCCGAAAAGCGCCGCACCGGATATCCGGTATTGTATCCGGTGGTTACCTCTGATAATCCCGATGTACCGAGTTCCGATATCATCCGGCGATTCACCTTCCAGTCGGATGAATATAATACGAATGCCAAGGCGGTGGAAGCGGCCATCTCATTGCTCGGCGGTCCTGACAAGGCCAGCACGCATGTATGGTGGAACAAATAAAAAATATTTCATGCAAGGATGGATTCGAAACGCGCTGGCGGGCCTGTGCGCAGGCCTGCTATCGCCCCTGGCGCTGAGTGCGCAGATCAGTATTATTCCGGAACCGGTGGCGATCACGGATCTGCATACGGAATTTTCCTTACCGGAAACCATGACCGTTGCGTTGCCAGCGGGTGATCCGGATACCAGGGCGGTGGTGACTGATTTTTCAGAAAGCTGGAAGCAGCTTACCGGCAGAGAACTGACACCGACCACCGGGAAAATTTTGCGAACCCCGGCGATTTCGATTGAAATCAAAAACGATCCGGCGCTTCGGGGTGTTGAAGGATACCGGCTGCATATCGCGCCGGAAGGCATTCATATCACGGCCGTTTCTGCCGTCGGTGTTTTTTATGCATTCGAAAGTTTGCAGCAGGTAATCCCTGCCGGCGCATCTCAGCTTAAAACACTTAAAATTCCCTGCGCGGACATCCTCGACTATCCGCGCTTCGGGATGCGCGGTATGCACCTCGATGTGAGCCGTCACTTTTTTACGGTTGCCTTTGTAAAAAAATACATCGATCTGCTCGCCCGCTACAAGCTCAATATGTTTCACTGGCACCTGACGGACAGCCATGGCTGGCGCATAGAAATAAAAAAATATCCGCGGCTGACCTCAGTGGGCGCCTGGCGCGCAGACCGCAGCGGAATCCCCGGCACCATCGCTCCGCCGACCGCTGCCGGCGAACCCGCCACTTATGGCGGTTTTTATACGCAGGAAGAAATCAAGTCTGTGATCGAATACGCCAAAAAGCGATTTGTCAGCATCATCCCCGAGATAGAAATACCGGGTCATTGCACAGCAGCGTTGGTCGCCTATCCCGCCTACAGCGACCTCGACAATCCGAATCCGCTGCTGATTCCCTGTGGCTATCCCGGCGACCTGGTACATAATCTCTGTCTCGGGTACGAACCGTCTTTTACGTTTGTGGAAGATATTCTTACCGAAGTGATGGCGCTGTTTCCATCACCCTTTGTGCATATTGGTGGCGATGAGGTGCGCGGCGGTCCCTGGCTTGCCTGCTCCCGATGTAAAAAACGCATGCAGGAAAAAGGATTTACCAAAGCAAAGGAATACCAGGACTGGTTCACCCACCGCATCGACAGCTTTATTTCCGCGCATGGCAAACGTATGATCGGATGGGATGAAGTATTGCACGCTGACATCGGTCCCACCGCCGCAGCCGTCGCCTGGCACGACAACGATGCGGCCGTCCACGCGTTGAAAAAAGGGCATGACATCCTGATGGCACCCTACCACTACACCTACTTCGATTTTTATCAGTCAGACCCGCGGCTCGAACCAGATATAACGTATGCGGGCCTGCCCCTCGATACGGTGTACGCATTTGAACCCGTGCCGGCCGGACTAACGCCCGCTGAAAGCCGCCATATCCTGGGCGGCGAAGCATGCCTGTGGACCGAAAATTTTTCGACGCCGGCTGCCGTCGAATACATGTTGCTACCGCGGCTGATGGCGCTCGCCGAAGTGTTGTGGTCGCCACCATCAAAAAAAAATTATGCGGCTTTTATAAAGAAAATAGAAAAGGAATTTCCGAAACTCGCGGCAGATCATACGGCGTATGCCACCAGTATGTACAATGTATCGATTCAGCCATGGTATGATTCCGTACGGAAAGCCATTGAAGTGTCGCTGTATGACCAGACCCATTTGTATCCGATCCATTATTCGCTCGATGGTTCCGCACCTAACAACAGCGGACCCTTGTACACAAAGCCATTGCTGATCACCGCTTCGGCTGATCTGCACACCGCGGTGTTCAGAAACGACAGCCTAATTGGTACCGCCAATGCGGATCAGTTCACCATACACAAGGCTTTGGGGGCGCAGCTTTCGGTAACGCCGGATTCCGCCACGGAAAAAAACCGGCTGCTGGACGGCATCGGGGGAACCGTGGAGCCTTATGACGGGCGATGGGTATTTTTCCATGATTCAGTATTGACGGTTACCATCGATCTGGGAAAGACGACCACCGTCCATGCCTGCCGGATGGGGATGATGGAGGACCAGGTGGGCGATATCTATTTTCCCCAATCAGTTGAGATGCTTTCCTCGCAGGATGGCATTCACTTCGAGTCTTTTTATCAGCACCGAAATGATAAAATTCCCGAGCAGCTGATCCGTCACACCACAACATACGGTAGCGGTTCTTTGTCTGTTACGGCAAGGTTTGTGCGACTCAGGCTGGTGAACGGTCATCATGCGGCGGAGCCAATAAAAAATCAATTCCTGATCGATGAAATCGTGGTGCAATAAATCAGGGCGGTATGGTGCAAACTAATGCGCAGCGGTTTACCACCCTGGATGTATTCCGGGGGATGACCATTTTCGCGATGATCATCGTGAATACCCAGGGTGGCGGAGCGGTTCCCTACCACCAGCTGATGCATGCTGACTGGAACGGGTGCACATTCACCGACCTGGTATTTCCCTCTTTCCTTTTTGCCGTCGGCAACGCTTTGCCTTTCGCGGCAAAGAAATGGGAGGGCTATCCAAATGATTTCGCGCTCCGAAAAATATTTAACCGGACGATCCTTTTATTTCTGGTCGGTTTCGCCCTCTCCTGGTATACCACACTGTATTTCATATCCGGTGGCATCGCCTTTGCGCCGCTGGTCGATATGCGCCTGCTGGCGGTACTGCAACGGATTGCACTTTGTTACGGACTGGCGGCCTTGCTCACCCGCTATATTCAACCGTACGGTTTACTGATCGTCAGCAGCGTGATATTACTCGGTTACTGGTCCCTCCTGTATTATGGCGGTGAACTGGGCGATCCTTATGGTAAAACAGGTAATCTGGTGCGCGCGATCGATCTGCGGGTGATCGGCGCACGGCATATGTACCGCGAACGGGGATTTGTGTTTGATCCGGAAGGGCTGCTGAGTACTTTGCCGGCAACGGTCAATGTGATCGCGGGTTACCTCGCGGGTGTCTTTATACAAAAATCCGGGAGAACGACTTGCACCGCAGGCAGGTTATTTGTTTCCGGTATCGCGCTGCTGCTGGTCGCCTTGCTGTGGAACCAGGTATTTCCTTTCAATAAAAAATTGTGGACCTCTTCTTTCGTGCTGCAAACGACCGGCATCGACCTGTTGCTGCTTGCGGCACTGTATTATGCAATAGAAATACTGCAATGGAAACGCGGCACCGATTTTTTTTCGGTCTTTGGCCGCAACCCATTGTTTATTTATATCCTGTCCAATCTTTTCCTGGTGATCCTGATCTGGCCGATGAATAACGGGCAGATATGGATCGACTGGATCGGCACGAAATTTTTTCAGCAAATCGCCCCTGGCCCATTGGGATGCCTGCTGTTTGCAGTATCTTTTACCCTCTTGTGCTGGACGGCAGGCTGGGGACTGGACAGAAAAAAAATATACATCCGATTGTAATCAGGTCAACAAAAAAATTTGCTATGCGGAAAATTCTTTGTTTGGTATGTACGGGCGCGATCCTGCTTGGCTCGGTGCGTGCGCAGCAGTCGCTGAACGGCACCGACAGTCACCTGGGAAATCTCTTTATGATGTCGGATGCGAAAACGCGATCCATCAGTCCGGAAAATGTACACGGGGAAAAGGGAAAGGCGGGCATGGCCACCACGGGCATGGGCGCAGAACCCGCGCGTGAACTCGGTCAGGGCTGGAAGGTCAGTCCGTCCGTGATCATCAAGGCGAAAACGGTATACACGGTAGCGGAGATCAAGGGCTCCGGGTCGATACAGCATATATGGATGACGCCCACCGGAAACTGGCGGTATTCCATTCTCCGGTTTTACTGGGACGATGAAACGCAGCCTTCCGTGGAAGTGCCGGTAGGTGATTTTTTCTGCATGGGCTGGAATGAGTACGCGCCGCTGCAGTCGCTGGCGGTTTGCGTCAATCCCGGCAGCGCCTTCAATTGTTACTGGCCCATGCCTTTCAGAAAAAAATGCCGCATCACCATGGAAAATATCGGTGACGAGGATATGGTGCTTTATTACCAGGTGGATTATACCGAAACAACCATCCCCGATGAAGCCGCCTACTTTCACGCACAGTACCGCCGCGTGCATTCGGTGCCGTATAAAGAAACCTATACGCTGGTCGACAGCATTGCAGGCCGGGGCCAGTACGTGGGTACCTACCTCGCGTACGGTGCGCGAAACAATGGCTGGTGGGGAGAAGGAGAAATAAAATTCTTCATGGATGGAGACGATAAATTTCCTACCATCTGCGGAACGGGCACCGAGGATTATTTCTGCGGATCCTATGATTTTGATACGAAAAAAAAGAATGAAGCCGGCGTCGAGATCAGTGAATACACGCCTTACTGTTCACCATATACCGGTCTTGCACAGGTGATCAGGGGTGATGGCCACTACAGCGTCGCACAGCGTTTTGGCCTCTACCGTTGGCATATCGCCGATCCCATCCGCTTCGAAAAGAACCTGAAAGTCACCATCCAGGATCTTGGCTGGCGGCACGACGGACGGTATCTCCCGCTGCAGGATGAAATCGCCACGGTGGTATTCTGGTATCAGCGCGAACCGCATCACCCGTTTCCGGCGCTTCCCAAAAGAGATGACCTGGAACTCAACTGACGCTATGCTCAAACGCAGGGTATCATGAGGACATTTGTGTTTATTGCCTGCTTTGGTCTGGGGCTGGGCTGCACCGCTCCGAAAGACAAATTATTTACGGCGCTGGATGCCGGCCGCACGGGCATCGATTTTTCCAATACGATCCGTGAAACCACGGATGCCAACGTACTGAATTATGCTTATTTCTACAATGGCGCGGGCGTGGCCATTGGTGATATCAACAACGACGGACTGCCTGATATTTTTTTCACCGGCAACATGAGTCCGAACCGCCTTTACCTCAACAAAGGAAATTTTTCATTTGAAGACATCACTGCATCCTCAGGCGTATCGTCGGCACAGGGCTGGTGTACCGGCGCTACGATGGCAGATGTAAATGGAGATGGTCTGCTCGATATTTATATCTGCCGCTCGGGCGACAGTGATCCGGAGAGGAGGAGAAATCTTTTGTATATCAACAGC
>CAZZYD010000078.1:0-13858 GCA_964658175.1 uncultured Puia sp. | reverse complement strand
CCGGGCGCAAGGCGCGAACAGACAAATCAGGGCAAGCAGTCCGGCGGCAAACCGATGGCAGGCTGATTCATAGGCATCATCCGGCGCGTCGTAACTCGTATCCGTATTCGCTTCGCGGATGGCCTTTAACAGATAGTCCTGAAAACGTTTCAGTATGTCACCATCATAGGCTCCGACAAGCGCCTGATAGATCATGTATTCATCCCTTTTTGAGGGCATTCGCCGCTGACCCTGGTAGCTAAGCAAGCTGTTGTTTTCCTGACTCCATTTTTCCACCAGGGAAATCCATTCGTCAGCAAAAATGGTAAGCATACTGATGCGCAGGCGGTTGTCTTCGCCGCGTTTGGTATCGTGCGTGGAGCTGGCATTCATGGTCAGCGGCTGCAGCAGGTGCCGCTGTTGCATCAACCGGTGAAATTCAGCCGCGTCCATACTTTCCCTGCCCGGTGAATCGCCTACTTCATTGAGCGAAATCAGCGGATTGTACCGGTAAAATACAGTGTCTTCCGTTCCTTTCGCGGCCAGCGGACCCGTGAACTGCGACCAGCGCCCGACAAATGCACGACGGTTTTCCAGATCCTGTTCCGCTTCGAATAAGGTTTTCAGCCAGCTGAAGACAGGCCGGAGTTTTTCTCTTTTTGCAATCGCCCGATCAAAAGCCAGCGCCGTATATTTTCGATCCGTATCAGACAAGGGAAATTGTTCCGGATAGATCCGGTATACCGGAAAAGCGGCCAGCAAAATGGCCATGGCTTCTTTCAGATCGGAAACCGCAAACAAGCCATTTACCTCCGGGAACAGGGTTTGCAGCAGACGCAGAAGATTGTCCAGCTCTCCGCCGAACTGCGCTTTGAGAAAAGCATATTTTTTTTCAAAGACGATGGGTTCGTACGCCACCGCCGAATAATTTTCCGCATAGTACTGCTGCAGCCTGGCTCGTCCACCGGCATCCAGCAACAGTTGATTTTCGAAGCCGAGAAAATCATATCCTGTGGTTCCCTGCAGGGACCAGTCCGGCAACGGCAATTCATCTACCTGTAAAATTTTCTCATCTGCGATATAACAGTCATCTCCGAAGAGCGTTCTCAGACGCGTTATATATTCGCCTGGCCTGGCGAGTCCGTCGATGTGATCGATGCGAAGACCCTGGATCAGGTCACGGTCGTATAAGGTCTGCACATACTGATGATAACTGTCAAAGACGGTTTCATCTTCCATCCGCAGACAGATCAGGCTGTTGATCGCAAAAAAACGGCGGTAATTCATGCGATGTCTGCTTTCGCGCCAGCTGCAAAGACGGTAATGCTGAAAGGATAAAAGTTTCCGGAGCAGTGCCGGATCCTGGTTTATCATTCCGATATATTCCTCCAGCATCGCGCGTGACCGGGGATTACCGAGCGGCTCGGCCATGACCACAGGTTTGAACCGGCTCCACTGGGCATACGGCAGCAGCGCAAATGACTCAAGTTTTTTCGACCAGCTCAGCAACGGACTCGACAGCGTGCCCGCCAAACCGCAGATCCAGTTGTAGGAGAAAACCGACACCGGATACGCAGCGTCCGCATACCGGAACTCAAATCCGTTTTCGCTCAGCGCGAGCGAAATTTCACGGGCTTCCAGGCAGGCTTCCAGTTCTTTTCCAAGAAAAGGCACCATGATCTGTTCGCCACCAGGGAAAGGATTTTCCGGTATGATATCGAAGAAGGGATAGAACTCTGAGATATTGCCCCTTGCCAGCACATCGGACAGCCATTCATTTTCCATCGAGAAGGCCATATGATTTGGTACGATGTCCTGCAGCCAGCCCATTTGGTGATCCTTCAGAAATTCCCGTATGGACATCAGTTCTTCTTCGGTACCGATTTCCGGATTGATCAACCGCGGATCCACCACATCGTAGCCATGCTGGCTGCCTTTCTCTGCCTTGGTAATCGGCGACGCATAGATGGTGGTAATGCCCATCCTGTGCAAATAATCCAGTATTTGCCGGAGATCCTTCAAATTGAAATCCTTGTGCAGTTGCACGCGGTATGTGGCGGTTGGTATGTACATGTTATTTCGATAAGGTAGAATAAATTTGAACGGCGTAGGGATTCAATATGATTTCTGCTGGTGTTCCGACAACGCTTTCCGTGCCCGGCCCGCGCCAGTCGGTGGCGGATGAATCTGCCAGCAGAACGCCCCTGAAATGCCCGGGCAGGGATACCCGCTTTTCATCTTTTGAATAGTTAAATAATATCAGCATGTGTTCACTCTCCGACGAACGCCCGAGCTGCAATACCGATTCGTTTTGAATGGACACGTCAACCGATTGGCGGCTGCGCTGCCGGAGTGCGGCGTTTGTTGTTCGCAGGGCGATGAGCCAGTGATACCAGCGCAACATGGTTTCTCCGCTGGCATCGAAATAATTCCAGGACAATACCGTCTTGTAAAAAGTATTCGCATCCGCGGGATCGGCAAAATCTTCCGTATGATTGAAATGGCTGAATTCTTTTTTCCGGCCCTGACGTACTTTATCAAGCAAAACCTGGTCTTCGAAATCCACAAAAAATAAAAAAGGATTTTTCTCGCCATACTCCTCCCCCATAAACAACAGGGGAATAAAGGGTGACAGGATGACCGCGGCGGCAGCCAGCTTCAATGCTTCAAAAGAGATGAGGGTGGACAGGCGTTCGCCGAGGAGGCGGTTGCCGGTCTGGTCGTGGTTTTGTGAAAACACCACAAAGCGGTCGTTGGCGAGGTCACCCACCGGAGATCCGAAATTCCTTTTCCGGTGGCCGGAATAATTGCCGTTGTAAATGAACACATCAGTGTATGCTTTCGCCAGTTGCTCCAGCGCACCGAAATCTTCATAGTATCCATTTTTCTCGCCCGTCAGTACCGTATGCAGCGCATGATGAAATTCATCGTTCCATTGCGCGTCGAGTCCGTAACCACCCGCTTCCGGCGCTTTCAGATAACGCGGGTCGTTCAGGTCGATTTCAGCAATGAGTATTTTCTTCTTTGATAACTTTTTTTCAAGCTCATCCACGGCTTCCTGTAAATCAGACACAAAATGTTTGGCCCCCAGATCCTGTATGGCATGCACGGCATCCAGTCGGAGTCCGTCAAGGTGAAATTCGTCCAGCCACATCAGGGCGTTTTCAATAAAATAATTCCGTACTCCGTCACTGTAAGGTCCGTCAAAATTCAGAAAAGAGCCCCAGTGGCCCGACCTGGATTCGCTGGCGTACGGACCAAAAGAATTCAAAATATTTCCTTCCGGACCCAGGTGATTGTAGACAACATCCAGCAATACGGCGATGCCCTTGCTGTGCGCTTCATTCACCAGATTTTTTAATTCGTCGGCACCGCCATAAGATGACTGTACGGCAAAGGGGAACACGCCATCATACCCCCAGTTCCTCGTTCCGCCAAATGAAGCCACGGGCATCAGCTCGATGGTATTTACGCCGAGATTCTTGAGGTAGTCGAGTCGCCCGCGGATGCCGGCAAAATCGTGGAGATCGGTGAAAGTGCCCGTATGAATTTCATAGATGATCATTTCACTCACCGAAATCCCCGACCAGGATCCATCTTTCCAAAAAAATTGTGATCTGTCGACGAGGCGGGAAGCGCCGTGTACGCCCTGCGGCTGTGATAAAGAGGCCGGATCGGGCAATGAGGGCTGATCGTCCAGCCGGAACCGATAATCGCTTTCTGCCGGTACGTCGATCTTAACACGCCAGTAACCGCCAGCGTCCCGCACCATCGGAGTATGTGCCGGGGACCCGGTTTCGATGACCAGGTCAACTTTGTTTGCCAGCGGTGCCCACACAATGAACTCGGTGCCACCGGCAGCGTAGAACGCGCCTATTTTGTTGGTTTCCAAAGAATAGTTTTTCCTTCCTGCTTAAATTACTATGCCAGCGGGTAAATATGTTTTTTTCTTATTTTTGGCGCGGACTAAACAACCGACTATGCCCGGCCGCGTGATGATTTTTGACGATGATACTGATTTACTGGAAATATGTACGATTATTCTCACGTCCAAGAATTTTGTCGTCAAAGGTTGCAACCGCTGTACAGATATCCTGCGGGAGGTGGAAGATTTCCGGCCGGATGTGATCCTCATGGATAACTGGATACCGGATGCCGGCGGCATCAAGGCCACCCAGACGCTGAAAGCGAGAGACCAATGGAAACAGCTGCCCGTGATTTTTTTCAGCGCCAACAACAACGTGGAAGAGCTGGCACAGGAAGCCGGCGCTGAATATTTTTTGCAGAAACCATTTGAGATCGATGAGTTGGAGTCAATGGTACTCCGGGCGGTTGAAAACAGTACCCGCTCCGCCGCCGTGCTCTAGTGCACCCCAAGGGTGAGCAGGTAGTCTCCGATGCCCGCAACCGTCAATACCTGATCGATCACAGAACGCCGGATCGCTTCTTTGGGCATCATGTCTACCCCGGCCTCCGCCGGATCCTGGACGATGGTGGTACCGCCTTTTTCCTTGATCACCTGCATCCCCCGTGCGCCATCGTCATTGGCGCCTGATAGTAGAATGCCGGTCAGCCGCGCGCCGAATATTTCTGCCGCGGACATAAACGTAACGTCTATGCTGGGCCGGGAATAATTTATTTTTTCAGAATAGTCGAGGGAAAAGCTGCCGTCGCGTTCGATCAGGACATGAAAATCGGCGGGCGCCAGATAAATCGTACCGCGGACAATCTCCTCTTTTTCTTCCACTTCTTTGACCGTCAGTGACGACTTGCGGGCCAGCAGGTCCCGCAGGAGGGAATCGGATGAATTATTCCGGTGCATGACGAAGAGCATGGGTACCGGGAATGATTTCGGCAGCCGGGGTAAAATATCCAGGATCACTTCCAGGCTTCCGGAAGAACCGCCGATGACGATCAGCCGCCGGTTATTTATTTTACTTTTCGCCATATTTTTTGTCCGGGCACCAGCATTTTATATTTTGAATCGATCTCCGAAAACCGGAGCGACTCTTTGGTACCGAGCGCCAGGAAACCTAATGGTTCGAGGCTGTTGTCAAATAAATTCAATACCCGTGCCTGTAAGTCTTTATTGAAATAAATCAGCACATTGCGGCAGAGGATGAGCTGAAATTCATTGAAGGATGCATCGGCGACCAGGTTATGGGTAGCGAAAATCATTTTCTCACCCAGTGACTCATCAAATTTCGCCAGGTTGTATTTAGCCGTGTAATAACTTGAAAAATCCCGGGCGCCACCGGCATTGCGGTAATTCTCCGCATACAGCCGCATCTGCGATGCAGGGAAAATTCCTTTTCGGGCTGTTTCCAATACCTGCGGATTGAGATCGGTCGCGTACAGCCTTGATTTGTGCAGCAGGTTGCTTTCCTTGAGCAAAATGGCCAGAGAATATACTTCTTCACCGGTTGAACAGCCTGCATGCCATATGCGGATAAACGGATAGGTAGCCAGTACCGGGATCACCGACTCGCGCAGGGTTTTATAAAATAGCGGGTCGCGAAGCATCTCCGTAACATTTACGGTCAGCTCCTGCACCAGGAACCTGAAAAAATCCGCGTCGTGCAGGATCCGATACCGGAACTCGGCAAAACTGGGCAATCGGGAAAGGATGAATACCCGGTCAATACGGCGTTTGAGCGAAGCGGCAGAATAGCCCGTGAAATCATACCCGTAATGATCGATCAGATCAGCGAGCAATTGTTTGATATCATCTTCAAATAATACAATGCCTGTCACATGCTTATTTTTCGTAGAGCCAGATGCGCAACAACGAGATCAGCTGGTCTACATCCACCGGTTTTGAAATATAATCCGAAGCCCCTGCCTGAATGCATTTTTCGCGGTCGCCGGCCATGGCTTTGGCTGTGACGGCAATGATCGGAAGCTTCTTGCCTTCGGGTGTCTGCCGGATCGCGCGGATGGCTTCGAAGCCATCCAGCTCGGGCATCATCATATCCATCAATACAATATTCACTCCGGGATTTGCCCGCATCATCCGCAGGGCTTCCTGTCCGTCGATGGCCGGGATGATCTTCATTTTGTGATGTTCCAAAATCTTTGTCAGCGAGTATATATTCCGTACATCATCGTCGGCGATGAGTACCATTTTGTTTGCCAACACTTCATCCACTGCCGCAAGTTTGCCCCTGGATGCAACCGGCGACGATTCCAGCGGTTGGTTTACGATATGAAGAAAAAGCGACACTTCATCCAGGATGCGCTGATACGAATGCGCGGTTTTAACGACGATCGAATCGGCAAACTGGCGAATGCGCTGCTCTTCGTTGCGTGAGAAATTTTTTCCGGTAAAAAGAATGATCGGAATATTTTCCAGCCCCTCCGCCTTCTTCACGGCTTCGAGCATTTCATATCCCTTTGCATCATCTGCGCCCATATCCAGGATCACGCAGTTCACTTCCGTTTTGCGCAAGGATTCAATGCTTTCAGCGATGGTTTTGGAGATGACCGATGTCAGGTGGTATGTGCTCAGAAAATAACCCAGCGCCTGGGCATGTTTGCTGTTTTCTTCCACAATCAGCACTTTGGAGGAAGCCCTGCTAAGCACATATTCGATTTTTTTAAACACGTCGGCCATCTGCTCATAGGCCACCGGTTTATTGATAAAGTCAATCGCCCCTTTGCTGATGCTTTCTTTTTTTGCTTCGAAGGACGACATCATATGCACCGGTATATGCCTGGTCGCCGGATCCTGTTTTAATTCATCCATCACTTCCCAGCCGCTGCGAACCGGCAGCTGGATATCCAGCAGGATACCGAGCGGTGTGAAAGCACGCGCCAGCGGCAATGCATGATCACCGCGCACCGCTATGACGCCTTTGTAATGCTGACTGCGGGTATATTCGAGCAAAGCGCCGGCAAAGGCCGTGTCATCTTCCACAATCAGGATCACCTTATCGCCCGCGCGTATATCGTCCCGGTCATCGGGAACATCTCCCGGAATTTTATCGGTGGTATAAATCCTTTTCTCAGGAACGATCTTTTCAGGTACCGGCGCTGCTACGGGAATAGCGGGTGAAGGTATCGGACGCGCCCCGGCAAAGGCCAGCGTTGCAGGTATTCTGAAACAGAAAATACTGCCCTTATCCTCCTCACTCTCTACCGTAAGATCTCCTTTCAGCAGGCGGCTCAGTTCACGGCTGATGGAAAGTCCCAGGCCGGTGCCACCGAACTTACGTTTGGTGGATCCATCCGCCTGTTGAAATGCTTCGAAGATCAACCCCTGTTTATCCCGGGGAATTCCCATGCCGCTATCTGCCACCAAAATCCTGATGAAACCGCTTTCCGCTTCGTCAGGTTTTACATCCAGATGTACAAAACCTTTGCTGGTAAATTTAAAAGCGTTCGAGAGCAGGTTTTTGATCACCTGCCCCATGCGCATGCGATCCGTTTCAATATCCATCGGAACGGCAGGGTCGATGTTCACCGTAAATTCAATTTGTTTATCGCGCGCGAGGGGTTCAAACATTTTCCGGATCGTATCCAGTTCCTCCCGCAGATTCATAAACCCATATTCGAGTTCCATCTTCCCGGCTTCGATCTTGGAAAGGTCCAGGATTTCATCGATCAGCTGCAGAAGGCCGTTGCCTGAACTCTGGATCACCTGTGCATATTCCACCTGGTCGGGCGTGAGGTTCCGCTGCGCATTTTCAGACATCAGCCGGCTGAGCAGCAGGATCGAATTGAGGGGTGTGCGCAATTCATGCGACATATTCGCCAGAAACTCCGACTTATACCGCGTGCTCACGGCGAGCTCTTCCGCTTTTTTCTGGATCTCGGTATTGCGTTCGCTGATCAGTATATTTTTTTCTTCCAGCAGCTTGCTTCTTTCCTCCAGTTCAATATTGGTCTGCATCAGTTCTTCCTGCTGTACTTTCAATTCTTCTTCCGAAGCCTGCAGCTTCTCCGTCTGTGTTTCCATTTCAGCATTCATATTCTCCAGCTCGCTGTGCTGCGCCTGAAGTTCTTCGGACTGCGACTGCGTTTCTTCAAAAAGCTCCTGGAGTTTTGTCCGGCTTTCAGAAGTGTTGATGGCAATGCCGATATTGTAGGCAACCCCTTTCAGAAAACTTATTTCGCGTTCGCTGATATCATGTACGGCGCCCATTTCTATGACGGCCTTGAGTGTCTTTTCAAAAAAAACAGGAATGGCGATGATGGCGCTCGGCCGCGCCTTCCCGGTAGCAAAACTGATGAGCATGTTTTCCTCGGGAATGTCTTTGATCAGCATCTCCCGGCCACTGACGGCACATTGTCCTACAATGCCACTCCCCGCCGGAATCCACTGCTGACGTTCATTGGGGGCAAAAGCATAGCCTGCGATATACCGCATGTTGTGTGCGGAGTCGGCCAGGTAAAACGCACCGACCTGGCAATCGGTAAATCGGGTAAGCTGGTCCAGGATATCCGTCGCCAGCTGCTCCACTTTTTTTTCGCCGACCATCGCCTCATTAGCGGCGGCAAGTCCTGACTGCATCCATTCTTTCTCCTTCAAAGTCTGGAATGCATCATCCAGCGATTGCGCCATCCTGTTCAGCGAACCACCCAGACTCCCCAGGTTGTCTCTTTCATCTTCCTGTACGCGTGTTCCATATTCTCCAGACGATATTTTTTCGGCGATGCCGCGGATGATGACGATCCGGCGACTGATCCCTTCGTCTTTTTGCAGCAAATCATCCTGTAGGATCGCCTTCTCGCGCACATCCTTCCGAACCCGGAGGTAAAATATCAGCGATACCAGGATGGCCAGCAGGGAAGCCAGGATAATGATAATGGGCGTATAGGAAGAAAGTTTGTTGTATTTGCTCGTGCGGTGTATTAATAGCCCGTTTTCTTCATCTTTCATGACATCGATCCTTGCACTCACGCTGTCCATCAAAAACTTGCCTGCTTTTACTTTTGCCAGATCGATCTGGTTGCTTTGTTTTTTTTCGTCGATTACCTGGCGGAGATAAAAAAACCGGCGCGAGATAAGCTGGTTCAGCGTTTCGACATTCCGCTGCTGGACCACATTGTCCGTGGTGAGTCTCTTTACGTCCTGGATATCCCGCATCGCTTCGTCATGCGAAAGGCTATAAGGCTCCAGGAATAACTGATCGCCGGACAACAGGTAGCCACGCTGGGAAGATTCGGCTTCCTTCACCTTGGATTCCGCATGATCCAGTTTTGCGATCACCTCATAAGTGTGGTTTACCCACTCGCTGCTGGAGAGAAGGCTGTCGATGCTGAGGTAGGACGCGACGGAACTGGCCAGTAACAATAACAGGGAAAATCCGAAGCCTATCGCAAGGTTTCGGTTCAGGGTTGATTTCATGCCTTCTGGTTATGGTTGATCAGTAGCTGCCGGAATGGAAAAATAAAAGGTAGAGCCTTCGCCCTGCACACTTTCCACCCAGCAGCGCCCGTGATGACGCTCGATAATTTCTGCACAAATATAAAGGCCAACACCCAATCCCTGAAAACGGCTGGCAGTGCCTTCCACCCGGTAAAATTTCTTGAATACGTCGGCAATATTTTCAGCCGGTATACCTACCCCAAAATCCCGCACGGAAAACACCAGGTTGCCGCCATTAAGGTCTGTATGGACAACGATATCCTTTGAATCCGGTGAATATTTGGCCGCATTGGTCAGAAAATTAAGGATAACCTGTTCCAGGCGGTTTTCATCTCCGTTCACCTGTATATTGCAGATCCCGGTGCGCTGGATCCTGTGCTGGGGGAATGTCTGCGCAATCATGTCGCAGGCTTCATCGAGTGGCTTATCAAAATCAAACAGGATTTCATCGAATTTCATGATCCCGCTCTCCATCTTCGATGAATCCAGCAGGTCCGTGATCAGCCCGTTGAGGCGGTTTATCTGCACCAGCGTGCGGTTTACATACGATTTTGTATTGTCCTCCGCCTCAATGGACCGTTCCAGGAGCTGAACATAGGCCTTGATACTGGCGAGCGGCGTTTTCAATTCGTGACCGGCGATGCTCATGAACTCATCCTTGCGCCGGGAAGCATCCTGCGCCTCGAGCTGGGCCTCTTTCCTGAATTCGATTTCGCGGCGTAGACTATCCTGCATCTCGACCAGCACCCGGTTCTGTTCGTACAGGCGATAAAAAGTTTTCACCTTGAGGAGCAGGATATCCGGGTCAATCGGCTTGGTGACATAATCGATACCACCTGACAGATATCCTTTGGTAATATATTTTTTTTCGATGTTGACGGCAGACAGAAAGATCACCGGGATATCCTTTGTATTGCTGTAGCCCGCCAGCGTTTCCGCCACTTCAAAGCCGTCCATGCCGGGCATCTGCACATCGAGGATGATCAGCGCATAAGATCTTTTGAGTACCTTCTTGAGTGCTTCCTCACCACTGGCGGCCGTATCCACCGGAAACGAATGCAGTTCGAGCAGTGTTTTTAATGTGAAGATATTCTCCGGTGTGTCGTCTACGATCAGGATCATGAGCGGGGTCAGCTGATTTTTATCATTTCAAACAGACATACTTCCTTTTCAAATCGCTTGCCAAAAAGCAAATGTAAAATACTTTCGGTGACCGGGAACCGTAGAATATTTTTCTCAATAAAATTTTTTGGGGAATCCCTTGCCGCAGCAATAAGCTCTAAGTGCTTATCAGTAGAGGATCTTATAAACTTCAGAAATATCCACATTCTGAAGATAGGTGTTGAGTTCGCTCACTTCATCAAAACTTCGGATACAGATATAGAAAAAACGGGTGGTATGATAATAAATTTCAACATAAAAATTCTCCACCTGATACAGCGTGATGCGAAAGCAACCATCCGTGCGTTCCGCCAGGAACACGCCGAACTTCGAAAGCACTTCGGTTTTGGAAATCCCGTCCATCACATCAAATTGCCGGATATGCATGAGCTGTCATTGAATCGTAAGGGAATGTTCCAGATCTATTTCAAATTGCATACCGGATTCACTGGCATGTATTTTTTCATAGTAAATAAAAAATAATGGAAGAGTCCGCTCCGTCCCTGTCCCACGCCCAGTTCCTAAAGGCTGATAAAGATTATGAAAAGGCGGCGCTGGCCATGAACCTCGTCTATGTCGACAAGGATATGCCTGGCATCAACCGCCTAAAAAAGGGGAAAGGCTTTGCCTATGTGCAGGACAGGAAGCCACTGAAGGATGACCAGAAGCTCCGGCGGATCAAGAAACTCGCCATCCCGCCTGCCTGGCGTGAAGTGTGGATCTGTCCGTTGGAAAATGGCCATATCCAGGCTACCGGCACCGATCTCCGTCAACGAAAGCAGTACAGATACCATACCCTCTGGGGCGTGGTACGCAGCGAAACGAAATTTCACCGGCTGTATGAATTCGGAAAAGCACTGCCGAAGTTGCGGGTGAAAATGGAAGCGGACCTCCGCAAAAAAGGTCTTACCCAGGCAAAAGTGCTGGCGACCGTCATCAGCCTGATGGAACGAACCTATATCCGCATCGGTCACAGTAATTACGAGAAACTCTATGGGTCCTACGGCCTCACTACCCTGAAAGATAAACATGTGGAGATCCACGGCGATAAAATGAAATTTTCCTTCCGCGGCAAAAAGGGGATTCATCATACCATCCGGTTGGAAAACAAACGACTGGCCCGCACGGTGAGTCAGTGCCGGGATATCCCGGGCAAAGAACTATTTCAATATTATGCAGAGGATGGGACGCGCCGGATCATTGAGTCCGGCATGGTGAATGAATACCTGAAAGAAGCGACAGGCAGTGAATTCAGCGCCAAGGATTTTCGCACCTGGGCAGGTTCCGTGCACGCCCTGGATGCCTTCCGGTCCCTGGAAAAAGCCATTACCGAAGGTCAGCGAAAGAAAAATATTCTGACGGTATTGGATTCGGTGAGCCAGAAGCTCGGCAATTCCAGGAGTATCTGCAAAAAATATTATGTCCACCCCGGACTGATCCGCCTCTATGAGGAAGATAATTTCGACAAATACGTCAAGCGCCTGGACAAGATCGAAGTGTCCGAGAATGTTTATGAACTCACCCCTACCGAACAGATTTTACTGGAAATATTAAAGGAGAAAGTCTGAACTCAGGCCCGGTCAAATTTCAGCACAAAATTCGATCCCTCGTCGGGATCGGTTTGCACATCAATGGAACCCTTGTGTGACTGAATGATATTCAGACTCGTTGCCAATCCAAGTCCGAGCCCGTTTCGCTTAAACGTAAAATAGGGTTCGAACAGGTGAGGCAGGGTTTCCTGATTGATGCCCGTACCATTGTCTTTGATCGACACCTGGTGAAAGCCATTGACGCTGGTCACCGAGATATTGAGTTCACCCTGGTTCTCATGCATTGCCTCGATGGCATTGATGATGATATTCGTAAAGGCAATCTGCAGCTTGGATGCATCTGCGAGGATATAGGCAGGCTCGTTTGGATAGAGCACTTTCCAATTGACCTTCTTCAGGGTAATCCGGTCGATGATCGTGGCAATGGCGTCATCGATGATGCTTTGAAGTGATTTTCTTTCCCGCTGATTTTCCTGTGGGATGGAAGAGGATAATAGCAATTCAGAGATCAGGTCGTTGATCCGTTTGCTGTTGCGCATGATGATGTCCAGATAAACACTGTCAGTACCCGAACCCTGCTCCTGCGTAAGCTGATCAACGGCCAGGTTGATATTATTCAGGGGATTTCGTACCTCATGTGCCAGCGCGCGGACCAGCCGGTTCGCAGCCCCGAGTTTTTCTGCCTGCAGCGTAACTTTTTCGGCTTTCTTGAGGTTGCTGATATCGTGGATGATTCCCTGTACATAAAGATTCGCGTCGGCGTCACGTTCCACAGAGATCGAAAGGATGCAGTAAATTTTGTCCCCATCCTTGCTTGCGAGTTCGAGTTCCCGGTCGTCCACATTGCCTTCGGCGATCAGGAGCTCCCGGATACCGTCCGCCAGTTCCTGATTTACCAGAAAATGATACAGGCTCAGGTGCATTAATTCATCCCGGGTATAACCCAGCATGCCTACGGTGATGTCATTTACATCCTTGAAAACGAGATTTTGATCTGTAAGGAAAACGGCGTCTTTGGATTTCTCAAAAATGCCCCTGAATTTACGCTCGTTGGAGCTGAGGATCTTGAGCGCTGCAGCGCGCTGGAGAGAATAGCGGATGCAGCGTTCCAGTTTTTCTGTATTGAGCTCAAGTTTTACGAGGTAGTCAAATGCACCGGCTTCCATGGCCTCCCGGTCTATCTGCTGATTGCCCATACCCGTCAGCAATATGAGCGGCTGCTCTCCTGCTTTTGGAAGCACGTCCTTCATGAGGTCCAGCCCGGTGCGTGCACCCAGATAATAATCTATGAAATAAATATCGTACTTGGCCTGCACGATGGCGTCGTAGGCATCTTTATATTTGAAGCACCAGTCAATGATAAAATCATTGCCCCTGATCTTCTTTATGTACTGTGAGGTAATAAAAAAGTCATCCTCATCATCGTCGATGATCAATATGCGTATGGATGTATTCTCCGAAGTCATGGATGGTAGCGGTTTACAGGAATTGGACTGACGAAACGCGAACTAGTGATTTTTCATTTCCTCATACAGGGTCATTTTGTTATACAGCGTTTTGCGATCGATTTTTAATAACTGCGCGGCTTTGCTTTTATTGTAGTTGGACTCCTTCAGGGCCTGTAAAATCATTTCGTATTCCGCATCTATGCTGGCCTCCTTCAGTGAACTTTCGCTGAGGTTTGGTTTGGAGGCAGCTGCTTTCGGATCTGCGGCCGCAGGCTGGCTGCCGGTTGCAGCTGTCGCTGCCGGCGCGTTTTCACCGAACTGCAGTTTACTGTAGTTTGAAATTTCGAATG
>CAZZYD010000077.1:0-14041 GCA_964658175.1 uncultured Puia sp. | reverse complement strand
TCTTCAGGCATTCCACGCTCACAAAAAAAGCGTCGAGGTCGAAATGAGCAATGGATCTGTTTTCGGAAGCTGCCATGCGCCGGTGCGTTTAGTCAAAAATACTAAAATAATTAGTACTTTAAAAACTAAATAAAGTAGTACGCACCGAAGCCGTCAGCGGCTGCTCCATTTGAAGAGCCTGATGCCGAGGAGGGAAAAAATAAGGGCGTATCCCATCGTAGCCAGCAACGCCATCGAGGCCTTGGAATCCCAGGCGCCTGCCTGCATGCTTGCCGACAGGATATGCCGGACTGTTCCGTAGGGCGACCAGTTTACGATATTCTGGACGATCTCACCCAGTGCGCCGAAGCCGGCGATCATGCCGACCATGATAAAAAGAAAATAGATGAGCCGGCTGACGGCATTGACGGATTCTGCATTTTTGATCAGCCCGACAATCATCTGGGCTAGTCCCAGATAGAGTGCGCCGCCCACGATGGCCGCGAGGTATCCCATCAGATAAGATTTCGCCGGGAGGTGAACACCGTCCACATTCCAGCCAACGACAAAGATGGCCGTGGTCACCAGCAGGATCATCAGCAACTGAACGGTGAGGCGGCTGATCATGATATTGGATGCCGATACCGGCGCCACGCGGAGTCGCTGAAAGACGCCTTTATCACGGTCACGGGCAATCGCATTGCAATAACCCATCAGTCCGATGGCGGTAAGTCCGACGGTTATGCAGGAGCTGAGGATAAAGACACCCCCGAATTTATCGATCAATCCTTTCCAGGAGATGAGGATAATACATGGCACGAGCAACACCAGGATAAATGACCGGCGGTTTCTCCATTGCGTTGTGAAATCTGCGCGCAGCAGCGCGGACATAACCATTTTATTTGAAGGGATGTTGGTGGTCTGCATACATGTGTGGGTTGAATTATGAACGAATAGTGGACCCTGTGAGTCCGATGAATACATCTTCCAGGGTGATCCGCCCTTTGCGGGAAGCGGCGATGACGGCAGGGTAGGCGCCATATGTTTCGATGAGCGATTCCGGTGTACCGGTGGTGAGCACTTCACCGTGATCGATGATCGCCACGCGGTCGCAAACGGATTGCGCTTCTTCCATCGAATGCGTGGTCAGCAATATGCCATGTCCTTTGCTGCGCAGGGCTTCCATC
Organism: uncultured Puia sp.; assembly: GCA_964658175.1. GTDB lineage: Bacteria > Bacteroidota > Bacteroidia > Chitinophagales > Chitinophagaceae > Puia. The sequence goes on along the minus strand of CAZZYD010000077.1, from coordinate 12,875 downwards.
CGGTCCCAAAGCTGACGGCGCGACTGCGGGTCGAGTCCCGTGGTCGGTTCATCGAGCAATACCAGGCTCGGTTCGTGGATCAGCGCGATCGCCAGCGATACCCGTTGCTGCTGACCACCGGACAACTGGCCGAAACGTTTGGTGCCCGATTCTTCCAGTTTAATCAGGCTCAGTGTCTGATCCACCTGCTGCTGCGTCATCGATATGCCATAAATACCCGCGTACAGGCGGATGATCTCCGCCACGGTGAGTTCGGATTGAAAGCTGGTGGCCTGCAGCTGGACGCCCATATTGGCGCGCACATGCAATGGATGTGTATGGATATCATATCCTGCCACGTGAATATTTCCGGCATCCGCGATCAGGAGTCCTTCCACTGCGCTGAGGGTGGATGTTTTTCCGGCGCCGTTGGGTCCCAGCAATCCGAAGATTTCTCCGGGGTTCACTGAAAATGAGACGTTTTTGACCGCCTGGAATTTACCGTAGGAGACATTCAGGTCGGTGACTTCCAAAACTGGTTTTTGTACTGGGTTCATGAAAGTGTTTTAAGATCAGGCATGAAGATAAAACCCGCGAAGTTCATGACCAATCAAAGAGCGGTGAATGACCCGTGAACGGCGGTAAAAGATGGATAGAAAACGGCGGGATCGGGGTTATTCCTGCAGCAGACTGGTCACCAGTGCGTCGAATCCGGTTTTATATGCTTCGTAATGCGCCCCGGTGCCCGGACCGTTGAAACCGGTGGAAATTTTCCGGACTACCCCTTTGCGGTCAATAAAAATCGTGGTCGGAAATCCAGTGATATGCCGGAGCTGCGGGAGCGTTTTTTCCGTGAGGGCGGTATCCGACACCGTCACGCCGGTCACCAGCACGGGATAGTCGACCGCGAATCTTTTTCTGAAAGCTTCCAGTGATCGTTTGGATGTTTCAAAATCGGTGGTGCGCTCGTAAGCGAGCGCGATCATTTCGACGCCTTTGCTGCGATGGCTTTTATAGTATGCACTGAGATAACGGGTTTCATCCATGCAGTTGGGGCACCAGGAGCCCATGATCTGGATGACCACGACTTTGTTTTTAAAAGCAGGATCATGGATGGAAACGATTGTTCCGTCGATGCTTTTGAAGCTGAAATCCAGCTTGGATTGCCCCGGTTTCATCGTGGTGAGACTATATTCGTCCGGGAGCTGCGCGGTGTCGTTGCGCCTGGCCGTCCACTGTTCAAATCCTGTGGCGCCGGCGTAGAACGTACCGAGCGTCATCGAGTCTTTGGTCACGAGGGCAGAAAAAGCATAAGCGTGGCCACCATCAAAAGTGGAGAGGCGGAGTGTGTCTCCGCTTAAAACTCCCTGGAGATAACGGTAATCACCCGTCGTAGTTAAAAAAGTGCCCGTCACCAGAGCGCCCTGCTGTTTGAATTCGCCGATGGCCAGGGAGGACTGGTCAGGCGTCCGGCTGTAAAAACGCGTATCCCATGTACCGGAGATATCGGTGGATGGTTTGGCGAAGACAGCAAAGCGGGTATCCTGCTTAAATAAACCGGTGAATGCAAACACCTGGTTCCCCGTGCCGATATTTTTTATCCATTTTCCCTGCAGGTTCCCGTCGGGCAGCTGGATCGTTTCAAACCTGGAATCAAAGAATGGCATCTTAATAAAAACGGAATCTCCTTTGCTGCTGATTTCATCCACGAGCAACCGTTCTCCGCCGTTGATGATATAGATGATTTTTTTTCCGGCGCTGTCTTTCGTCTCAAAATTAAAAAAGATCTGCTGTCCGTCGTCACGGGTGATTTTTCCAAGCCACGCGCCGTTCGGCAAATGCGTTGACTGTGCCCGGAGCACACCAGGTGACACAATCAGCAGGCAGGAAAAAAACATAATGATTTTACGCATGACAAAAATTAGTTGGGTCTACCCGGTATTTTTTGCTGGAACACGCGCTGTGCGCCATAGATGCCGGAATGTCCGCTGAAATAATACGCCGTGAAACAGGCAACGGCAAAATAAAGAACGTAGTGGCCACCAAATAGTTCGACGCCCATGAGGGTGCAGGCTACCGGTGTATTGGTGGCGCCTGCAAAAACGGCGATGAGGCCGATTCCTGCCAGGAGGTCTGCCGGCACCTGCAGCCAGGAAGCCAGGGTGCAGCCAAGCGCGGTGCCGATAAAAAAAAGCGGTGTCACTTCCCCCCCTTTAAAACCGGTAGACAGGGTAACCGCCGTAAAAAGGAATTTCCAGGCAAAGTCGAAAGAGCCCACGCCGTGTACATGGAAAGCGGCGACGATGCTGCTTCCGCCGGGTTTGGGATTGGTGACCCCGAGGCCCAGGAAATCGCGGGATCCGGCCATCCAGGTCAGCAAAATGATCAGCGTGCCGCCGATCACCGGAATGATCCAGGCAGGCCGAATCCACTGCTGTCCCATTTTTTTCAGCCCATGGATACTGGCAGCAAATCCGCGGCTGATCAATCCAAAAAAAATCGCGGCGACAATTATTTTGATGAGCAGCAAACCATTGATGGCAGATGCCTCGGCAGGAATCTGTATCGCATACGCGGTATGGTGGATGCCCCAGGCGAGGCAGATAAAATGGCTGGCGGTGGCGGCGGCAAGTGCCGGTATCAGCGCTTCATAGCGAAGGGATCCGATGGCGACCACCTCCAGGGCAAAAACGGCCCCTGTGACCGGCGTTCCGAAAACGGCACCAAATCCTCCGGCAATCCCTGCCATCAGGAGCAGGCGCGTGTCGGACGCATTTAATTTATACCATTTTGCGAGCAGCGACGCCATGCTGCCACCCATTTGTACTGCCGTGCCCTCCCGGCCGGCGGATCCTCCGAAGAGATGGGTGATGATGGTCGTCACCAGTACCAGGGGTGTCATCACCGGCGTCACGCCGCCACCCGGCTGGTGGATCTCATCGATGATCAGGTTGTTCCCTGCTTCGGCATCTTTTCCAAATAAACGATATACGGTATAGATGCCGATGCCTGCTATGGGCAGACAGAGCAACAACCATCCATGCTGCCAGCGAAGGGCTGTCACCAGCTCCAGCAGCCATAAAAACAGGGCCACCAGCGAACCTGTAATAACAGCTAAGGGAAGGATCAGCATGATCCATCGAACGATAAACCAGCAGGTGGAAGCAAAAGCGGTAAGCGGGGTATTTTTTGTCGACATCCTACAAACGATTTGAGACTGCGCCCAGGGGCGAAATCATGATGATCAAATTTGTAGGCGCCATTAGTCTCGCCTAAGGCGAGACGGTTCAGTAGGAAGACACCATTTCCTTGGTACACAAATATACAGGATTATTTAAAATATATTGCCCTCCCGTGCGTCTCCCTGGTATACGAATGGACCAGTCACTGACAATAACATCCCAAATGGCAGCAGAAAAAAACCAGAAAATCGCTTCGGTGATCACCGAATACCGCAAGCGGCTCCTGGGATTTATCCGCAAAAGGGTAAGCAGCGAAGCCGATGCCGAAGACATTCTGCAGGATGTATTCTATCAGTTTATCGGCAACACCCAACCGATCGAACAGCTCACGGCCTGGCTTTTCCGAGTTACCCGCAACAAGATCATCGACAAAAAAAGAAAGCAGCAACCCCTTTCGCTTGATGCGATGCTCGCTCCGGCGGATGACGACAGTTTGTCGGAGTGGGCGGACCTGATGTTCGACGATTCAAAAAATCCTGAAACGGAATACCTGCGCAATATGTTCTGGGAAACTTTATACGAAGCACTGGCCGAATTACCGGTGGAACAAAGCGCGGTGTTTGAGATGAGTGAGATGCAGGGCATGTCGTTCAAGGACATCGCCGCCCTTACCGGTGAAGGGGTCAACACCTTGTTGTCACGCAAGCGCTATGCCGTATTGCATTTGCGCGAAAGGCTGAGTGGTTTATATGATGAATTGATAAATTATTAAATAATAGTAAAATGAAAACGATGCATTTTTTTAGAAAAGGATTGATGATCATCCTGTTTGTTTTTGCCTTCCTGGTTCCCATTAGTTTTATCGTGATGGCGCTCTGGAACAATGTGCTGGTGCCCGTACTGCATGTGACGCTGATTAATTTCTGGCAGGCCCTGGGTATTTTTGCCCTTTCCAAAATCCTGTTTGGCGGTTTTCCCGGCAGGGGTGGTCGCGGCCGTCAATGGAACCGTCACTGGAATGGCGACATGGGTGGCATGCGTGGAAAATGGATGAACATGACACCGGAAGAAAAGGAAAATTTTAAAAAGGACTGGAGAAACCGCTGCGATCCGAGACAAAGACGCGATGCGGCACCTGCTGCGGAATAATGGGCGCAGGATTATTTATAACCGATCGCCTGCAAATTAAACAGCTCGGCATATTTGCCCCCTTTTTCAATCAGCGCTTCGTGGCTGCCGATTTCGATCAGCTCACCGTGCTCGAGCACCAGGATCCGGTTGGCCATACGCACGGTCGAAAACCGGTGTGAAATGAGCACCGCGCATTTTCCCTGCGTGAGTTCTGCGAAGCGCTGGAACACTTCATATTCGGCGCGGGCGTCCAGGGCAGAAGTTGGTTCATCCAATATCAGCAACTGGGCGTTTCGCATATAAGCCCTGGCCAGCGCTACCTTCTGCCATTCACCACCCGACAGGTCGACGCCTTCAAAAAACCTTTTGCCCAGCATCTGGTCGTACCGTGCCGGCAGGCGTTCGGCAAGCGGCGCTGCGAGGCTCTGGCGCGCGGCATCTTCGATCAGCCCGCGGTTTTCCTTTTGCGCAATATTGCCCACCGCAATATTCTGGGCCAGCGTCATCTGGTATCGCAGATAATCCTGAAAGATGATCCCGGTATTGAGTCGCAGTTCTGCCAGGTCATATTCTTTCAGGTCGATATCATCCAGCAGGATGCGGCCTTCGGTAGGGTCGTACAGCCGGGCGAGTAATTTAACGAGCGTGGTTTTGCCGGCGCCGTTCTCCCCGACCAGGGCAATTTTTTCAGCCGGATGCAGGGTGAAGTTCAGGTGACGGTTGGCCCAGCGTTCCGAATGCTGGTAGCGAAAGCCGACGTCTTCAAAACGATACCCTTTCAGAATCACTTTCGGAAAGGGAATAGGTGCTGCCGCTGAACGGATCCGCGGTTCGATATGGAAAAATTCGAAGAAATCACTGAGGTATATGGCTCCCTGCGACACGGCGGTAAACCGGGTGAGAATATTTTCCATCAGCGATTTCAACTGCCGGAAAGAGCCCGCGAGAAACGTAAGCGACCCGATCGTAATCGATCCGCGCACCGTTTGTGCCAGGATATATACATAGGCTGCATAATAGCCCAGACTTCCGAGCAGCGTAAAAAGCGTACCCCACCCCGAACGACGGAGGGCTATGTTTTTATTGGAGAGATAAAATTTATCCGCGAGCACTTTGAAGCGGTCGATGATAAATCCCGACAGGTCAAAAATCTTTACCTCTTTCGCCGTTTCATCGCTGGCGCCGAGGTAACGGAGATAATCGAGTTCTCTGCGTTCGGGCGTCTGACGCCGGCTGAGCGCATAAGTCTGATCGTTAAAATAGGACTCTCCCAGAAAAGCCGGCACGATGGATATAAAAAGCAGTAAAATGAGCAAGGGATTGAACAGGATCAGTCCGGCGGCCAGAAAACCGATGGTAATCATGTCCTGAACCTGGCTGAGCACCTGCGACAATAACACCGAGCGTCCCGTGGTTTGCTGACGGGCTCTCTCAAGTTTATCATAAAAGGCCGCGTCTTCGAACTGGTCAAGGTCCAGGATCGCCGCGTGTTCCATGATGCGCACCGAAGTATGTTTGCTGAACAGATCGCTCAGGAGGCTGTCTATCAGACCGATCAACCGGGACAGTCCGTCGTTGAACACTGCGAGGGCAAATTCCAGGGCAACCAGTTTCCACAAGAGGCTGGCCGATGCATGTCCGTTTGCTTTGTTCAAACCGATCACCTGGTCGATGATCATCTTGCCGATGTATAAAATGGCCACCGGAATCGCTGATTTTAGGATGCGCAGCCCGGCATTGGATACCGTCATCACAGGACTCGCTTCCCAGACCAGTTTAAAAAATGCGGGTAGATTGCGCAGGGCGGAAAGTCTCTCCTTCCAGCTAACTTTTATTGCTTCAGCCATCGGAATTCAAGGTAAGTAATTCGGCATACATTTGCTGATCATGAAATGGTTCGGACTCTATGCCCAGGTGGTTTTGTATGTGCTTGCGGGCATCAATCATTTCATTCGCCCGAACATGTACCGGTCCATCGTGCCGCATGGATTACCCTGGCGGGATGAGATCGTGTGGGTGAGCGGGGCTGCTGAAATCATTTGCGGAGGACTATTGTTATTTCCGGCTACGAGAATATTTGGCGCATGGTGCATCATCGCACTGCTGATCGCCGTATTTCCCGCCAATATCCAGATGCTCGTGAATTTCAGTAAAGCAAATAATCCTAATACCTGGATGGCATGGCTTCGCCTGCCCGTACAAGCCCTGCTTATTTACTGGGCTTTCCAGTATACACGGCCGACAGTTTTTTGATCACCGATTCCATATTCATTCCCTTACCAAGCACCGGCTTGAACAGATCACCCACCCGGTTAAATCGCGTCATCACATTCTTTATCGTAAAAGCCTGCATGGTGAGCCCTTTCTTTACTTCCGTCCAGTCAAGCGGCGTGGAAACCGTAGCGCCGGGTTTGGGCCGGAGGGAGTAGGGGGCAGCGATGGTTGCCTGGGGACGGTTCTGCAGAAAATCCAGGTACATTTTCCCTTTTCTTTTTTGCACCATGCGCTCGATACTTGTAAAATCGGGAATCATGCTTTGCACGATGGTTACGATAAGCCGCGCAAATTCTTTTGACTGCTCATAGCTGTATTTGGCGCCGAGCGGAATATAGATGTGCATGCCCGTGGAGCCGGAAGTTTTCGGGACAGAAGGAATGCCCGCGCTGTCCAGCACTTTTTTCGTTTCCAGTGCTGCCTGGATTACCTGTTCGAAGCTGGTTTTTTTATTGGGATCAAGATCTATGATACACCAGTCCGGCTGATCGGGTTTCGATATGCGGCTGCTCCAGGGATTAAGTTCGATGCATCCGAGCGAGGCCATATACAACAGCCCTGCGTCATCTTCACAAACCATGAAATTTTTTTTCTCCCCATCGGTGGTATAAGGAAATTTCTTTACCCAGTCCGGCACCTTGCCCGTCACGTCTTTCTGGTAAAAACTCGGCCCGGCGATCCCGTTCGGAAAGCGGTTCAGCGATTGCGGCCGGTCTTTCAGGTAGGGAAGGATCAGCGGCGCCACCTGATAATAATAATTCAGCATATCGCGCTTGCTGATATTGTCCTTTGGCCAGTATATTTTACTCAGGTGCGTGAAGGTCAGGTCATGTCCACCGATTTTTTTCACCTGTGTTTCTTCCGATGGATTGAGTAGTGTTTTCCTGTTTTTTGCCGACACGGGCACGATGATCTTTGCGGTTTCGAGCGCTTCCTTCTTAGCCGGTTTTTTCGTTTTTGCCGGAGCCGTTTCTTTTATAGCCACAGGGATTTCTTTTTTTATTTCAGTCGGTTTCTTGTCCTCCCGCATGCCTTCAAATGACGGGTGGCGCATCACGCCTTCGGAAGTCAGTTCCGCAAAACTTACTTCACAAACCAGGCTGGGCTTTAGCCAGTATACTGTTGCGTGTGGAGGATTGGGTCTGAAACGCGAAGGCTTGTTTACATCGGGTTCGGTGTCGAAGGGCGGGGTTTTAACGATCAGCGGCTTAAACTGTTTCATCATGTCTGCCTGCTGTTTGCTGTTGAATCCCGTACCGATCTTTCCGATATAATGCAGTTTTTTATTGTCGTATACGCCGGCGAGCAAGGCGCTGAAATTTTTCGATGTTCCTTCATTTACCGTATATCCGCCGATCACCACTTCCTGCCGCTGACTGGTTTTTATTTTCAACCAGTCGCGCGACCGCGCGCCTGGAATATAGATGCTGTCATTTTTTTTTGCGATGATGCCTTCCAGTCCTTTTTTCTTTGCCAGTTCGAAAAATGCGGTGGCGCTGGCATCGAAGTTCTCACTGAGTTTGAAGGCGTCAGACGAGGGTATGGCTTCGCGCAAACGTTCCCGGCGTTCCAGCAGCGGCAGTTCCATTAAATCCTCGCCTTCGTACCAGAGCATGTCGAAAATATAATAGATCAGGTTGCCATCCGCTTCACTGCGCCAGTTCTGAAGAGATCCGAAATTCGAAACGCCTTTATCATTCAGCACCATGATCTCCCCATCCAGGATCGCAGCGGTCTTCCAGGTTCTGAGGGCGTCCGTGATGGGATAGAATTTTTCGTTGAAAGATTTCTGGTTCCTGGACTGGATTTCCACCTTTCCATTTTGCAGAAAGGAAATGGCCCGATAGCCATCCCATTTCACTTCGTAGATCCAGCCTTCCTGGTCAACCGGCTTGTCAACGAGGGTGGCCAGCATCGGGGCGATGCTGGCGGGCATTTTTTTTTTGATGACGGCTTTCTTTTTCGCGGGCGGTTTTGCCTTGCTTACGGATGCGACTTTTGCGGCGGCGGAACGGTTGCTTTTCCATTCAGCGGCTTTTTTGTTGACAGCCATTTGTTCGATGGTTTTTTTCGATACCACCGATTTGTCTTTTTCTGTCACGGGTGTCTCACTCGCATACTGATCCCGGTGTTTGATCAGCAGCCAGGCATTGTCATCTTTCCCTTTTAGTTTTACGAGCGCAAATTCTCCCTTGAGCTTTTTCCCCTGCATCCGGATTTTCACCGAGCCCGCCTTTATTTCCTTAGCGAGCAACTTTTCTGCGGCTGCCTTGGTTGTCGTTTTTTCAAGTGGCTCGTAGGTGCCTTCGTCCCATACGATCACGGTACCAGCGCCGTAATTGCCGTCGGGAATGATCCCCTCGAAATTTTTATAATCGAAGGGATGATCTTCCACCTGCATGGCAAGGCGTTTGTCTGTCGGATTGAGGGATGGTCCTTTCGGAACCGCCCAGCTTTTCAGCACGCCGTCCAGCTCCAGGCGAAAATCATAGTGCAGACGGGTCGCATCGTGTTTCTGCACCACGAACTGCAACTGGTTTTTCACCGGTTTACCACCGGTTGGTTCAGGGGTGGCGGCAAAACTCCGTTTCTTTTGATATTGACTCAGCGACATGCTTCAAATGTATAAAATTTCGTGCCCGCCTAGCATAGCGAGCGTCTTTCCTGCCAGGCGGCCCGCAGGAAGGGCATTTTCGGCAAACTGCCGATGACGGCTATGTCCTGGCGGATACTGCTCTCATTATCCAGAAAAGCAAAAATGTCTTCTGCCCGGTTGCGGGCAAACAAGTCTCCAAATACCGCGGCGCCGGTCATTTTCCCGGTTGCGAGCACATTCAGGAGTACGCTGTCGTAAAAATCGAAGCGGCGTTTTTTTCGCTCCGGTTGCGGCTCACCGTAAAGAACCAAATCCCGGACAAGCCGTTGTACCCGTTTTTGTATAAAAGAAAACGTATATCCGCTGGAGGGTTTGGTCTCACCGCCGGCGCTGCCCAGGTGGTATATATGGTGACTGTTTTTTGGAAATCGGCGGTTCGTCATCGGAATGACGCCGAATTCAGTTTCCACGATGCGATATTCCATGATCCCGATCAGGGCGAGATACTCCCTGATGCCTGCGGCATACTGGGAAGCTTCCAGTAATGCGGCGGAGAACAGCGTGTATTCGACGAGTGCCTTGTGCGGCGTGAACGGCATCACATATACGAAGGCCGTTCCGTTCCGCTGGTCGGTCCGGAAATCCATGAGCGTGGCGCAGGCTGGATCGAATACAGGCTCATCCGTTTCGATGACCCAGCCGGTAAAATGTTGCAGCAGATGGTGACAACCTGGATCCGGTGTTTCTTCAGGATAGGGTATGCTGTTGAAAATAAAGCCCGCGGTCATTTTTTCGTCATCGAGATAAAGCGAGGTCCCGGTCGCATCGCTCTGCTGACGGCTGACGGTTCCATACCGGATTTCCACATTGCCGGCGGATTTTATGCGGTTGAGGCAATACCTATAAAACTCGATGCCGCGGATCATTTTATACCGATACGGGCTGATGTCCATATCGCGGGAGACTTGTTCGCTAAAAAACCGGAGATGGTCCCAGCTTTGGTGAACGATGCTTTCAAAGGGCCCGGGGCTTTTTTCCCAGAAACACCAGGTGCGGTCGTTGCTGTTTTTTTCCGACTGATCGATGGCGAGAATTTTTTTATCAGCGAATTTCCCGCTGTCCAGCAGCCGCACCAGGAAACTCATGCCGGCGCATCCCAGTCCGGAGACGATATAATCGTATGGCGTGGATGGGTCAGGAATGCGAGGGTGTTTTTTTGCTGGCTGAAGCGCGCTGGATGTCATTGTCGCGCCGGATCTTGTCGAAGTATTTTTTGTGTACGAATAACATCCCGAAAGATTCTCCGTCTTCTTTGCCCGGATGTTTGTGGTGCATCTTATGGGCCCAGCGGACGGCTTTGATGTACGTGTTGTTGGAGCGGGTGAACCATTTGAAACGCTGGTGAATGATCACTTCGTGAACCAGAAAATAACAGATACCGTACGCCATCACCCCATAGCCAACCGCCTGTAACCAATAGATATGGTAGTAGGTGCCAATCAGCAGACTGAAAAAACAGGGTACAGCAAAGATCAGAAAGAAGGCGTCGTTTTTTTCGAAGAAGCCGGGGGTCGGCTGATGATGATCTTCATGCAGGTTCCAAAGAAGGTTATGCATCACATATTTATGCATGAGCCAGGCAACGCCTTCCATCACACAAAAAGTAATCAGTATAATTCCGGCAAACCACCAGGCGTTCATATCATCGTATTGGCTGCCCTTTTCAAACTGTAAAAAGGACAATTGTTTTTTAATCCTGCGCGCAGGAGGATCACCAGTTTGTGATAACTCGGAATCCGGATCCGGGCCTGCAACACCCGTTCGGGTTGGAGGGTTCGGATTTTTTTGAACAGGGTCATATAATATTTATACGCCACATACACCCCGAATCGCGCTTTGATCGGCAGCTGCAGAATTCCTTTCAATGCATGCTGAAAATCCTTTTCAATGTCTTTTTCGATGGCGAGCTTTTCGGTGCGACGGAAATTCAGGAAATCAACCCCGGGAAAATAAATCCGGTTGAGGCCATTGAAATCGGCTTTGATATCCCGCAGGAAATTTACTTTCTGAAAAGCCGCCCCCAGCGAGCGCGCGTAAGGTTTAAGTTTTTCATAGCTGGCCAGATCTCCTTCACAGAATACCTGGAGGCACATCAGGCCGACCACTTCCGCGCTTCCGTAAATATATTTTTCATATTGGTCAGGGTCATACGCTGTTTGTGCGAGATCCATTTCCATGCTTTCGAAAAAATTTTCAATCAGCGCCGGATCAATCGCATACTTGTTTACGGTGAGCTGAAAACTGTGGAGGATCGGATTGAGGCTGATCCCCCGGCGGATGGACAGATTGGTTTCATCCCTGAATTCACGCAGCAAACAGGCTTTGGGATATTCGTGCATGGTATCCACGATCTCGTCGGCGAAACGGACCATTCCATAAATATTGCAGATGGGTGTGCGGAGGTCTTTATGCAATAAGCGAATGGCAGAAAAGAAAGATGTACTGTAGGCCCTGGTGGTTACACGGCTGCAATCCTGGCTTACCTGATGAAAGACCGAAATCATAGCTACAATTTACTTCAATTCAATGAAATTTTTTGAGTACTTCCTTTGCCGCAATCTCCCCGCTTACCAGCGACGGCGGAACACCCGGACCTGGAACGGTGAGCTGACCGCAATAATACAGGTTGCCGAGCTTTTTACTTTTGCAGGATGGTTTCAGGAGGGCGGTTTGCCATAAGGTATTCGCTAAGCCGTAGGCATTTCCTTTAAATGAATGATAACGCTGTTCGAAGTCCTGCAGCGCAAAATCTTTCCTTACCACGATGGCGTCTGCCATTTGCGTACCGTACCGTTTTTCCATCCGTTCGAGTATCATATTGAAATATCGTGCCCGCAAGGCTTCCGTATCACCGGTCAGTCCGGCCGCGACCGGTATGAGGAAGAATAAGTTTTCACAGCCCGGTGGCGCTGCAGCAGGATCGGTGACAGAGGTGGCACTGACGTAAAACAGTGGTTTCCCGGGCCAGTCCGGCCGATGGTAGATGTCGCGGGCATGGTCTTCAAAGGATTCGTCGAAGAACAGCGTGTGGTGCCGGAGCCCCGGGATCTTTTTGTTGAGACCGATAAAATACAAGAGGCAGGAGGGGGCCATCTTACGACTTTCCCAGTAGGCGGCGGTATAGGATTGGTCGGATGATGGCAACAGGGATTCGGTGAAATGATAGTCAGCCCCTGAAATCACCACCTGGGTGTCGTAGGTCCGGTCCTGGGTTTTGAGCCTGCGGATATCCCCGTCGCCCGTCTCAATGGAGAGCACTTCCTGGTTAAAGTCAAACTGAACGCCGAGCGACAGGGCGAGCTCATGCATGGATTGCACGACGCGGTACATGCCGCCTTCCGGATACCAGGTACCCCCCTGCATGTCGGCATAATTCATCAGGCTGTACAGTGCCGGGGTATTTGCCGGAAGGGCGCCGAGAAAAAGAGATGGGAACTCCATCAGCATGCGGATGCGGTCGCTTTTGAAATAATGGTTTACATGGCTGCGGATCGAAGAAAAAAGATTCAGGCGGAGCAGGCCGCGCAGCACCGGCCAGTGCAGAAACTCGCGCAGACTGCGACCGGGTTTCATCGCGAGGTCTTTCATGCCCGTTTCATACTTGTAGGAAGCGCCTGCGAGAAATGTACGAAGCGATCCGCTGCTGCCGGGTT
>CAZZYD010000076.1:0-14205 GCA_964658175.1 uncultured Puia sp. | reverse complement strand
CCTATCAGCGGGGAGTACTGCATCTTTGTTCTACCCTAAACAGGAAATAATCCTGAACTCACTAAACCTTGTCCCTTTTAACCCCCAAGGCCACCTGCAAAACAGGTGGTTTTTTTTATTTCAGTTTGGACAGCTGATCTTCATAAAAGGATTTCGTGGCAATCACATCGGGAAGATTATGATACCAGTTCGATTCATGTTCGATGGAGAGCATCCCGGAAAAACGCTGACGCTTGAGTTCGGCAAAAATGGGGGCGAAGTCAATCACTCCTTTGCCAACAACGGTATCTGCTGCTTTCGGATTGTCAAATTTTACGATATCCTTCAGGTGCACGCCGATAATATGCCCTTCCAGCTTTTTCAGGCAGTCCACGGGGTTCAAACCGTTTCTGGCCCAATGACCGACATCCGCGCAGGATCCGATATGCGGATGGCCTTTGGCGGCGGCCAGCACGGAATCAGGCGACCAGTACATGTTCGGCTTCGGATGATCGTGAATGGCTACCGGTATACCATAAACGCCGGCGAGACTATCCACCATATCCCATTGCGTCTTGATCGGTTCTGCGGTCAGGTAACTGAATCCGAATTCTTTGGCCAGTTCAAAATATTTGATCCATTCGGCCCGGTCCTTCGGTATGATCACGCCCATCGCCACGATGCTGATGCCTTTTGCTTTCAGCAACGCATGCACTTTCACTTTGCTCGCACCGCTCATCGCAATGCCAAAGGTCTCCTTGCTGCCAGGCACCATTGGCTGGCCGTTATACGCTTCAATATTTTTAATTCCTGAGCTGTCCACTTTATCCAGCGCTTCCGTAAAAGAAAATTTGCTGAAGGTCCACATCTGAACCCCGAGTTTAAATCCGGCGGTGCTGCCGCTGTCGGCTGTTTTTACGACTGTCGTGGAATCAGCCGGCGGGGCGCTGGACGTTCCGCCGCTGCAACCGGCATACAGCCAGGCAGCGCCGAGGAAAACAAAAAGGCGGGCAATCATTTTCATATTTGTGTTTTTAGTTGATTGATGAATGAGATGACTTTATTATCCGGTCACTTTCATTTTTTCCGGATCCCAGTTTACGATCTTCTGCTGGAAATAACTTTCATTGCAGGCAAGTGCCGGCGCGGCGGCCCTGAATCCGAAGGTCGGATCTTCCACCACCGTTTTTCCCGACCGTATGGCATCGAAGAAATTGGTCATGTGGTCCAGGTGATCGCTGTATCCTTCCGGTGCATTGAAATTTATATCGGGTTTGGTGGGTGCCTTGCGGTCGTCGGCGGAATATTTATTGTTATAGGCCGTGGCCAGACTGTCCTGCATCGCTTTTGTATACGTATTGATGGCTTCACCCGTGCCGCTTCCGATGGCTTTGGCCATATAGCTGTGGTGTACCGTCAGTCCGTTGCCCTTGATTTCGATGGTGCCTTCTTCCCCAACCAGTTTAATAACCTGCGAACCGCCGGTACCGCTGATGAAATTCACCTGAAGCGTCATCTGGAAGGCCGCATGCGCTGCCGTATCCGGATATTGGATGATGCCCGTCATCACGTCCGGCACATCGCGGCCATCCTTCCAGTAGGAGAGCTGGCCGCTGGAAAATATTTTTGTGGGGCCGATGGAACCGGTAATGAAATGGGTGCCCGAGATCAGGTGAACAAAAAGATCTCCGGCCACGCCCGTTCCGAAATCGCGGTAATTTCTCCACCAGAAAAATTTCTTCGGATCGTAGGGAAATTTATTCATGCCCTCGATATACTTGTTCCAGTCGACTGTTTCCGGGGATGCATCCAGCGGCATGGTGTATTCCCAGGCGCCGATCGCATTCTGCCGGTCATAGACGGCGTTCACCATATTCAGTTTGCCGATCTCGCCGGCTTTCAGCAGTTCCTGGGCCTTGGCATACACGATGCTGCTCACCCGCTGGCTGCCGATCTGCACGATGCTTTTGCTTGCCTTAGCGGCTTCCACCACGCCCATGCCCTCACTGATGAGGTGCACCATCGGTTTCTCGCAATAAATGGCTTTGCCTTTCTTTAAAGCGTCTTTGATGATCCGGGCATGCCAGAGGTCCGGCGTGGCGATGATGATCGCATCCACATCCGGCCGGTTCAGGATCTCCATATAATTTTTCGTGGTGAAGACATTCGCCCCGTACATTTCTTTGGCGTTTTCCAGCCTTCCCGTATACAGATCGCAGGCAGCCACGAGCACTACGCCTGGAACTTTTACGGCGACAGAAACATCGGAATGGCCCTGTATGCCGAAACCGATTACGGCCAGATTCACTTTGTCATTGGGTGAGAATGGCCGGTCGTAACGTATCTGGCGTTCTTCAGCTTTTTCGGCCGCCAGTCCGGCAAGTGGTGTGGCGGCGAGCAACAGGCCCGACGTGCCCAGCTGCTGCAGAAATCTTCTTCTGGAATCCCGGTTATGGTTCATCGTAACAGTGGTTAAAAAATGAAAAGGGTAAGGTAAGAATAATATGGTTTTAATGATCCGGTATGCTCCATGATCGGTAAATTCACGATATCAATCTCCGTATGAGCAAAATTTTACGCCTGGTGGTCGCCGGCTGCCTGCTCGCGACTTCCGCAAAAAGCCAGTCTGACTATCAGCCGACCAGGGAAAACCTGGCGGCCCGGGAAGATTTTCAGGACCGGAAATTCGGATTGTTTATTCACTGGGGCGTCTACAGCATCCTGGGTGATGGTGAATGGGTGATGCATAATGAAAAAATTGCGTATAAAAATTACGCGCGGCTGCCTTCATTTTTTAATCCGCTTGATTTCGATGCGAAGGCCTGGGTGACGATGGCCAAAGCAGCCGGCATGAAATATATCACGATCACGTCCCGTCACCACGACGGGTTCAGTATGTTCCAGACAAAAGCATCTGCTTACAATATCATGGACGCGACAAGGTTTCACCGTGATCCGCTGAAAGAACTGGCCGATGAGTGCCACCGCCAGGGTATTAAACTATTTTTTTATTATTCGCTGCTTGACTGGGGAAGGGATGACTATGGCTTCGGCCGGCCGATCGTGGATGGCGCTCCCGCCCAAACGGACTGGAATCACTATATCGGTTTTATGAAAGCGCAGCTCACAGAATTGCTGACGAATTATGGCGAGATTGCCGGCATCTGGTTCGACGGAGAATGGGAGCGGTTCGGCGCCAACTGGCATTTTGAGGAGATTTACCAGCTCATTCACTCCCTGCAACCCCAGGCAATGATCGGGAATAATCATCACCACAGTGCGCGCGCCGGAGAAGATTTCCAGATGTTTGAACGCGACCTTCCCGGCGAAAACACCACTGGCTGGGTCACAGGTGCCGTCAGCCGGTCGCTGCCCCTCGAGACCTGTGAAACCATGAATGCCAACTGGGGATTCACCATCAACGACAGCACCTACAAATCGGTGCCCGAACTGGTGCGCTATATCGTTCAGGGGGCTGGCCGCAATGGTAATTTCCTGCTGAATATCGGGCCGATGCCCAATGGAAAAGTGCAAACTGAATTCCAGGACACGCTGGCCAAACTGGGAAAATGGATGTCAGCAAACGGCGAAAGTATTTATGGTACCCGCGGAAACGTGATCCCGCCGCAGCCCTGGGGCACGATCACAAAAAAAGGAACGGTGTTGTATGTTCATATTCTGCACAAGGGAGCAGCAGACTTTATTTTCATCCCGGGTTTGACGGCAAAAATCCGGAGTGCGCAGGCGTTTCCAGGCAATGCGCCGGTAAAATTCAAACAACAGCCGGAAGGCGTTTTTTTATATCCTGCCGAAGGGGCGGATGTCCCATTAGATGATATCGTTCGTCTGGAGACCCGGTAATTATTACAATATTGTTTTTACGGAACGATTTATATTTGTGCCGCCACTGACAATGGCCAACTTAGCTCAGTTGGTAGAGCATTTCATTCGTAATGAAAGGGTCGTCGGTTCGAGTCCGATAGTTGGCTCAGCAAAGATTATCTTTATTGCGGTAGCGTTTATACAACGATACTTTAAATTATTTTGTGCTCCCACATCCTGAACTTTGCCAGCTGCTGCAGAAAGCCTATTCCGCCGAAAAGGCGGCTGCTTTTGCCTACCAGGGACATGCAGCTGCCGTGCGGGATCCGGATCAGCGGGCTGCCATCCGGCAAATAGAATTGGATGAGTGGAATCACCGGATCGAAGTACTCGGCATCATGAAGCAATATGATATACCGGTGTCAAAATGGTATGAGTTTCGTTTTCATGTTATCGGAAAGATGATTTCGGCAAGCTGCTATGTCATCGGATGGTTTATGCCATTTTATTTTGCTGGGAGTCTGGAAAGCGGCAATGTCTGCGAATATTTCCGGATGAAACAATTTTTTAACGGGATGGGTAACCATAGCCACGATCAGCTGCTCTACGACATGGGTATCAAAGAAAAAGAGCACGAAATATATTTCCTTTCCAAGATCAAAAACAACAGGCTTCTGCCGGTTTTTGAGCGCATTTTTTCCTGGGGAAATATAAAAAGCTTTAACAACGTGGACCTGGAAAAAAAATATCCTGTGGAAGAATCAGGACCTTATTGCAAATCTTAATTTATCATCAACCTTTATAAAATTCAAGTATGATCACACTTAAAGATGCCAGAAAAATAATCGCTGCTGCGGAAGCGAAGGCAACGGAAATCGGCCAGCCAATGAATATTGCGGTTGCAGATGCGGGCGGAAACCTGATCTCCCATGTGCGGATGGATGGCGCCTGGATCGGCAGCATCGATATTTCGATCAAGAAAGCCTATACCTCCAGAGCTTTCGATATCAGCACCAAGGATCTTGGCGACAATTCCCAACCCGGACAGCAATTCTACGGGATCAATGCGTCCAATGACGGCAAGATCATGATCTTTGCGGGTGGTATTCCACTGAAGAAAGACGGTAAGGTGGTTGGCTCCATCGGTGTGAGTGGCGGTGGCGGCAAACAGGACCAGGAAGTCGCTGAAGCAGGCGTCGCAGCCTATTGATCAAACGAATTACAACGAGAAGAGCAGGAAGATGACAGCATCTTCCTGCTCTTTTTATGAATGACAGATGCTGGCCATTGAAATGAAATGCCGGCGCCATCAGCGGATGCTACCCGCGGCACCAGGACCCGGAACGATATCGAGCGATAGTTTCCTGCCCTGGTCTTCATTTCCATACCATATACTGAACGGATACCGCCCCGCTGGCAGATCCAGTAAGGTTCCCCGCAACGCAGTGCCATGATAACCTTCGTTGCTGAGTACTTCTTTGCCATTGATCTTTAAAAGGGTTTCTCCGTCGGATTGTATCCTGAATATAAATCTTCCCGCATGTGTTATATCGAGCACGCCGCTGATCAGTGCCGTGTGAAAACCACTGGCACTGCTATCCGCCGGCAGGGAAATATCCGGTAACGAGCCCATGCGGTATGCGCTGTCTTTAGCCAGCGAATCGGGTTCCAGCTGCCGGGCGAATAACTGGTAACGGATGCCCTGCAGGCGAGTGGTATCGACCGGCCCGCCCAGCGACACCCTGCGAATGATCGCCTGCTGGAACCGCTGCTGACTGCTTAGCCGTGTGGTCACCAGCGTACGGAGGATCACGCTGTCCGCCTGGTTAAAATGAAGCAGGAAGGGTCCGGCATACTGGATTGAATTGCTGTCAGGTTTACTGCCGTCGAGGGTATAGTATATTTTTGATTCCCGCACGGGATAAGAAAACTCTTCTACAAAATCTCGCATATTGCTGCAAACAATCTCTGCAGGTCCCTTGAGATCTGGCATGCGGGCATTCACTTTCCAGAGGTGGAGAAGATGGTATTGCTTGTTCAGCCGGTCAGTAAAGGAAGAAAGATGTTTTTGATTTTGCGGGGTCCAGGCATCTTCCGCCAGGGCGATCACCCGGGGATACACCATGTATTCGAGGTGCGCATCGCTCGGAATTTTCTCGGCCCAGATATTTGCCTGTACGCCCATGACCAGGGGCGCTTCTGCTGCCGTCAATACACTGGGTACCGGATTATACTCGTATACATGCTGCCAGGAAAGCGGATAATTCCAGCCGATCGGTTCGGTCGGATCGTCGCTTTGCGGCGCGTCAAAATACACATAGGGCAGCGGTGTCATCACCACCGGATGACCCATTTTTGCGGCAGCGATGCCCCCTTCTTCCCCGCGCCAGCTCATCACTGTCGCTGACGGCGCAAGACCACCTTCCAGTATCTCATCCCAGCCGATCAGCTTTTTATGGTGCGCCAGCAAAAATTTTTCCATCCGCCGGATAAAATAACTCTGCACTTCTTTTTCGTTTTGCAGTCCTTCTTTTTTCATCAGCGCGGTCGCCGAAGGACTTTTCAGCCAGTCTTTCATCTCCGCTTCGTCACCACCGATATGAATATATTCAAAGGGAAACAGTTCCATCACTTCGAGTAAAACACTGTCGAGGAATTGAAACACCCGGTCGCTGACATCATACATCCTGGTTCTCGGCCAGGGCAGTTGTTTTTGTTTCTGGCCCGTGGAGTCCGCGCAGCCAAGCCATGGGTATGCATATACGGCTGCTTCGCAATGGCCCGGCATTTCTATTTCCGGCAGCACGCTGATATGTCTTTCGTTAGCATACGCCACCACTTCCCGGATGTCATTCTTGGTATAAAATCCTTCCGAACCGCCATCCACGATATTTGTCATCGGCCTGAACTTTTTTTCCGCAGCCCACACATTCATTTTAGAAGCTACCGAAGTCAACAGCGGATACTGATCGATCTGTATGCGCCAGCCCTCATCATCGGTGAGGTGCCAGTGAAAGCGATTCAGTTTATAATGCGCCATCAGGTCGATATATTTTTTCACTTCTGCGACCGAAAAGAAATGACGGCTGGCATCGAGACTGAGTCCACGCCAGGCAAAACGCGGTTTGTCAACGATTCGTCCGCAGGACAGGACGATTTCTTTTTTTGGATCGGCGGGGAGCAATTGAATGATGGACTGAACGCCATAAAAAACACCTGCGGCATCCCCGATTACCTGCACGGCGGCCGGCGTAATTTTCAGGCGATACGTTTCGCTGACGCTGTCTCCGGTGTTCTCCTGGAGTACGATGCCCTGTACCGGCACCGGTGGCGCCTGCAGTTTCACGGTCAGATTCAATCCGTAAAAGCTGTCGATATAGTGCTGAAGATAATTGGCGGATGACAGACTCAATGAGTCGGTCCAGATAGTCGTGGCGGGGCCACAGATGAATTTTCCGGGAGTGGGCGTTACGGAAAACGGTTTAGGCACAATGGCCATGGTTTGTCCCCTGCTTTTCAGCTGCAGCAGCGATAAAAAGCAACACAAAACGAGGAGTCTGTTCATGGTGGTGTAGTTACAGGCGAATGAAGATTTTCTTGCGGTACATCCAGATCATCGGGATGGACAGGATGGCAACGTATACGAGCGCGCTTGCCACGGAGGCGTTGACGGGCGACAGCCAGGAAGTAAACAGGTGGTGATAACCGTAAGACCAAAGGTTCGATTTGGCGCCGGCATCCGTTACGGGGATAGACCCGATCAGTTCCGGCAAATAGCCCGACACGACATAAATGGTGATCGCATTGGAACCAAAAGCTACGAAGGGTTCAATAAAGCGTTGTCTTCCCTGCACATCGATCAGCCAAAAGGATAAAGTGAGCACGGCCATGGCCAGGCCACCGGTAAATAAAACAAACGACGAGGTCCACAGCGCTTTATTCATCGGAAAAAATCCGTTCCAGATCAGTCCGGCCAGGATCAGCAGACCGGCCACGGAAAAAAGCCAGGAAGTTTTGGTTTCGGAGGAGATGTCTTTTTTTTGCAGCCAGTTGCCGGTGAAGATCCCGAGCAGGCAGGTGCCGATTGCGGGCAGCGTGCTGAGGATTCCTTCCGGATCGAATGTTTTTGATCCCGACCACATATGGTTTGGCGTCAGGATCAGGGTATCCAGCCAGGCCGCCAGGTTGGTGGATGGTTCCAGGTTCGATGGACCGATGCCGGGCACCGGAATAAAATTCATGATCAGATAATAGGCGATCAGGATGCTCCAGAAAATCCATACCTGTGTTTTCCTGGAGGTCTTTATGAAAATCACGGAACAGATAAAGAAAACGATGGCGATGCGGGGAAGCACGCCCAGGAAGCGCAAATGCGCAAAATTAAATTTCGGAATCAGGTTGAGCAGCATCGCCAGCAGATAGATCGTAAGACTTCTGCGGGCGGCTTTTCCTATCAGGCGGCCGTGATCGGCCGGTATCTCTTTTTTGCCGGCCATTGCGTACACGATCGAAACGCCGACGATAAAAAGAAAGAAGGGAAATACCAGGTCCGTCGGCGTGCAACCGTTCCACACCGAATGTTCCAGCGGGGCATAGATATGCCCCCAGTCCCCGGGATTGTTTACCAGGATCATGCCGGCCACCGTTAGTCCGCGAAAAAAATCCAGTGAGCGAAGCCTGACTTTCGGTGCTGCCTGCATGGTCGTGATCCTGTTGTTCGTTTTCCCTGACTAATTGTTTACATCCCACCACATCCGGCTGGTAATTTTATCACCGCCGGGAAGCGCAGCGACTGCCGCATTATAATTTGTCGTGTTAACCTGTTTATCGATGGTTGAATAGGCCATCCTGCGCGGAATGGCGCCGGGCGATTGACTGCCGGGATAACCTGAAACCGGAATCAGTGCCGGGAAGCCGGTACGGCGATAATTGCTCCAGGCTTCATATTCATTGAAGAAAGTGGCGATCCAGAACTGGGTATTGATCTGTTCTAATCCGTCGCCATCATTGTAGGGATTATTATCCAGGTAATCCTGGGCATCATCATTTGAAATCACACCGTCATCGCCAAAAACACCATACTGGGTAATGGCCGCCAGTACCCCATTGTTATAGTGCTGCGTTGGATCGCCAATACCCCAGCGTTTGGCCGCATCTGCCAACAGCAGTTCAGATTCCGCATAGGTCAGCACCAGGGTCGGCGCAGTCGGATTGAAGACAATCGGACTGGGTCTTGAATAATAAAGTATGTTGCCTAGATAGTTAGGTGCATTGATGATACCGTGGGCTGTATTGCCACCATCATAACCATTGGGCAATCCCACCTGGTCAGCCGGATCGCTCGATCCTTCAGGATTAAGGTCCCCGGGGGAAAAAGCAGTGTCATATACAAACGCCAAAACCGGCAATCTCGGGTCGTTGGTAAACTTTAATAAATTGACTAATGTGTCACTAAGCTGACAGGACAATTGGATATCTCCATCTTCCCCGATCCCCCGATAGATGCGGTTGATGGTAAGCGGGTCATTGGTGCCATGCGGTACGATGGCGTTATCGTCATTGCTGGTAAAGGTCTGTCCCTGTACTTTGGTCACAATGGCCTGGGCTGTGGCCGGATCCACTTTCGTAAGTCGCATGGCCATGCGAAGCAACAGGGTATTTCCGAATTTGCGCCATTGATCGATCTGATCGCCCACCGTGGCTTGCGAATAAAACATATCACCCACGGGATGATCGCCATTGGTGTCGAGACTATCCGTAGCTTCTGACACTTCTTTCAAAAGATCGGCGTAAATATCTTTTTGCGCATCATACTTCGGAAAATAAACTGAGGCGTGGTAAGCGAGTCCCGCCTGAAAATAAGGAACGTCTCCGTATACGTCGGTAATGCGTTCGAAAACCAGCGCTTTCATGATGCGTGCGATCTGGTGCAGGTTTGCATACTGTGGCTTGCCCGCCGTCGTATTTACCAAATCCACGGCGAATTTAGCTCCGCTGGTATATGCATGATCGAAGAAGGATCCCCAGCCACCCGGACTGAAAAGATATTTGTCTCCAAAGAAAAAGCCGGAGGTTGAGGCAAAATGCTGGATGAAACAGCCGGCACCCTGAATTTCCGTTTCTTCCACCTCGATCGCATTGTCGGTGCTACCAGTATATAAAAGTTGGGTAGTGGTCAGAATGTTATTGGGATCGAACACATCCACCGATACGGCGTTTGGATCCGTATTGGTGTTCAAAAGATCCTTTTTACAGGAGGCTAACGTCATCAGGAGTATGGCGCTGGCAAGAATAAAAAGTGATTGTGGTTTCATAATAAATTTCTTATGATGATTACAGATGATCGTTTTAAAATTTCGCATTCAGGTTCAAACCAAAGGTTCTCGTATAGGGCACCTGGGCCTGTTCGATGCCTTGTGGACCGTTTGAAAAATTTGATTCCGGATCGATGTTCGGTGTATGTTTTTTGATCGTGAACACATTTCTTGCCACCGCACTGATGGTGATGCCCTGAATCTTGTTCTTGAACAGGCTCGCCGGAAAAGTATATCCGAAAATGATCTGCCTGAATTTAATAAAACTGGCATTGTAAACGAAAATGGCCGGGTTATTTGTAATTACCTGTGCCGCATAATCCTGTGGATACAACTGGTTGCTGCCAAAACGCTCACCCCGGAGAGCCAGGGTTTCTTTACTTAGGCCGAATTGGTAACCGTACCAGTTCGTTCCCGAGAAGATCTTTCCGCCGAATTTGCCATCGATCAGAAAAGAGAAGTTAAAATGTTTATACCTGAATTCAGAGGTAAGACCGGTTGTCCATGGATCGATGCCGGATCCTTTATCCACATAGTTTGTGCCCTGTTCGGGTGCGCCGGTGAGCGGGTCAATCACGATATTTCCTTTGTCGTCGCGAACGGGATCAGCAACAAAAATCTGATAGGCAGACTTGCCGAGCGTTTGTGACATGTAAGCCACGCCGATGCCTTCATCTTCACCTGCCCTGGAATAGCCAAGCGGATAGTTGCTGGAACCTGAAGAAAGCGCCAGCACCTTGTTTACATTATAGGAAAAGTTGATCGTTTCTGACCACATGAAAGATTTCGATTTCACAAGAGTGCCTGACAGCAGCACTTCGATACCTTTATTCTGGATAATACCGGAATTCAACAACACCGCGCTATAGCCGGATGTATTGGAGGTCACGGCTGGAATGACTTCATGACTGGCTTTTTTATTATAATAAGCCGCGTCTATATGGATCCTGTTTCCAAAAAAAGTCATTTCGGTCCCTACTTCAAATTCTTTGGTAGAAGAGGGTTCCAGTTTGGCATTGGGTACCGTTCCTCCGTTGGAGATATTACCGATCGGGTATCCGTTCAGGTTTCCAATATTGTTGTAGCCGAGCAGGGTCTGATATGGAGCATCTGCTTCACCGCCGACAGCGGCATATCCCAAACGCAACTTTCCGATGTCCATACCCGGTACCTTTACGAGTTCAGAGAAGACAAACGATCCACTGACGGACGGATAAAAATAATTCGTTTTACCCGGTGCCAGCGTTGAATACCAGTCATTTCTTCCGGTCCCGCTGATATATAGAAA
Source organism: uncultured Puia sp. (assembly GCA_964658175.1). GTDB lineage: Bacteria > Bacteroidota > Bacteroidia > Chitinophagales > Chitinophagaceae > Puia. The sequence goes on along the minus strand of CAZZYD010000076.1, from coordinate 2,802 downwards.
GTTTTTATAAGACAAATCCACTGTTCCATAGATCGACTTATTCACGACGACCGGGTTGAGTGTATATTCTGTAGGACTGGCAAGGTTACCGATCGTGTACAAATAGGGCGTCTCAAAAGAATTTCCCTGCGCGTCGAGCTGATCAACGACTGCCTTTCGGCTGTTAACACCCACGAGTGCTGAAATGGCAAAATCACTTCCAACCTTGAAATGATCGCCGATAATCGCATCCACGTTCAATTCCGTAGATTTTATATTTTCTTCCAGCATAAAGCCATCCGTCTGGTAGGCGGTACCATTTGGAGTCACCTGCGTATTTCTGTCAGCAAAATAGTCTTCACCTGCGCGAAGTTCCAGGTATAGCCCCTGGTCGAATGTATATTTCAGATCGGCTGATCCGATGAACCGGTTGCGACGTGTATTATTAATAAACTTATAAGCTGCGAAATAGGGATTCGTCGTGTACGCATCATCCAGAAACTGATTTTCTGAACCATCGGCTTTGTAACCCGGCGCCAGATCCTTGATATTCACATTGGGCGGAAGGAAAAGGGTGGCGAAATTTACACTTCCCGGGGCGTCAGATACGCTTGGGCGGTTGTGCGTGAACGCATTATAATATTGGGCCTTTAACTGAATTTCGAGGTGTTTGTCCAGTTTGTAATTAGTGGAAAGTGTAAAGGACTGCTGGTTAAATCCGGCATTTGGAATGATACTGCTATTGTGCAGGTCATTGGCGGAAAAACGAAGGCTTCCTTCATCGCCCAGCGCCTTGCTGAAAGAAATTGTATTGGTGGCTGCACCGCCATTTTTATAAAAACGGCCGATATTGCCTGAGACGGCGGTGTAGGGTCTTTGTACACCATCGAACTGGTACACTTGTGATCCGTCGAGCTTTGCGCCCCATCCTGACAAACCGGTTTCAAAAGCATCATTCCCGGTGGGTGGCGCAATGCCATCGGAACCTTGGCCGTACGTTTTCTGCCAGTCGGTATTGTCAATGACGTTCTGCACCACATAATTTGAATTGATCTCCACACCCGCACCCTTGGCATTTTTTCCGGATTTGGTGGTGATTAGGATAACTCCTTTGCTTCCGCGATACCCGTACAGCGCAGTTGCGGCGGCGCCTTTCAGCACTGTCAGCGATTCTATATCATCCGGGTTAATATTGATGGTACCATCTCCGCCATCTCCACCACCATATCCGTTGGGATCGGTCTGCCGATACGTGCTGTTTTGCATGGGTATGCCATCGATTACATAAAGGGGCTGATTCGCGCCGGTGATATCAGAAATCCCGCGGATGACCACGTTCGCAGAGCCGCCCGGTCCCGTAGCAACATTGCTTACGTTTACACCAGCCACTTTGCCTTCCAGGTCATTTACGAAATTAGTTTCCCGGGCTTCTGTGAGGGCGCCCCCGTCAACGGTAGTGACTGAATAGCCCAGCGCCCGACGATCGCGCTTGATCCCCAGGGCGGTTACCACGACATCGTTCAGGGCTTTGACGTCTTTGTCGAGCGAAATGCTGAGATCGGTTTGAGATCCAACTACGACATCTTTAGTGAGAAATCCCACATATGAAAAAATCAGATGGTCTGTTTCCTCCGCCATGATGGAAAACTTTCCATTTGCGTCTGTGGAAGTTCCGCCGCTTCTGCCGCGAACCGTTACAGAAACATTCGAAAGCGGAAGGCCTGCAGCGTCCTTCACGGTGCCGGACACGGCTTTTGCATCGGTAAATGGCGAATGAAAGGAGAGGAGACTGACCGAAAGGACCAGCATCAACAGTAGAAAGAACGGAATTTTCCCTTGTCCGTTGGACAGGTTACTGAATTTTCTCATAAACGTAGATTTTGGTATCTCTTATTCAAATTTAAAGCAGCATTGAATAATATGTTAAATATGCGGGAATTTTGGGAGAAAATCCTCGTATTCCGAAAAGATTATATACTGATTGGCCATTCGCCGGTTCTGATTGATCTGTATCTTCCGGAATATTCGATATCACATGCCGAGGCGTATCATTCCGTTTGTACTGCTGTTTTTTGTGGGTCAGTCTTCCCATTCACAATCCGCCTCCGACAACTGGTTGCATCCTTACTGGTCAGCCAGCTGGATCACGATGCCCGGAAAAACCGGCAGGGAATACGGGGTCTATCATTTTCGAAAGAACATCGATCTGGCACAGGCGCCCGTCCATTTCCCCGTTCGTGTATCAGCAGATAACCGGTACCGTCTATATGTAAACGGAAAGGAAGTCGGCTATGGGCCGGCCCAGGGTGCGCCCCAGTGCTGGGTATATGACATCTATGATATCGGGCCCTGGCTTCAGCCTGGAAAAAATACCATCGCGGCCACCGTGTGGAATTATGGGGAGAAGGGCCCGTGGGTACAGATGTCAGTCAAGACCGCCTTTTTATTACAGGGGGAGACCGACCAGGAGAAGATTGTTAATACCGATGCCAGCTGGAAAGCGATGGAAGATACGGCCTACCATATTTTGCCCATCGATTACAGCAAGGTCTGGGAATTTATTATCGTAAGTCCGGGTGATGAGATCAACGGGAATCATCACCCCTGGAACTGGGCCCAGACCAACTTCAACGACAGTCTGTGGCAGGCCGCCAGATTTCTCGTGAAAGCGGCCCCCTACAGTACGGGGGCCGACATGTGGTGGCAACTGGTGCCCCGCACGGTACCGCTGCTGGTGGAAGACACGATTTCTTTTTTATCGATCCGGCGATCGACGCCTTCGCCACCTGCCGCCTACCGCGATTTACTTCAGCGAAAAGAATA
>CAZZYD010000075.1:0-14233 GCA_964658175.1 uncultured Puia sp. | reverse complement strand
CCCATCTGGTATTTTAATTCGGCATTGATGGCGATGCGGTGCTGCCGGTCGAATGCGGCGCCGGTATAGTCATTGTGATAAAATCCCTGCATGCCCTCATAAAGGCCCGCCACCCGGAACCATAATTTTTTTTTGATGAGGGGCCTGCCGTACGCAGCAGTCAGGCGCCGGATTCCCTTGTTGCCCACAGACTGGGACGCATAGCCTGAAGGACGGTCTCCTGGTTCGCGGGTAATCACGTTGACAACACCTCCCAGGGCATTTCTTCCGTACAATGTACCCTGCGGACCGCGGAGTATTTCGATGCGCTCCACATCGAAAAGCTGGGGCATATAAGTATCCAGGCTGAACTGGGTTACGCCATCGATGGTGGTGAGCACGGCGGGGTCGTACGCCGTCGAGGTGATCCCGCGAACCGAAATTACGTTTCTGCCGTCTCCGGGATTGGCAGCATATAAATTCGGAGCGAAAGCCGTCAGCGCCGCGCCATTCCATAGTCTGAAGGCATCTGTTTCCTTTGCGCTGATGGTCGTAACGGAAGCCGCCACGGCCTGGCTGTTTTCTTCTTTCTTGCCCGCCGTCACCAGCACTTCGTCGAGTTCCTTTACCGACCGTTCCAAGTGATAAAGCAGGGTGTCGGGTTCGCGGCCTGCCACAACAAAATCGATTAGTTTTTCTGCATAACCCGGCGCGCTCACCGATGCCTGGTATTTGCCTGGTGGCAAAGCGGCAAACCGGGATTGCCCCCGATCATCCGTCAGGGTAACTAAGTGGGTATTCAGCACGTGAACGGTGGCTCCGGCAACAGGTGTTTCCGATGGTCCGCGCAGGATAATGGTTTGGCCATCCGCTTTTTGGAGACCGATCCATAGCAGCCATAAAAAAAATACGCCCCTTACTCTCATCCGTTATTAAAATGCTGAAGCGTAAATGTATGATCCGGAACGGTGCGAGAAAAAACTATTCAATCAACCATTTGCTCCTGTCATCTGCAATGCCTGCAGGCGAAAGATGGCAAAATGATGATGGGCTTCGTGCAGTAAAAAGAAATCAATCCAGGAGCTTAGGGTCATCTGCCCATACAGCGGATGCGTGGCCCTGCGGTTCAGCTTCGCAGCAGAAAGATTTCTCACTACGCCGGTCAATTGGGTCCTTCCGGCATCGATGGATTGCAAGAGCCTGAAACTTGTTTCCGACTGCGCTGCCAGAAATGCCGGGTCGTCGTCGGCGTGGTAGCGTGCAAAAGCGATATTCTCCGTTTCCAGGATTTGCTTCAACCGGCCCGCGAAAACGGGTTGATAGCTGGCAAGGTGTGCGATCTGGTCGTGGATGCTCCACTTGCCCGCGATCGGATGCGCCTGCCATTGGGATGGATCGGTGAGCGAGAGGATTTCGGGCAGCTGCTGATGTTGATTTTCAAAAAGAATTCCGGCAGTATGTGTAAGCATGGTTTGGCAAAGACCGAAAGTAAACCGAATTTCCCGAATCACCCATCTGGCCAATCCCGAGACATCAAATGATCCGGGTCGAATTTATTTTTTTCCTTTTGGCATCATGTGATAGATCATATTTTCATTCGATTGCGTGTAACCGGCTGGAATGCGAAACAGATCGGCGGGCATATTCATTTCTTTTGCCTGCACCAGTATTTGTTCCATTGAATAGTCCTTTTCCGTGGAGGAAAATTTTACGATGACACCATTGCAGCCTGCCTGGGTCAGGGCGAGCATCATACCATACTGGCGACCCTGTACGGAACTTAGTTTATTGTAGATGCTGTAGCCCGGCAATGAAGTGCTCGTCCAGATATCCATGGTGCTGGAAGACTTGAACATACCGGATCCGGTGGTGGTGACCATCCTTGCGTGCGTACAGGAATAGCCCGCGACCGTTTCGGAACCAATTTTCGTAACCTGGTATGTCGACACGCCCCGCAACAACGCGGTGTCAATGATATTCAGGCCGTAGGATTTTGATTCGGGATACAGGGAGAACGTATATTTCGGCATGTTCAGGTGGCCAATATTGATCATCTCACTTGATTCCACGCCCGGCATATTGATTCTCATCTCGGAACGGGCTTCACCTCCATTGGTGAAATACATCCGCGTCGTATCGCGGATCTCCTTGAATTTCTTTCCACTGGTGGTAAGACGGTATTCATAGTAGATGCCCGACCCTCCGCGGGAAGACTGGAACTCACGGACAGCTTTCGCAGAGTCCGCTGCCGACACGCCTTCTCCGCCAGTCATAATTCCCAATGCTTTCATGGTAAGGTCCGCCGATGAGGTATCGTTCGGATTGCGCGCCGCGGCTTTGGCAAAAGCGCCAAGTACACTGTTGGAAGAGGTATCAAAAGGACTTGAATTTGCCGTGGTATTGGTCGTAGTGGTACGGGGATGTCCCAGGCTATCGACTTTGTCGATGGTATTGTTGGTCGTCTGACTGGTTTTACTGTTGGCGCGGCCCTGGGCAGTCTGTTTTACCGTGTTCAGTATTTCTTTGAAGAACTGGGCCCGGCCGGCCAGGGAAATACATAACAGGATTGACAGGCAGGAGCTGCTGATCAGAAATTTGTTCATGGCGGGTGATTTAATGCATGTATAAACTGAATGTTAAAGCCAATGCCAATAAGAAAAGCAGGATGGACAAAAAGAGAAAAAAAATTGGTAACCATTTCGGTCCTGCCCATTTTCTCATTGACGTGGTTTATACGTCAAAGGTGCGGGCAGGAGAAATCACCGGCCGGGTATAGTCGACGAACGTCTGTGTAAAATCGCTGAAAGGATCAGGCGGTCTGTTCCCAGCTGAGCACTGCTTCCAGCGTGCCGGGAATGCGTTCGCGGAAATAAAGTTTGCTGTTGATCCGGGCTGCCAGGTCTGCGGCGATCTGAAGGCCCAGGCCGGAAGCGCCGCTGTCCACCTCCATGGCCGATAGTTTTTCGTTCAGCCGCGCGGCCACCGGAGAGCTGGAAAAATTACTGAAAATGAGCTGGTTGCCTTTTGCTTCGATAGTGATCGGCTGGGCAGGGCTGCCATGCTTTACCGCATTCTGCAGCAGGTTGCGGCTGATCACGGACAGGAAATTTGAATCTGAAGACTGGACAAAATTGGCGGGAACCTGGTTGTCGATGCGTACGGCGGCGCCGGTGGACTGTTCCTCCAGCAGGCTGATTTCCTTTTGCAGCAGATCGTACACGGGCACCTGGGCAAAGGCGGGCGTGAAATGCTCCATCTGGCTCTTGCTCCAGGTAAGCAGGTCTTCCATGGTTTCCAGCACATTTTCCGATGCTTTTTTCAGCCTTGCCTCGTGCGCGCTTCTCGCCTCCGGCGATAAGAGGTCCGGTCTTTCTTTTTGCAACTGGAGAAGCTGGACGATTTTGCTGACGGGTGCCCGGAGGTCGTGGCCGATGATGCCGAACAGGCGCGCCTTGGTTTCATTCGCCTCGGTAAGATGGTGGTTCAGCTGATCAAGCCGTGTATTTTTTTCGTTGAGCACCAGGTTGAGTTTTTCCTTGCTGCGGTAGATGAAATATAGAAGCAGGGAGATCACGGCCAGTCCCGCGAGTCCGACAATCAGCAGCATACGCTGGCGCGATGCATTCTGTAGTTCGAGCACACGAAGCCGGTTCTCTTTATTGAGCGACTGAATGCGCTGTTCCTTTTCATTGGTCTGGTAATGGGTTTCCAGATCGGCGAAAGTGCGCGACAGTTTCTGTTTGGTGACGGTGTCGAGTGATTTCACATATTCCTCGTAATAGCGGAGTGCTTCAGGGTAGTTTCCTTTTCCTTTTTCATCGAGCGCCATGTACTTGCTGATATTCCCGTACAGGTCAGTATTCAATTGCTTGGCTACGGGCATCGCCCTGGTCAGCAATGCCATGGACTGATCATATTTCCCTGTCTCTTCCAGGTAACGTCCACGCACCATTTGAGACTGGAAAGTCAGGTAAGGGGATTTCACTTTATCTACAATGGTATCCGCCTTGTTGAGAAAAGGTATTGCACGGGCATATTGCCCTTTATCAATATAATAAAGACCGATGTTCAAATCCGAAGAAACCACTTCAGACGGAAACATGGGATTGTTTCTGGTTTCATTTTCAAGCCTGTTGTTATAAAATAAAGCGGAATCAATATTACCCGAACTGGTGTACGCTTCCACAAACGAACTTAAGAGCCGGTTTCCAACCGTAGGAGACACGGAGGCGAATCGCTGGCCCTTGCGCAACGCGTCGAGGCTCTTGTCGTTCATCTGTGTATTGAGGTACAGTTTTGACAGCATATCGCACTGGATCGCATAATCGAATTTCTTTTTCGCAATCTGCGTGGTATCCACTTCTTTCTCCCTGAGCTGGATGCTTTTGATGAAATAATCCTGCGCCGTGCTGTAATATAATTTCTGCTGATAATAACTTCCCAGGGCGTAGTCAAGGTCCTGCAGCAGCAATTCGTTGTGCGCCGTGTCGGCGATCGACTGGAGGATGGACTTGCAGGCTTCTACCTTGTCGGGTTGCTGCAACTGAAAATTTACTGGGATCAGGGCCACGCAGGCTTTCGTTATCTGTGCGGTGTTGTGTCCCTGCTGGGCGGCGGCCAGACTCTTATAAAAATAGGATTGAGCGCTATCGAATTTCGTCTGGTAATAATCCCCGATTGCTATATAGAAAAAGCATTTGGACTGATCTGTCAGATCGCCCGCGGATATCAGCTGAAGTCCTTTCTGTCCGGCCTGTTCCAGTTTTACAAAATTATCCGAAGCCCCGTTGTTGTTGAGCCGGAGTGATTCGCAGTAGGCTACCCATGCTTTTATTTTCGCGTCCGCACCGGGGAGTTTGGACAGGTTGGGTTCCTGTGCCAGGGTTCGGCCAATGCCAAGAAAAGCCATGGCCAGCCATGGCAGCAATCGCTGGAAAATGATTTTCATACTGTCGTATTTATTCAGAATCGTCCCTGTAAAACGGTTTTGTATAATTTTCCTATCGGAATGACGGCTTTCGCTACCGACAGCCGGTTGCCTTTCACGTCCTCAATCTTGTCCACGTTGACCACAAAACTCCGGTGAACGCGGATGAATTTTTCCGGTGGGAGTTTCTCGATCATGCTGCCCAGGGTGGCCAGCACCAGGTATTGTTTTCCGGCCACCATCACCCGCGTATAATCTTTCATGGCTTCCAGGTAAAGGATGTCGGTCAGGCGGATCCGGTATTTTTCATAGCCCTGCTTGATCACGATCGAATCGAGTTGCTGCTCCTGTTCAAAGGCAAAGGCTTTATCGCGCAGCCCGAAAAAATCTTTCAGGCGATGGGCGCAGCGCGCAAAGCGGTCTGCCACCACCGGTTTGAGGAGATAGTCAAACGCATCCACGTCATAGCTGTCGATGGCGAATTCCGGATGGGATGTGATAAAAACGGGCACCATGGATTTATTCTGGCAGCGTTTCACGAGCTCCATGCCGCTGATATCGGGCATTTCGATATCTACAAAAAGGATATCCGGGGGGTGCTGGTTGATGAGTTCGATGGCCTGGAGCGGATGGGAGCAGGCGGTGATCTTTTTCAGGAAGGGAAATTTGTCTGCTTCGCATTCAATCGCCAGGCGGTCGATTTCATCATCGTCGACAATGAGGTATTTGAGCAGATCAGCCATGGGAAAGGTTCGTTGAACGGATCAAATCTACGGGAAATGCCATAAATAAAGTGCTTCGCCAGCCAGGCGTTTTTGGTCGATTTTAGGTACGCGTTCGTCGATTTGTCCGTGGTTTGATATACTGCGTTCGGCAATTTTGATCCTCGGGCCGCCGCGGACCATTGACCATTATACCTTATCCCCTTTTTCCTTCAGAATTTATAACGGACAGCGACCGTCGGATAGACCTGCAGCAGGTTATCCGTTGTCAGCACATGGTAGTTGATATTGACCCTGGTGCCTGCGGCAAATCCTTTCTTTATATTCCACCAAAGCTGGGGTTCTGCGAAAAAGAAAAACCGTTTGCCCCTTTCCAGTTTGGTGAGCTCGTCCCCATGATTTTTGTTTTCGGTCCAGACGGAAAAATCCCCCAGGAATTCCAGTTTGTAATTGGCAAGCCCCCGGTAAAAATAGAAAGTGTACAAAAAATCATTGCTCGGCCTGGCGTAGGGCACATATTTATAGAAGAGCACCGTGCTCAGATAGGCTTTGCCCCAACGGAACGGATAAGAAATACCTGCCGAATACGTATTCACGATATAGTAACTGTATTGCCGGGGATCGGTGATGCCCAGGCCTCCGCTGTATTGCAGGTCCAGGAAGATCTTCGGTTTCCAACACCGGAATTCCTGGGATACCTGCATATAATATTTGCCGAGGTTTGACTGGTCGCCCGTAAAATCGGCCTGTAATTTCAGCAGGAAGGATCCCGGTTTGATCAAAGCATGGCCTGAATCCAGGGTTTTGAAATACTCGAAATAAAGGGTGGGATAGTTTTTGGGATTTCGTTTGGGGTCGACGGTGTGCCGCAGGTCGTAGTTCAGCTGGAGACTTTGGGCTGCCACCACACCACTGATCAGGAAAAGGCCAATAAAAATTCCGATGATTTTTTTCTGAACATTTTTCATTCCGGTAAAATAGCATCCGGATGAAAATCAGTGCGGTAAGCAAACGGAAAGCTTGCGGAATTGTATATTTAGTCTCAATTTTCTGCATGGACGAACCGGATTTTCGCATATTTTCCGCGCTGTACCGACAGGCCTTTCTCAAATGTTTTAAAGAGGAACTGAAGCAGCCCGTTTCGGAAACCGAAGCCAAACTTTTCTATCAGCAGATCCTGGAGCAGACCGGACTGATCATCGGTTGGCGGAGCCTGAAAAACTATTCTTTTTTCGTACTCCGGCAACGGGGGGAAAAACCGGAGAATCCTTCGGTTGCATCGATGGATACGCTGGCGCGATATGTATTGCAAGCGCCATATACCGATGAAGTGAGCCGGAAAAAAGATGAAGCACATCACCCGTACTGGTTTCTTTTCCGCGAGAAAAATATACCGCCCGCAACCGGCAGGGCAAAAAAGCCCGGAATGATCGTAACGATCCTTTGCACAGGATTGCTTTTGACCACACTGGCGGTCTGGCTGTATACAAAAGAACGGGTCATTTCCTTCACGGATCATTTCCAAGACCTGCGTCTGCCCGAATTGACGGCGCGTGGATGGGATCTGCGGAGTCCGGACAGCCCGCACTGGTCGCTTCGCAATACAAACGCCGGCCGACTGACCATGTACACGCTCGCCGGAGACAACTGGCCCGACAGTTCCCATCTTCCTGCCATCCAAAATTTATTGATCCGCGCATTGCCTTCGGCCTGCTTCACGGCGGAAATCCAGCTGGAGAATTTTGCACCGGATGCTGACTGGCAACAGGCCGGACTGCTGCTGCTGGAAGACAGTTCGCTCAACAGCGCCAGCCTCCGGATCAGCATTGCCTACAATGATTTCTTTGGTGGCTTCCGGCACGCCGGAGAAGTGCTGGTGCAGTCGATCTATGCGGCGGGGAATGGCCAGAAACCGGAAGAACTGATCCATCTTCCCATCGTTACGATGGACAGCCTGGCTGTCAACCCTGCACTCCGCGGCAACCTGCAGAACACGGCGTTGCGGATTGAAAAAAATGGGAACCAATACCACCTGCTTTATGCCGGCGGCGTATTTTCCAATGGGGCATTCCGCGAACTCGCCGTCAAAGAATTAAATTTCTCCCCAAAATATATCGCGCTCTTTGCATTCAAAGGCTGGCAGGAAAAAACGCCGGCGATACCGGTTATCTTCCGGCGCTTCTCCCTCGATACCAGGCCCTGTGCCCGCTGATCATCAGCCGGGATAGGGGATCGGTTCCGGCACCCATTCGTACCCTGTGTCTGCTTTGCGCACGTGACCAAGTCCCGGCCACGCCAGGTGATAGGCCATCACTTTTTTCCGGCTCTGCGCCAGTTCTTCAAATACCCGGGCCCGCGTAGCGGCGCCGGCGGCAAAATCGGTATCGCCAAAAAATCCCCATTCCGGATGCGGAAACAATAATACATCGGAATGCACGAGATCGGCGATGTGCACGAGTTCCTCCTGTCCGGAGTATACGATGGTAAGCATGTGACCGGGCGTATGACCCGCTGCGAGTTCAAAACGGATGCAATCGAGGAGGTGGTCCGATTCATTGAACAGATGCAGTTTGGTTCCAAGGGCCGGAATGATCTTCTTCGGCACATCCATGATTGATTTGAGGATGGCAGGATCGGTCACCTTGCATTTGGAAAAGTCGGGCTTGTCACCCATCCAGAAATTTTTCTCGATCGCTGATAGATAAATATTGGCATTTGGAAAAGCAGGCTGCCCTGTTGCAGTCAGCACGCCACCGATATGATCCGGGTGCGCGTGGCTGATGATAATATCCGTGATGGCTGCCGGCTCAAAACCCGCAGCGGCGAGCGACTGCATCATCCAGCCCGTGCCGGTGCCGCCCGGTCCGGTGCCCGTATCTACCAGGATCAGTTTGTCTTTTTTTCTAATGACCAGAATATTGATCGAAAGCGTCATCGCATCCGCCGGACGAAAATGATCCGTCAGCATTTTTTTTATTAAGGATGGATCGACACCCGGCGCAAAAAAAGGTTGTACCGGACTGAATACGATCGATCCGTCGGATACGATGGTGAGCTCGAGGTCACCGAGCATGAAACGACGGAACCCATTACTTACATTTTTAATACGTGACGGAATATTTGCAAAGCCTGCACTAAAAGGAAGAGCGGCCGCGCCGGTAGCGAGCAATGCCGTTTTGAACATCGTTCTTCTTTTCATGATGATGGAATTGATTTTTATGTAAATTACCTTAATTCTACTTTATGAATCATGTACATCCGCTTCATCCGCTCACGGCCGACGAGATCAGTGCCACGGTCAGTATTCTTCGCAAAGAAAAAAAATTACCCGCAGACGGCACCCGATTTATTTCCATCGTATTGAAAGAACCTGCCAAGGCTGCTGTCTATGAAAAGAACACATCCATTCCCCGCCAGTCGTACAGTGTTGTACTCGACAGCAGTACGGGCACGGTATATGAAGCCGTTGTTTCCATTGGCGCGCAAACCATTGACAGTTGGGAAGCCGTGCATGGGGTGCAGCCGACGATGACCACTGACGAGCAAATAGAATGCGAAACGGTGATCAAACACGATCCACTCTTCCACGAAGCCTTGCGACGCCATGGCATCAGCGATCCGGAACTGGTGATGATCGATATATGGACAGCGGGAAATTATGGCGACGGTGAAGAAGACACTGTGCGCCTCGCACGTCCGCTTTGTTTTGTGCGGACGGATGCGACTGATAACGGTTATGCTCACCCGATAGAGGGGGTAAGACCTGTCGTTGATCTGAATCAGATGAAGCTGCTGCGTGTGGAAGATTACGGCATCACGCCGCTGCCGCCCGAATCCGGGAACTACAGGACAGACCGGGTGAAGACTTTTCGCAAGGATATCAAGCCGCTCGACATCGTGCAGCCGGAAGGTCCGAGTTTTACCGTGAACGGATATGAAGTGAGCTGGCAGAAATGGAATTTTCACATCGGGTTTAATTCACGCGAAGGACTGACCCTGCATTATCTCACGTACGATGACGAGGGCCGCATCCGTCCGATCCTTTACAGGGCTTCTCTTTCGGAAATGGTAGTGCCCTATGGCGATCCCACGCCCACACAAAAAAGGAAAAATGCCTTTGACTCGGGTGAATATGGCATGGGGCAGTGCGCCAACAGTCTGACCCTGGGCTGCGATTGTCTTGGCTTTATCCAGTATTTCGATGCCGTGATGAACAACAGCCGCGGTGAAATCGTGACGATCAAAAACGCCATCTGCATGCACGAAGAAGACTATGGCATTCTCTGGAAACATACGGACCGCCGCGATAACCAGCCGGAAGTGCGCCGCTCGCGCAGGCTGGTGGTCTCATCTTTCTCAACGGTTGAAAATTATGAATATGGTTTTTTCTGGTATCTCTACCAGGATGGCAATATCCAGTTCGAAATAAAACTCACCGGCATTTTGTCGCTGGGCGCGCTGCCGGCCGGATCGCAACCTAAATACGGCAATATGATCGCCCCGCAGCTCTACGCGCCGAACCACCAGCATTTTTTCAACATGCGGCTGGATTTCGATCTCGACGGCACAGACAATGCCGTGTATGAAGTGAATGTGGTGAAGGAAGAAGCTGGTCCTGACAATCCTTTTGCCAATGCATTTTATGCCAAATCCACGCTACTGGAAACGGAACTCACCGCGAGACGCGATATGAAACTTGAATCGGCGCGCAGCTGGAAGATCGTCAATCCAAATGCTAAAAATAAACTGGGCGAACCTGTTGGCTATAAATTATTGCCTGGTGACAACTGCAAACCCTTCGCCGACGAAAATACGAGCTGGTACCGCCGCGCCGGGTTTGTGCAAAATCATGTGTGGGTTACGCCGTTCAGGGAAAGAGAATTGTTTGCCGCGGGCGACTATCCCAACCAGCATAAGGGCGGAGACGGGCTGATCAGGTGGACGGCTGCCGACCGCAAGGTGTCCAATACGGATATCGTGGTCTGGTATACCATGGGACATACGCATATTCCGCGCATGGAAGATTACCCGGTGATGCCGACGGCCTATATCGGATTTCTGTTGAAACCGAATGGATTTTTTGGAATGAATCCTGCCAACGACGTGCCGCCATCCGAAGCCAAAAAAATGAAAGACGGAAAATCTTCCTGTTGCCATTGATAAATACGATAGCAGCATCGGCTCCATCGCCGCGCAGGTCGCCTGTTCGTTTGGCACAAACGGCGGGGAACACGTTGCTCTCTGTACTCGTCGCGCTGATGCCGAAATGCGGTCTATGCCTCGCAGCCTATCTGAACCTTTTTAATGTGCTCGGTATTTCCATCGTAAAATATTATGCATGGGTACTGCCGGTGTTGTCCCTGCTGCTGCTGGTAAGTCTAACGATCGGATTTCGCAAAGCCCGTAAAATGGATGATTACCGTGCCTTTGTTTTTTCTGCGCTGGCGGTGGTTTTGCTATTGTTGAGCAAAACACTGTTCAAATCCCTCGTGCTCGGCTGGATCGGTATTTGCATGCTGCTTATATCCTCTGTGGTGCAGCTGTGGCAGTCGCGGCACACCTGTTCGACGGATCTTATCCGTTCATGACCCCGCTTCCGGAAAAGGATCAACTATCTATTATGTACTTATTACGCAAACAGGAGGCTGGATTGTTATAATATGATTAATGCCTCATTTTTATACGAAAGTATATTGGGTTTATCTTTAATTTGTACTTCAATATTCCATCCTATCAAATTATCTAGCTATGCCAAATTTTAAAACATCGATTGAACTGTTATCCGCCAGTGAAAAAGATTTCGATACCCTGGTGACAGAAATGAAAAAGAATGCTTTTATGCCGGCTGCCGGTGAGGTTAAGAAAGCCGAAAAGCAAAAAGTTGTTTTCACGGGCAGTACGGCCACGCTGCTGGATGCCTCCACGCTTGCCTCCAGGGCGGCGGAAAGAACGGGTAAAAAATTCTCCTATACCATCATCAAAAACAAAGACTGATTTTTCTCTCCCGGGCATCGAGTTTACAGGTATTTCCCGCGAGCGCAAGGGCTTTTCCTTTTCGCGAAAAGGCAATGGCTGAATTCCTGCTTTATTTGCACATAAACAGTTTCTATGTGCCAGTTTCAGCAATTGTATTACGATGACCTGGGATACGTGGTTCGCTGCCAGGATTGCGATCAGTACCAGGTATGCTACGCGAGCATGATCCTGACCTTATCTGCCACCGATTTTGAACTGCTCTGTGCGGTGGTGCGCTGGAAATGTGAAAGCGATGAACCCGGTGGACCGGACTCGGCAAAAACGATCGTTATTCCAACGCCCTCAAGGGAAATATTTTATCTATTGAATCGCAGGGAGGCATTTTTATTCCACTCCATGCTCGAGACGGCGGATAACGAAGCAAAAGCGCAATCGATGCTGAGTCTATTCTGTCCCACATCCGATATCGACTGAACAAGATCATTTTCTTTCCTGCAAAAACACATGCACGCCTTTTTTATTGGCTTTGATGATATCAGGTAAACCGTCCCCATTTATATCACTGACCAATACTTCAAGACCAATTCCTGCTTCATTGTCCACTACATGCGGTATCCAGGTGGGCGACTTTCCGGGAATATATTCGAACCAGTAGAGGTACGCGGGATCCAGTGCGCCCGGGTCGTGCTCATTGTGTGCAAAATATCTTTTGCCCGTTACGAGATCGGGATTTCCGTCGCCATTGATATCGGCCAGGGTCAGCGCATGGGTTTCTGACAGCTCAGAAAAAATCAGGTGTGAAACATAGCGCACCGAATCGGGTGTAACGGGAACCTGTTCATGCCACCAGATACCGTAATCGTGGGCTGATGCCGTGATCACATCCAGCCGCCCATCCTGGTTCAGATCCATGGCATAGATTTGTGAACAGTCCGGGCCAAAATCTGCCGAATGAAAATGCCATAATTGATTTTTATCCAGGGGCGATTCCCACCACCCGTTCTTCAGCAGGATATCGGGTCTGCCATCGTTGTTCATGTCTGCCACACCGAGGCCATGGGTGTATTGTCCCACGCCCTGCATGCCGGTCGGACTCACCGTCATTTTTTGCCAAGCCGTATCGCCCGTCGATGGAGATTTTATCCAGATCAGCTGGTGGAGAACCGCATCATCGCCTACGAGATCTGGCCTGCCATCACCATCGATATCCATCAGGGTCGGATTTTCATCCCCGAAATCGGAAAAGATGGGATGCATCTTCCAGAGCCCTGGCTGATTTTTTGGATTTTCGTACCAGACAATTTCTTTTCCGGGATATCCGAGCCTGATCAGATCGATCCATCCGTCCTGGTTCACATCCATACTGAAATTGAGAAAGGAATGGGAGAAATCTGTCGTTTTGAGGATCGTATCGATCTGCGATAAAATATGTGCTTTCCAGTCCGGCGCTTCGAACCATCTGGAGCCCGCGATGATATCGACGCGCCCGTCGTGGTTCACATCTCCCAGCGCCACGCCTTCCGAAATAAAATCAGTGGTCAGCGTGATCTTCTTAAACGAAATTTCTTTTTTGTTTTTGGAAGATGGTTGCGCATACAGCAAGTCTGTATAAAGCAGGAGGAAAAGCAGCGCCAGTCGTTTCAATGCCATGAGGTCTGGGTTTTATTTGCCAGATGGCCATACGGGCTATCTGTTGCCCAAATGTAAAACAACAGGGGGGAGAAACGGGATCAAAATGAAGAACCCCGGAGAGCCGGGGTTCTTAAATGGATTCGTGATTATTAAAACGGGATCTTCATAGAAGTATCTTTCGTGGATTTACCTCAGGCAAAGAACGGCTTCACGATGGCCAGCACCTGGTCCATTGTCAGCGGTTCGTCGAATGCTTCTGTGGCAGCATTGGCAGAGATGGCAAATCCATTGATGTTAACGGTTTGAACGCCCCCCTGGATGGTGTTGTCTTCCCCGTTATAGCTTGCCTGCACATACGCAGCGGCGGCACCGGGTATGCCACTTTGGTTTCCGGTGATCCACGGTTTGGTGCTGGTAGCGCCACGGCCATTCCTCATTTTGCGGATACGGGAGGCATGACGGGCTTCGACCGAATGGATGTCGAGGGCGTACGTGAGCAGGTCGCCACCCTGTACGAGGGCTGGTGCCTGACCCTTGTATGCGCGCACCCCGGTGTCTTCAAAGGTCTGTGCAACGGCAAGGAAGGTATCAAAATCGGAGAACACGTTTTTAAACGGTCCGTTGCCGGATCCTGAACCGGCGGAATAGTCGAAGGTGGGTTCGGCCACCGGTGTTCCGCCCAGACTTTTTATGGCGCCGGATAAAAATGCCACATGTTCGGCTTCGTGTTTGCCGATCGTGGTGAGTGCGGTGATTTCTTCGGCTTCGGGAATCAGTTTCGAACCTTTGGCCAGTCCGCGTTTGTAGAACCCGGCTTCCAGGTATTCCAGCGTGAGGGCGAAATTGAGCACATTGAGAACGGTGGAAGGAGAGGGTGCCGCATATGTTTTTTCAAAAAGGCCGCCGACGGCGACCGGCACGAAAGCGAGCGCGACTTTTGCCGACATTTTCCCAAACTGGCGCAGGGTCTGTCTGCGGTTGCCAGCAGCATAATACG
>CAZZYD010000074.1:0-14290 GCA_964658175.1 uncultured Puia sp. | reverse complement strand
GACGACGAGCACTGCCGGCGCGCCCGGGCGCAGGACCCGTCGGATCTCGGCCAGCGCCCGGAGTGGCATTTCAGCAAAATGCGCACAGCAGTAGGCAAACTGAACCGGTTGCTGGTCAATTCCTTTTACTGCATCCAGCGCGGTGCCGGAGAACCGGCTGATGTGGTCGGCAGACTGGCAGGAAACCAGGAAAAAGCAGGCGGCGAATACCGTATTTTTCATAAAATTTACCCCTTATCTTTGCCCCCGCCCGGACCGGATACCGGCGGGTAAAACTCAAATTTAAGCAAGTGGCCACCAAGTTTTCCAAAGAAACCTATTTGTACTGGTACGAACTCATGCAGCTGATCCGTCAATTTGAGCTGATGGCGGAAGAAAAATACAAAATGGATGGCAAGATCCGTGGTTTTTTTCATGCATACGTGGGTCAGGAAGCCATTGCCGCCGGTTGTATGACGGCCACACGCCCCGACGACCCCTTTATCACCGCTTACCGTGACCACGGCCTGGCACTATCAAAAGGCGTTTCCGCCAATGCCTGTATGGCCGAATTGTACGGCAAGGCCACCGGCGCAGCCAAGGGAAAGGGGGGCAGCATGCACTTCTTTGGCGTGGACGTGAAATTTTTCGGAGGCCATGGCATCGTGGGCGCGCAGATCGGTACGGGTGCCGGGCTCGCTTTTGCGGAAAAATATAAAGGAACGGACAACGCAGTACTGACATTCTTTGGAGATGGCGCTGCCCGCCAGGGCATGCTGCACGAGGTTTTCAATCTCGCTATGCTCTGGAAACTTCCGGTGGTATTTATCTGCGAAAACAATCATTACGCGATGGGCACGTCGGTGGAAAGAACGTCCAACGTGATCGATATCTATAAGCTGGCCGATGCCTATGAAATGCCCTCCGATACCATCGACGGCATGAGCGCCGAAGCCGTTCATGAAGGCGTTGCCAGGGCGGTGAAGCGGGCCCGCGAGGGCGACGGACCGACCCTGCTGGAAATTAAAACATACCGGTACAAGGGACATTCGATCTCGGATCCCCAGAAGTACCGCGCCAAGGAGGAAGTGGAAGAATACAAATCAAAAGATCCCATTACCCAGGTATCCGCTACGATCCTCGCAAAAAAATATGCCACCCAGCAAGATCTGGACGCCATCGATAAGCGCATAGCCGATACCGTGAGCGCGTCGGTAAAATTCGCCGATGAATCCCCGTTCCCGGACGACAGCGAAGTGTACAAGGACATTTATATCGATAAGAATTATCCATTTTTAAAAGACTGACATCCCGCTTGCCATCCGCGCTGAGCCGGAAGGTTTTATTAATCATCAAACATCATGACTGAAATTAAGCACCCGCTGCACCTGCAAAACGAAACGACCCCGCTTGACCGGGTGGTTGATTACAAGGAAAAATATGGCCGCCAGACTTTGTACGCACTGGCCGTGCTGCTGGTCCTCGTGCTGGGATATATCGGATACAAATATGTGGTTCAGGAACCCAACGAAACGAAGGCAACCGAAGCGATGTTCCGCGCCGAATATTATTACCGCGCCGATTCAACCAGGCTCGCCCTCAACGGCGACAACCTCAACGCCGGCTTTCTCAAGATCATTTCAAAATACAGCGGCACCAAAGCCGCGCACCTGGCTGCTTTTTATGCGGGCAGCTGTTACATAAAAATGGGTGATTTTAAAAATGCGGTGAAATACCTGAAAGACTTTTCAACTCCTGCGCTCCAGGTGCAATCACGGGCAGACGGCCTCCTCGGCGATGCCTATTCTGAACTCGGCGAAAAAGACCAGGCGATCGAAGCTTATAAAAAAGCAGGAACCGTTTTTGATAAGGATGATATCCTCTCCTCCGAATATATTTTCCGCGCTGGCTATCTCTACGAAAGCATGAATAAGCCAAAAGAAGCCGTGGAAATGTACCAGCTGATCAAGGACAAATATCCGGGATCCCAGCGCGGACTGGATATCGATAAATACCTCGCCCGCCTGGGTACGGTAAAATAAGGGACCATATGGCTTCTACCGGAAAAATAAAAAATGAAGTGCCCGCACTTGCAAAAGCCGGCGTCGTGGTGGTGCGTACCGAATGGAATGCACCGATCGTTGACCAGCTCAATGAAGGTTGTGTGCAATTGCTGGCAAAAGAAAAAGTCCGCTGCCTGGAAAATATCATCGTGCCGGGTGCTTTTGAGATCCCCTTCATGATCCGCCAGTACTGGGAATTCGCAAAAAAAAATAAAAGCGGCAGGCCTGAAGCTTTTATTGCCCTGGGTTGTGTGATCCGCGGCGATACGCCGCATTTCGATTATGTATGCCGCGCCGTCACCGACGGAATTTTGCAACTCAACCTGAAACTTCCCATACCCGTGATTTTCGGTGTGCTGACGGTAGACAATGAACAACAGGCGCTGGAACGCATCGGTGGCATTCACGGACATAAAGGAACGGAAGCGGCCGCCACGGCCATTCGGATGATTTCCCTTCAACGTTCATTCACGCGTTAAATCAGACCTCTTATTGAACGTAAAGATTTTCATACCATGCTTTATAGATCAGTTGTATCCAACCATCGGTTTCAATATGATCAAAGTGCTGGAAAAAGCAGGCTGCACCATAAGTTATAATCCGGAACAGACCTGCTGCGGACAGCCGGCTTTCAATGCAGGTTTCCGCAACGATGCCAAGGCTGTCTGCCTCAAATACCTCGATGATTTTTCCGGTTCGGAATACATTGTTTCCCCCAGCGCATCCTGCACAGGATTTGTAAGAAATTATTACCCGGAGCTTTTTCCCGATGCAACATTCAACCGGGAGATCCGCGAACTCGGCAAACGCTCCTACGAACTGTCAGACTTTCTGGTGAACGTGCTGCATTTCGAAGATTTCGGTGCTTCGCTATTGGGGAAAGCCACTTATCACGATTCCTGTGCGGCACTCAGGGAATGCAAAATAAAAGCGGAGCCAAGGAAATTACTGTCCAAAGTCCGCGGCTTAACGATGACTGAAATGAAGGATGTCGAAACCTGCTGCGGTTTCGGCGGCAGTTTTGCCGTAAAATTCGAATCGATTTCCATCGCCATGGCGGACCAGAAAACGGGGCATGCCCTGGAAACGGGCGCAGAATATCTTATCTCAACCGATCAGTCCTGCCTCATGCACCTCGACGGATATATCCGCGAAAAAAATCTTCCCCTGCGTACCATGCATTTGGCGGATGTACTGGCCAGCGGCTGGTAACAAAAAGACCACCCACCGTGCCACGAGGGCAGGCGGATGGTCCGACCTTAAAACAACCTGTCGCAATCTTAAATATGGTGCGTAAAGAATGTTCTGCTTATAATACGTAAAATCCGTGTGCGCGGATGTCTGTTTTCCGGTTTCAGGCACAAATAAAAAAGGCCGGCATATGCCGGCCATCATAGGAGGTCTAAGGTTAAGATGATAAACTAGTTAGGCATCAACACCGTATCGATCACGTGGATAACACCGTTGCTCTGGTATACATCTTTGATAGTAACCATTGCCATGCCGCCTTTTTCGTCTGTCAGCATAATTTTATTTCCTTTCATCATTGCCACCAGTTCGCCGCCTTCAACCGTTTTCAGCGTCGCTTTGCCGTTCCCGGCCTTGATGAGGGCAGCAAGGGCCTTTGAATCAACTTTACCAGCCACTACGTGATAGGTAAGGATCTTCGTCAGGGTTGCCTTGTTTTCTGGTTTTACCAGGTTGTCAACCGTGCCCGCAGGCAGTTTGTTGAACGCCTCATTGGTGGGCGCAAATACGGTGAAAGGACCGGTTCCTTCCAGGGTTTCAACCAGACCGGCTGCTTTTACTGCTGCAACCAGTGTGGTGTGGTCTTTGGAATTCAATGCGTTTTCAACGATATTCTTCGAAGGGTACATGGCCGCGCCGCCAACCATCACTGTTTTTTCCTGGGCGAAAGACACGCTGCAGATAACCAGCGCAAGCATCGATAATGCAAAAGATTTGAAAGATTTCATGATCATTTTTTTGTTGTTTTAAATATGGCAATTGAATAGAAGCCGGATCATTTACGAGGGATGGTCTTGCTTCGGATTTCATAAAATGCAAAAATTTGCACAATCCCCGGATCCAGGCTTGTTTTGCCCTGTATCTTTGCTGCCAGCCCAAAACATAGTAAGGGCAAACTATTATGGCATACTGGCTTGTTAAATCGGAACCGGATGTATACAGCTGGGATCAGCTGGTCAGCGATGGGCAAACCCGCTGGGACGGCGTGCGGAATTATGCCGCGCGCAATTTTCTGAAAGAGATGAAAAAAGGTGAGGAAGTATTATTTTACCACAGCAATAAAGGGATGGAAATTGTTGGCATCGCCAAAGTGGCCAAAACATTTTACCAGGATCCGACCACCGGTGAACTGGCCTGGGTAACGATCGACCTGAAGCCTGTGAAGAAACTAAAACATCCGGTGCCGCTGGCCGTAATAAAAAATGACAAGAGCCTGGCATCGATGGCACTGGTAAGGCTCGGGCGATTGTCTGTCCAGCCTGTCACGGAACCCGAATGGAAAGCCATTATGCAGTATGCCCAGCAGGGGAGTTAACACATCAACCGCGCATGAATCCATCACGATACAGGTATTTAGCAATCCTTTTTTTTTGTTTCTTTCTCCGGCAGGCCAGCGCTCAATCAAACGATGAGCTCAAAAATCTGCGCACCTATGTAAAAGAGCTTCATCCCCGGGGCGTGGATACGAATTTCGTGCGCTACACGGTCGGGGAAAACCTCCATTACTTATATCCGTTTTATCAGTTGTTCGGAAAAGAAGCGAGGTTTAAGTTATTGCTGGCAGATGATGGTTATTACAGCCAGCTGAGCGAAGCCGCTGCATTTGTCGGCGACTATTCCAGCGCCCTCGAATTCCAGCTTGCAGCAGATACCACTCACGTCACGGAAGTGGAGCAGCGGCAGATTGCGAAAAACATGCGCCTGCTGGAAAATGTAAAACAGGTGGATGCGCGCCGCTACATTGCCTTCGTGGCGCCGCATGTAAGGGTGATCATGCTCAATGAGGCGCACAATAAGCCCCTGCACCGCGCCTTCGCCATGTCGCTACTGGAGGATCTGCATAAGCGCGGATATCGTTACCTCGCCATGGAAATGCTGAACAATTTTCCTGATCAGGAACTCACTAAACTGACCGTAAATACCGGGCACTATGCAGCGGAACCTGTGGCCGGCGAAATGATCCGCACCGCACTCGACATCGGTTTTAAACTCATCGCCTACGAAGATCCGGAGGCGGCAACGCATACTCCGAGGGAAAGGGATTCAATCCAGGCACTCAATCTTTATAAAGTGATCCAGGCGGATACCGCAGCGCGGATCTTTGTCTATGCCGGATACGGACATATCGCCGAACAAACCACCAATCCCGACTATATTCCGATGGGCCTGGCCTTCAAAAAACTCTCCGGCATCGATCCGCTGACCATCGATCAGACCGACATGACGGAAGAAAGCAATTTCCGGTATGGCAAAGCATTTTACGAAGCCTATCTACAAAAATTCCCCCTCACCGTGGCATCGATTCCGATCACCAACGACGAACCGGTGAATATTACGGGATCCAGTTTATATGATGTCACGGTTGTGCACCCGCCAACCGCTTACCGCGATTCAAGACCCGAATGGCTGTCACTCGGCGGTCGCCGGCAACCGGTTTATATCAAGCCCTCGGCCAATAAAAATATTTTTCTCGTACAGGCTTTCTATCAGTTCGAATCGCTCGACAACAAACCGGGAGGTACGGTGCCCGCAGATCAGACATACCTCACCTCGGGGAAAGGCAATTATCTTTTATACCTCCGCAGAGGGAAATATATTGTGATGTTTCGTGACATGCAGTATAAAGTGCTGTACACGCAGCATGTGGAAGTCAACTAAGGGTTTCAGAAAAGCGAATGCCTTCTTCTTCCAGCGCAGCGAGTACCGGTTGATAAATTTCAGGCAGGATGGGAATGTGAAGGCCCGTTAGGGAAAGTTTATTTTCCAGTATCAGGACGGCGGCGATCCCGAGGGGTAATCCAACTGTTTTGGCCATGGCCGTGCGGATATGATCGTCCCCGGTTACGACCAGGCTGCTGGTTACTCGATGCGATTCATTGCCGAGATGGTAGCTGATCTCATGCAGCATCACGATCATGTCTTTGTCACCGGCTTCCATTTTCCATTTGGATTCGAGTATCTGTTGCAATACGTCGGCCGACGATTTTGCCGAGACAGGAATAGGGGCGTCTTCATCAAAGCCAAGGAATTCAAACATCGGTAGCTGCTTGTCCGGCAGCGTTTTCATCAGGCCCGAAGCCCAGGCCTTGATGCCTTTGAGTTGATCGTTCAGCGGCGTCTGGTCATCCGTGAGTCCGGCAGCCACGATAAATTTCCAGGCATCACAGAAATCAGGATGTCGCAGGGTTGTACGGACAAAAGTCTTGGTCTGCTCAAGACCATAAACCGGAATATAGGCCAGCGAATCCCTGTTGGGATAAAAGGCAAAGCGGCCGGCTTCCGGTATGGTGACGGTCTCACATTGATCATAGAGGGACTCGTAGGTTCGTTCCACCAGCTGGCCATTCAGTTTGAACAGGGCGCCCGCCGATCCGGCCCTTACGACATTCCGCGGATTCCAGCTGATTTTGTAGTGCCATGGATTGGTATCGCTTTCCGGCGCCACCAGCCCACCCGTGTGCGAGCGAAAACCATCGATCACCCCGCCCTGTTGCTTAATCCTGTCTATCAGCTGCATGGCGCTCATGTGATCGATCCCGGGATCCAATCCCATTTCCGCCAGAAAAACCAAATGATTGTCTTTGATGGCCGTCGCCAGTCCCCGGATCTGGTCGTCGACATATGAAGCGGTCAGTAAGTTTTTGTGGTAAACAATACAGTCTTTGGCGATGAGATAGTGCAGCGTGGCGGGAAGGAGGGAAATGACGAGGTCACTTTCCATGATCAGTGCGCCGCGGGCGCCTTCATCTTCCACACCCAGCGCGATTGCCTGGGTGGCGGGATGCCCGGCTATTTTTTCCTGCAGCGCCACGATATCGGCATCGGCGATCAGCAGGTGCCAGCCGCGCTGCTGACATTGCCTGGAAAGATAATCTATCAATACGGTGGCCGATTTGCCTGCGCCGAACAGCAGAATCTTTTTCATGGGCAATGATAAAACAAAAAACGATTAATCCTGCAGGCGGATCTCTCCCAGGTTGATGTGTTTGCCTTCCGTTATTTGAACATTGTCCCGAATAATATTGCGATTGCTGTTTTTAAAGGCAACCACCACTTTCCATACACCGGGCGGTACTTCCATTCCAAAATGACCATCGGCACTGCGCGAGGTCACAGAATCTGTTCCGTTCACGGCAATGACTGATTCGGCCATGGAAGCGGGATAGACATTTCCCTGAATTTGGCCATTGTGCATCACCCGGACGGTATGAATACAGATAATGGCGATGATGAGCAAAGAAAGTTCGAGAAACGCAGGTTTCATTGGTCGTATTAAATCGGTATGAGATAAAAATGGGAAGGAAATCGTCGGCGGGATTGCAACGGATGCTGGATGCACCTATAATTTCAACTTTTGTGCCAAGGAATTATATATGCCGGAATAAACGATAATAACATGTTAAGTCGCTTACATGTCGGTGAAAGAATAATTCACCTGCTTGGCATTTACCATGCTGATGCGGTATTTGATTTTTACGCCGCGGGGACTGTTCGGCGCCTCGTGTTCGAGCGCGGCGCCGGCGGCCACGTTATGGAAATAGACATTTTCAGTTTTGAAAACCTTTTTATTGCTTTGGATATACTGCACTTCCACCACCACCAGATCCAATGGCACCGCCGCTTCATTGTTTACGGACAGCTGCACATTCGATATGCCGCCGAACGTGCCCACATTGTATTTGCCGGCTTTGACCGTAACATATTCTTCCACATTTTCCGGTGCCTGCGTGGCTACGGGCTTATTGCTAACGACTTCTTTGGGGGCAGACAACGCTGGCTTATCCTGTAAAATCGTATCCGTTTTCCTTGAAACCACGGGCGTCTTGTCTTTTTTTAATTTTGCCGCATGGGCAGCCAGGTCGGTTTTGGTCTCCGTAACCACTGGAACAACCACCGAAACAGGCGTCGTCGCAATATTCGGGGTTTCCACGACCTGCCTTACGGGAATGACTGCCGCCTGGGGAGCTGGAACTCGCAGAGGAGCTTTTCGCAAACCGGTTGCTGAGGAATATATTCCACGGTTACTTAAAAGATAACCCGTGAGGATGCCTGTACCAAAAAGCAGGATGATCGCCGCGATCAGCAGGGGCGTTTTCAACGATTTCTTTGCTGGTGCTTTGCTGTAGGGCATCAACGGCGAAACATAAACCGGTTCTGGAATGGGCGTGGTCAGTGATTCGCTGAAAGCCGGCAGCGGAACGGACACGGTCCGGGGTTCATAATTATTTTTTGCAGCGGCGGGAAGGTTGATATAAACCGAGCGACTGGGTTTCGGTCTCACCGGTTCATTCTGCTGCGGCGTATAAGCGCGGTGATCGTACTGTTTTACAGGTAGAATCTCCGAAATGGGAGAGGTCATCGCCTCCGACGGTTTCTTAAAAAAACGATCAAAGGGTTGTTCGACTACTTCCGGCGCAAAAGATTTCAGTTCGTTGATTTCTCCGGGATACCGCCAGGCGGCACTTTTCCCTTCCACCCAAACCAGGTCATACGCTTTTAAGGAAAGGCTGCGGAGTTCCTCCAGGGTATGGGGACCTGTTTCTTTATTGTTCCTTAAAAGTAAATACGTGCTCATGACTGGAGGATAAATTTATTCCCTTTTTTGTGATCCCGATGCCGGAATTAGGAATTTAGTAGAGTTTTAATAATACAGGGGATGGAATTGGAGTTTCTTTTGCGAATTCCATTCCAGGGCAGGGAAAGGAATTTTGCCAAACCGGGTAAGGTAAGTCGCTGTATTAAAGATATAGGATGGCGAGGATATCCTGAACACGTCGGCATCCGGTGCAAGATAGAATTGCCTGTACCTTGGGTAAAAAGGAACGGGTTTCCCCTGTATGCTTTCAGGATTTTTACGGGCGCCAATCATTCCCTCGGCGCCATACCCGGCGCTGAGATTCAACCAGGCCGGCCATGCATTGCCGGCGGGCAGAAAGGATTTCACATTGACGGATAACCAGTAGGTCTGACCATTGTAGTCTTTTACCATCCGCGAAAACAGGGTACTGCCGAGTTCAGCGGGGTAGTAAGACGGGTAGATGGTGCTGTGGTAGGAGAATTTGAGTGAAATCCGTTGCTGGTGCCAGCCGCGCTGCTGGCCGGCAAAAAGCGCGCTCCCTACGATATTGGCGATCATGTCACCTTTTGAAAATCCCCATTTTGAAGAAAAGCCATCGAGGACCTCGATAATGGACATGTATCCCAGGGCGGTCAGTGAGCCGATGGCGATGGATGCGTCATTTTTTACACCGCACCAGCGCATCAGGTCGTACTGGATCGAGGCGATATTATAGGCCGTGGTCATATGACCCACTTTATCCATCTGGAGCCATTCCCCGTTGTCATTGAAAAAATGAAAGGCGCTCCGTGGATGTTTCCGGTACCACAGATAATAGAGGCCGGCAGAAACGACCACGCCGCCTGCCAGTTCGCTGATCGCCACACCGCGCAGCCGGGCAGGATGATAGGTATCCGCCGGCGGCAGAAATCCGTTTTGCCCCTTTACCCCGGAGAGCAGGCAGGCGCCCAGCAGCAATACAAGAAAGGCAGAACGAAACATAAAATGCTATAACTTAGTTTCAAATTTAAAACAAGTATATGGATGCTGGCATTCAGGCTAAAGTAAATAGTTGGTTAACTGGAAATTATGACGAAGAAACAAAATTAATGATCAGGCGTCTTGAAAAAGAAAATCCCAGCGAACTCACTGACAGCTTTTACCAGAATCTGGCCTTCGGTACCGGCGGTTTGCGTGGTATCATGGGCGTTGGTACCAACCGGATGAATAAATATACGGTGGGGGTGGCAACCCAGGGCTATGCCAATTACCTGAATAAATCCTTTCCAAACGGTCCGGTGAAAGTGGCCATCGCGCACGACAGCCGCAACAACAGTCGCTTTTTTGCTGAAACGGCGGCGAAGGTCTTTGGCGCCAACGGCATTAAAGTATTCCTTTTCCAATCGCTGCGGCCAACACCCGAACTGAGTTTTACGATCCGCATGCTGTCCTGCCAGGGCGGCCTCGTGGTCACTGCTTCCCATAATCCCAAGGAATACAACGGATACAAAGCTTATTGGAACGACGGGGGGCAGCTGGTACCGCCTCATGATGTGAACGTGATCGCGGAGGTGGACAAAATTGCTTCGATCGACGACGTCAAATGGAGTGGGGGAGAGTCCCATATCATGATGATCGGCAAGGAAATCGATGAAGCCTATATCAGCATGGTCAAGGAGCTCTCGGTCTATCCCGAAATCATTGAGAAACAACACAACCTCTGCATTGTGTATACGCCCATCCACGGCACGGGGATCAAACTCATCCCGGAAGTGTTGCAGCGTTTCGGATTCAGCAACGTACATGTGGTGGATGAGCAAAGCGAACCCGACGGGAATTTTCCTACGGTGGAGTATCCGAATCCCGAAGAGAAGGAAACCATGTCTCTCGGACTCAAAAAAGCACAGGCGATCAACGCCGACATCCTGCTGGGCACCGATCCCGACGCCGACCGGGTAGGCATCGGCGTGAAAGACGATCATGGCAGGTGGATCCTGATGAATGGCAACCAGACCGCCGTGCTGGCCTTCAACTACCTGATCGAATCCAGAAAAGGAAAAGGCCTGGCCAAATCAAACGATATGATCGTCAAGACGATTGTCACCACCGATATGATTGATGAGATCGCAAGGCAAAACCAGATGACCTGTTACAACACACTGACGGGTTTTAAATGGATCGCCGAACTGATCAAGGAAAAAGAAAAGACGGAGAATTTTGTAATCGGCGGCGAAGAAAGTTACGGTCTCATGATCGGGTCCAGGATCAGGGATAAAGATGCCGTCAGCGCCGTCGCCATCCTTTGCGAAATGGCCGCCTATGAAAAAAACATGGGCCGCTCGCTGTTTGAAAAAATGGTCGACCTCTATGTCAAATACGGTTTTTACAAGGAAGCGCTTATCTCCATTACGAAAAAAGGCATGGATGGCCAGCAGCAGATCGCCGCGATGATGGCGGCTTACCGTTCGGCGCCTCCCGCGAGCATTAACGGTTCGCCCGTCGTGGAACTGCTCGACTACGCTATCGGCAAGGGCACCAATCTGAAGACCGGCGCAACCTGGAAAATAGAACTGCCTGCAAGCAATGTCCTGCAGTTTATACTGGAAGACGGCAGCAAAATTTCCGCCAGACCGTCCGGCACCGAACCCAAAATAAAATTCTATTTCAGCGTGCATGAGCCCCTGACCGACAGAAAAAAATACGAACAGGTCAGCGACCGGCTGCAGAAAAAAATCGACGGCATCATCACCGACCTGAAACTGAAATAACTTTTACTCTACCAGCTTTTACTGTATGAAGTGTTCCCTACTGTTTTTTTGCATTGTCTTTTTTCATTATTCCGCCTTCACGCAATTGCATGTTTCTCCCCTGTTCAGCGACCATATGGTGCTGCAGCGGAGTCAGCCCATGCCCGTTTGGGGAACAGCTGCCGCTAACGAAAGCCTTAGCGTGCAGTTCGACCGTCAGACAAAAATGGCGCATGCCGACAAAAATGGAAAGTGGATGGTCGCCCTCGATCCCCAGCCGGCTGGCGGTCCGTATGAGCTGACGATTCGCGGTCATGACAGTCTGGTATTCCGTGACGTATATGTGGGGGAAGTATGGATTTGTTCCGGTCAGTCGAATATGGAGTTCAGGCTCAGGCAGGCGATGAATGCAGATACGGAGCGCGTGCATGCCGATTATCCGCAGATACGGCAATTTGCCGTAGCGCGAGATCAAAGCATCCGGCCGAAAGATGAACTGACCAACGGGCGCTGGGTAGTCTGCGACACGGCCACCAGCGGTAATTTCACGGCGGTGGGCTATTTCTTTGCACGGGAACTTTGGAACCGTCTGCATATCGCCGTAGGCCTTATCAATACGTCCTGGGGCGGCACGATGATCGAAAGCTGGATCAGTCGCGGCGCCTTTGAAAAAACGGCCGAGTTCAAACAAATGATCGGAACCATGCCGGCACTGACGGCCGACAGCATCAAACCGAAACTGCCCAATCTTTACCCGACCCTGCTGTTCAATGCCATGGTAAATCCACTGATTCCGTATGGAATCCGGGGTGTACTGTGGTACCAGGGCGAAACCAATACGGGCCGCGCGTATGAGTACCGGCAGGCATTGCCCCTGCTCATCGCCGACTGGCGGCAGCATTGGAACATCGGAAATTTTCCATTTTATATTGTGCAGCTCTCCAGCTTTGGGGACGATAACAGTGAAACCGGCAGCAACTGGGCAGAATTGCGCGAAGCCCAGAGCCGCACACTCAATACACCCAACACCGGCATCGCCGTAACCACGGATATTGGCAATGCGCTGGACGTTCACCCAAAAAACAAACAGGATGTGGGCAGAAGGCTGGCGGCCATCGCGCTGAATAACCTGTATGGCCACCCGATGCAGTTCAGCGGGCCTGTATTCGATTCCTTCAAAACAGATTCGGATAAAGTGATCCTCTATTTTTCACACGTCGGCGGTGGTTTATCCGTCCACGACAAATATGGATACCTGAAGGGTTTTACGGTAGCCGGAGAGGATCATCGTTTCCACTATGCCAAAGCGCATATCGAAGGAAATACGGTGGTCGTGTATACGGAGTCGGTATCCAGGCCGGCTGCGGTACGATATGCCTGGGCCGATGATGCGGGGGATGCCAACCTGTTTAACCAGGAAGGATTTCCGGCCATTTCCTTTCGCACCGACCAGTGGAAGGGTGAAACCGACGATGTCAAATATGTGATCGGTAAATAGAAATTTTTTTATTACTTTGGCTATCAGATCCTTAAGCCAATACACATGAAAACCGGTTCTTCCAGATTCATTTCGCTTGTGCGGTATACTGACTTACCGGGTCGAATGGGTCAGCTCTCAAAACGATCACAGCAATTCCTGGAAGATATCAGGTCTCTTGGCTTCACCAAAACCATGGACGACCTGGAAAAAGGAAAACTCCGGGTTTTTAACCAGCTCAACTTCTTACAGTTTCTCACGGGAATCATCGTGCCCCTTTGTTGTTTTTTTGGCAACTATAAATTTCCGCTGAGTTCTTTTTTTATCGCGAGTCTCCCGGCCTGGGTTAGCCTGCTCGTGCTCTACATCAATCTTTACTACCGGTATGAAGCCGGGATGATCCTGTATTTTGTTTTGTATCCGCTGGTGACCAGCATCGTGTATATGAACGGGCTGAACCTCGGCGTCGAACTCTTTTTTATTCTGAATGGGATCCTGGCCGTATTCTTCCTTCAGGAGATCAGCCAGATGATTTTTTCGGTCGGCCTTTCCATGACCAGCTATTTTGTACTGGTTGTGATGGAAACCAATTACGGGTATCAGCTGCAGGTGACCAATCCGAAGCTGTATATGTTCAACCAGGTAACGGCGATCGCCTTTATCTTCTACGGGCTCTTCCTGATCAAAAAAGAAAATAACCTGTACGAACTTGGCATCCTCGCGTCGAACAAAACCCTGCAGGAGAACAACGAAAAAATAGAAGGGCAAAAACTCGTCATCGAGGAGAAAGCGCGCGAACTCGACGAACTCAATTCGCTGAAAAATAAATTATTTTCGGTGATATCGCACGACCTCAAGACGCCGATGTATGCCCTGCGAAACCTCTTTGGCAGTATGCAGCAGCTGGATGTGCCCGGAGAGGAGATCAAGGAAATGATCCCGGATGTGGTGAGCGATCTGGGTTATCTCACCGGCCTGATGGAGAACCTCCTGCAATGGGCCAAAACTCAGATGGAGGCGGGTTCGGTGCTCACTACGGAGATCGATCTCGGACACCTTATCCAGGGCGTCGTGAATGTGCAGCACCTGCAGGCCTCGTCGAAAAAAATAAACATCAGCTGGAACGTGGACGAAAGCTGCAGCGTTTATGCCGATAAGGATATGATCAACCTGGTTTTGCGCAACCTGGTTTCCAACGCCATAAAATACACGAGCGCCG
>CAZZYD010000073.1:0-14315 GCA_964658175.1 uncultured Puia sp. | reverse complement strand
CCTGCGGCAGGGATTGATTGAAAGTCCGGTGATGCGCCACGCCGATAGCATGCTGCTGATGGAAACTTTGGATGAAATCCGGATGAAGGCCGGTATTCATTATCCTGCAGACTAAATATTTTATTTCCCGTTCAGATATTTTCCAAACCAGCCCAACCAGCGGCTCAACCTGTCTACCTGGTAACTCGGCACCGTGATGCCATGAAACTGATTCGGGTAGATGATGAGTTGGGTGGGGATGCCGATCGTGCGCAAGGCCTGGTACATTTGCTCGGCGCCAACGGACGGCACATTGAAATCGCTTTGCGATGCCATGAAAAGGGTGGGTGTCTTTATTTTATCCGCCTTGAAAAAGGGATATGACAGCTTAATCCATTTGTCAGGATGCTGCCAGGGCGTTCCCAATTCCATATTATACTGCGTTACATATTCATCCACACCATACATACTCAACTGAAGCGCGCGGCCTGCGCCACTGGAAGCCGCTTTAAATCTTGTATCGGAGGCGATCATATAATCCGTGAGTATGCCACCATAACTCCAGCCGGCAATACCCATTCTTCCCTCGTCGACAATTCCTTTGGCGACGAGGGAATTGGCCGCGCCCTGTATATCGAGCACTTCCTTATTTCCCCAATCCGCAAAAATGGCCCGCGTATAAGCGATGCCTCTTCCATTGCTTCCGCGGTAGTTTACTGCCGCCACGGCAAAGCCGCCGGCGCTCAGGATCTGGCGCTCCAGGTCAAATTCGTATTCGTCCTGGGCAACGGGGCCGCCATGAATAAAAAGTATAAGCGGTGATTTTTTTGTATCTCCTGCCGGCGCCATGGTATAAAGCAAACCCGACACCAGGTTGCCGTCCTTGCTCTTCGACTGGAATCCTTCTACGCGGGCCAGCTGCAATGGCGCGAGAAAACTGTCCTGCATAAAGCTGATGCGTCGTGGTTTCCCGCTTTCCAGCGCATAGAGTTCCGGCGGCATTTGCGGTGTAGTGATCACCGTTACCCAGTCGTCCATTTTCACCGGCGCAATTTCCTTGTAACTGCTGTCGCCACCGGCCAGTTTTTTCATGCTGCCATCTGCGATCGAAAACAGCGCTGGATATACCTGGCGGTCATCATCCACCAGCACCACAATGGATTTTCCATCCAAGCTCCAGCGCGGTGCGCGGATGGGCCGGTCGATCTTCGAAGTCAGCAGCCGGTGATTTGTGCCGTCTGTAGCGATGACGGCAAGCTGTGTTTCACCATACATCACGAAGGTCTCCGCGCTGCTGGTTTGCAGATAGGCAATCGATTTACCATCCGGACTCCAATGCGGATCGATGTCCTGCCCGGAATAACTCGTCAGTTTCGACACGGGTGCGCCGGGGGTGGCATCCATCAGAAAAATATCTTCGTTGTCATTCTGGTCAAAGTCGGCCGTGCGGTTGCTCACAAAGGCGAGTCGTTTACTGTCGGGACTCCAGTTGGGCGCAGCCTCATTGTAATTTCCTCGGGTGAGGGTGTCCAGCCTTTTGGCTGCGAGATCAAACAGGTAGAGGTGTTTGCGCCGCGTGCCCAGGTATCCTTCGATATCCTGTTTGAAATGATAGCGGTCGATGAGGTACGGCTTGCGGATTTTTGTTTTCGCCGTATCGGAATAGTCAGGATCTTTTATTACAAGCGCAATGGACTTTCCATCCGGGCTCCAGACATAATTTTCAACACCCCCTTTTACTTCCATCAATTTAATGCCTTCCCCGCCCCGGCGGTCCATCAGCCACAACTGGCTGTTGCCATCTTCCCCATGCCGGGTGGAAATAAAAGAAAGGTATTTCCCATCCGGACTCCAGCGCGGATCGGAATCGCCATCCTCGCCGTTCGTGACCTGAACGGTTGCGCTGCCATCCCACCGGCTCATATAAATATGGTCGATGCCACGATCCTTGACGGAATCAACCGACGAGATCACATAGGCGATCCATTGGCCATCCGTGGACACCTGGATATCTGCCGGACTTTGATACCGGTAAATGTCTTCCGGCCGCAGCGGGCGTTTAGCCGGCGTCTGGCATAAACCGCGGCCTGCCATCAGGCATGCCACGGCAATAAGAGCCATTCGTTTCATGTAGTGCAATTATCAGCTGGTCGCGAATCAGTAACCCGGATTCTGCACCAGGTTTGTATTGACATCGATTTCGGGTTGTGGCAAAGGCATCACCAGTGTCGGATCGTCAAAATCCAACCCGTCAATGGTCATCTTCAGTCTTTTCAGTGTCCACATGCGGTCGCCTTCAAAACTTAGTTCACGGAAACGCTCGTCGGCAAAATCCTGCACGGTCACACTGCCCAGATCGCTCGCGCCGGAGCGTTCGCGGATGGCATTGATATCATCCAGCGGGTCGGCTCCCAGATTGCCGCCGGTGGCCAGGTTCGCTTCTCCGCGCGTCAGGTACATTTCTCCCAGACGAACCACCGGAATCGCCGTATAGAACTGCGCATACTTGTTGGTGTAATCCCCATCAAATCCTGAAATGCTGGTACCGGAGGTTACAAAGGTTCCGCGGAAATCGCCGGACTCAAAATAGTCATAGTACCCATCACCGACCTGTGCATCGCCGCGACCGCCAATGGAAGCATACGGCGCATCGGTCGAATTGGGAACATAGAATGCCGACAATCCCTGGTTGCTGGTACCGGTATTGCTCTGGGCGTTCTGCTGGATTGCAAAAATATCTTCGGGAGAATTAGACGTGTTGTTAAAAGCTTTTGAAAACGGATTGACCAGCGTGAACCCGCCGTTCACGATCACGTCATTGGCCATGATGGCAGCATTCGTATAGTCCTGCATACTCAGATATACCCTCGACAGGATCGCTTCAGCACTGTACAGGGTTGCGCGGTAATTCGAACTGCTGGTCGGCAGTTTGGCAACCGCATCCTTCAGGTCCGTAACGATCTGTGCATACACCGCCGCCACCGTTGCGCGCGCTGGTTTGTCTTTTGTTTCATCGTAGGCATAGACGGGTGTGATCACCAGTGGTACACCGGGATTATTGGCCGCATTGCCATCAGAATATGGCTTGGCATAAATCCCCAGCAATTCAAAATAGGTCATGCCGCGGATAAATTCGGCTTCCCCCTGGATCTTCGCCTGATCGGCGGTATCCACGAGACTCAGCTTATCGATCACGGTATTGGTAATACCGATGATTTTGTAAGCGGTTCCCCAGCAGGTCGCCATGATATAATCGGTTGAAAGCGCTTCCTTATTCTGAACGTCTTTATATTCAGGATAGGTACCGACCCAGGTAACCTGCGCGCTGTCCGCAATCAGGTCAGGTATCAGCGTGAATTGCTCCCCGAAAGCGCCGTATGTCTGCAATTGTGCATAGGCGCCGAATAATACGGCTTCCACATCGCCTGAGGTTTTGATCTGATCCGCGGCGGCACTGTTTTGTGATTTGACATCCAGTTTTTTGTTGCACGAGAACATGACAAAAAACAGGACAGTCGCCGGAATAATATATAGTAACTTTTTCATGTAATCTTTTTGAAGGAATGAGTTAGAATTTAACATTGATCCCGAGGGTGAACGTGCGCGCCTGTGGTATTGTATAGAAATCTTCCCCACCTGCAATGTTGTTGACGACGTTCGTATTCACTTCCGGATCACCGGGATATTTGGTGAATGTTAAAAGGTTTACCGCACTCACATAGACCCGGACAGATTTAATGCCGATGCTGTTGGCAGCCGACGCGGGAATACTATATCCGAGCGTAAGATTTCTTAAGCGCAGGTAATCGCCTTTGTATAACCAGCGCGAAGAATTGCTATGACCCGAACCGTTGTAATAACCGATCCGCGGAACCATCGTGATATCTCCGGGTTTTTTCCAGGCGTTGAGGATATCCACGGTCTGGTTGTCGAAGCCATTGTAAAACCCATCACTCTGGAAGCGGCCGCCGGCATTAAATATTTTGTTGCCGGTGATGCCATAGAAGAACACACTGAGATCGACTCCCTTGTAAGAAAAAGTATTGGTGATACCGCCCGTAAATTTGGGAACGAAGGAACCCAGGGATTGGCGCGGTGCGGAACTATAGTCGCTCGTGGTTTTGCCATCGCCCGCATCGTACAGCGCATCGCCGGTTTGCGGATCTACACCGACAAACTTTTGCATGAAGAATGTTCCGATCGGTTGTCCCTGCACGGCGCGTTGCAGTCCATCACCGCTTTCAATGATCTGTCCATTGATATCACCGACCTTGTTGCTGTTATGCGATATGTTCAGCGTAGTGCTCCATTTGAAAGCGCCCACGAGGTTTTGACTGGTTATGGAGAGTTCTTCCCCGTTGTTGTCCATCTTTCCCAGATTTGTCAGAATCGACGCGCCGCTGGATGTGCTGTAATAGCCTGTGCTGGAAGGAATGTTGGTGTTAAGCAGCAGATCGTAGCTGTGTTTACGGTAGTAATCGATTTCACCGGTGATCCTGCTTTTCAGGATACCGAAATCAAGGCCGATATCAGCCTGCCGGGTTTTTTCCCAATGAATCGAACTGGCAAGCTGCGTAGGAGAGAATCCAGGAAGTGCCGGATAATTGGTTACACCGTATAACGACTGAAAGGCAGCCACCGGAATTTCCGCGTTCCCCGTTAAGCCATAACTCGCACGAATTTTTAAGAAGCTGATGGCGGCAACGCCTTTCATAAAATTTTCTTCCGATAAAACCCATCCGAGCGAAGCAGCCGGAAAATTTCCATATCTCTTATCCGGTGAAAACCTTGACGAACCGTCAATACGGTCACTCACCGAAACCAGGTATTTACCCGCAAAGGAGTAACTGGCCCGCAAAAAATAAGAAAGGAATGTATAGCGCGAATCCGTGGTGGATGCGCTGGTGATATTGGTGGCTCCGCTCAGGTTTTTCACCGCATCGGAGGGGTAGTTCTCACCCGTCGCTGCGGTATGCTGATAATCATTCTGCAGATAACTCATACCACCGACGATATTGAGCTTGCTGTTTTCACCAAGATTTGGTGTGAACGTAAAATAGTTGTTGGTATTATAACTTACGTTCTGAGAAACGATGGTCGCGCCTTTACCGATGCCTGCGCCATCCTGCGATTCCTTGCCTTCAAATTCCGTTTCAGTCAGGTTAAGCACATCAGCACCAAATTCCGACTGGAAAGAAAGTGACGGTAAGATTTTCAACGTTGCGTAGGCATTTCCGATCGTCCGGAAAGTCACCTGCTTGTCGAAATCATACAAGGCGTCATAAATACCGCTTGGATACAGCGTTTGTGCGTTGGGCAAACCCGTAGAAGGGTCAATGAGCGGAGAGATGGGGAGCTGCGCAATCAGCTGGCCCGGTGTGGAGAATGCGTCATCATTGGTGATCCTGTCCAGCTGTGACCTGTCAAAAGCCAGGTTCATACCGAAGGTCAGGCGGTCAGAAAAAGTATGGTCAATATTGAACCGGGTACCGTAACGTTTAAATTTATTGTTGATTACGATGGCATCCTGCGTGTTGCCAGAACCGGAGATGAAAAACCGGGTTTTATCATTGCCGCCGGTAGCCGAAACGTTTAACTGATTGGTCGGTGCGTTGTGATGGTAAATTTGGTCCTGCCAGTTGGTATTTACTGCCGCATTTCTCCAGTCGGTGCCGAGCGCATACTGATCCATCACCGGATAGTAAACATTGTCACGGTAATCCTGGATCGTTTCTTCCTGCGTGGCAAAACTGCTGTTGCCGTTTACAAAATCATACGTGCCGTCGCTGATGGCGGCCTGCTCGATCAGGCTTACATATTGTTTGGCATTCGCGAATTTCCATTTACGGGCGGGATTGCTGATCCCGTGACTGGCATTTACTTCAATCACGGCTTTCTGACCAGACCGTCCTTTCTTCGTAGTAATCAGCACGACACCGTTAGACGCTCTCGCACCATATATAGCAGAAGCCGACGCATCTTTTAATACTTCTACAGACTGGATATCATTTGGATTGATATCGGCCAGCGGATTGGTATCATCATTGGTACCATCCGATACGCTAGCTGTCGACATCGGCTGGCCATCGATCACATATAATGGCTGGCTGCTGGCACCGATCGAAGAAATACCCCTGATATTGATCTGGATGGCCTGCCCGAGTTTGCCGGAACCGGATGTAACGACCACCCCGGCGGCTTTACCCTGGATAGCAGATTCAAAACTCGGCTGTGGAAAATTCTCGATATCGCCGGCGTTCACCTTTACGATTGATCCTGTCAGGTCCTTTTTCAGGGCACTGCCATACCCCACCACCACCACTTCATTCAGTGATTTATTGTTGCCGACTAATTTCACCACGATCGGCTCCGTGCCAATCGGTATTTCCTGCTCGTCAAATCCGATATAGGAAATGTGCAAAAAGCTGGACGAGGCTTTTGCGGTAAGGGAAAATTCGCCGTTGGCCCCGGTCAGCACGGCCCCGCGGGATCCACGGGCGGTGATGGTGACATTCTGCAATGGCGAACCATCCTTTGAATCAACTACTTTTCCGGTAACGACCTTGGTTTGTGCGAAGGCAAAGCTTGCGCAAAGGAGCAATGCTCCTGTGAAGAAGTGAAGTTTTCTCATGTGAATGTGCAGTTAGTAGGTAATTAACTTATTGGTTCAAAACGATCTATGGCGTATCGCAATTGTTAAGGTGATGCTAAAAGTAAGGTTCTCACTTTTAATAATCAAAAAAAAGATTATTTGTTGATTTCCGGCTTATGTAGACATTTATGGGTCGTTCAACAGTCGATTACAGCAATATCCTGATTTATAGTAATTTGAAATCTTACATTTAAATATGAGAAATAAACCCTTTCAACCAAGCTTTCTGATCGCCACCTGTCTTTGCATTTTGCAGGTAACGACCGCCTTTTCGCAACTCAGCTACCCGGCAACAAAAAAAGTTGACCAGACTGATCAATATTTTGGTGTCGCTGTTAAAGACCCTTACCGCTGGCTGGAAAATGATACAGCCACCGATACAAAAGCCTGGATCAGTGCACAGCAGGCATTTACAGAATCCTATCTGTCAAAAATTCCTTTCCGGCCGGCCATCAACCATCGACTGAAGGAAATCAGCAACTATGCCCGGTTCACGGGTGCCTTTAAAGTGGGCGATTATATTTTTTTTGAGAAGAATGACGGACTGCAGAACCAATACGTCTTTTATTACCAGCAGGGAATCGGCGGGACAGAAAAAGTTTTCATCGATCCCAATCAGATCGCGGCGGATGGCACGGCTTCGGTTTCGCTCGACGCGCCATCAACGGATAAAAAATACATGGGGTATCATATCCACCGAAACGGGAGCGACTGGTCAACGACCTATATCATGGACATCGCCAGCCATACGCTGTTACCGGACAGCATTTCATGGATGCGCGGCGACGGACCGGCCTGGTACAAAAACGGATTTTTCTATGTGCGCTATCCGGAACCCGCCAAAGGAATGGAACTCACGGCCATCGCTACGCACCCAAAATTATTTTATCATACCATGGGCAATCCGCTGTCCAGGGACGAATTTATCTATGATGATACCAGCGATGTGAATATCGGATTCTCCGCCGGTATAACGGAAGACGAACACTTTCTTTTTCTCTACAGATACAAAGGCACGACGGGATTTGAAGTACTCTATAAAGACCTTACCAAACCCGGCCAGGCACTCGCCGTGTTGTTTGCCGGATATGACTATCAGAGTTCAGTGGTGGATAATATAGGCGACCAGTTGCTGGTGCTGACCAATGAGGACGCCGGCAATTTCCGGCTGGTCAAGGTTGACCCGGCACATCCCGGAAAAGAAAACTGGAAAACAGTGATCCCCGAACAGAAAGAAAAACTCGACAATGTATCCGGTGTGGGTGGCAAACTGTTTGTCTCTTACCTGAAAAACGCGTCCTCAGCCATCTACCGTTACAGTTACGACGGGAAGATAAAAGAACAGATTCAGTTGCCGGGTTTCGGTACGGCGTCCGGCATTAGCGGATACAAGACCGATTCCTTCCTTTTCTACAATTTCACCTCTTTTGCCTACCCGCCCTCGATCTTCAAATATGACCTCGTGAGTGGCAAATCAACAGTATTTAAAAAAACGGTGTCCAAAATCGATCTTGACCAGTTTACGACAGATCAGGTCTTCTATCCGAGCAAAGACGGGACGAAGATCCCGATGTTCCTGACACATAAAAAAAACCTGGTGATGGATGGCTCGCATCCAACCCTGCTCTATGCTTACGGTGGCTTCGATGTGAGCATTACCCCCTCCTTCCTGGGCTCCGCCTATGTTTTACTTGAAAACGGCGGCGTCTACGCAGTGGCCAATATCCGCGGTGGGGGCGAATTCGGGGAGGACTGGCACAAAGGCGGCAACCTTGAAAAAAAACAAAATGTATTTGATGATTTTATCGCCGCGGAAAAATGGCTCGTGCAGAATAAATATACGAGCAAAGAAAAACTGGCGGTGATGGGCGGCTCCAATGGCGGACTGCTAATTGGCGCGGTGATGACCCAACATCCCGAGCTCATTGGTGTTGCATTCCCCGAAGTCGGGGTGCTGGATATGCTGCGATACCAGAAATTCACCAGCGGCGTGTACTGGGTTTCCGAATACGGCAGCAGCGACAGCGCGTCGGCCTTTCCCTATATTTATAAATACTCCCCCCTGCACAACGTGAAAGCGGGTATTCAATATCCACCTACCATGATCGTGACGGCCGACCACGATGACCGCGTGGTGCCTATGCATTCCTTTAAATTTGCGGCGACCCTACAGGAAAAACAGACAGGTCCCCATCCGATCCTGATCAGGATCAGCAGTAACCAGGGTCATGGCGCTTCCGGTTCATCGCTCGCAAAAAATATTGAAATGCAGACGGATATTTATTCCTTTCTCTTTTATTGTATGGGAATCAAACCGGCTTATTAGCGGATATCGCGCAGGCCGACCATCTGATGCTTCTCCTGGTCCCAGATCTTAAGCCGGAGACAGGCAAGGATTTCCCTGGGCATCAGCGATGTTTTCTTGCAGTCCTGCAGCTCTTTAAAGTGTTTCATCACTTCGGGCAGGCGGTAGAAGGGAATTTTGGAGTTGAGGTGATGGATATGATGATAACCGATATTGCCCGTCATCCAGGCCATCACCGGATTCATCACCATAAAACTGGAGGATTCGAGGGCGGCTTTTTCATATGCCCACTCTTTGTTTTCCGCGAATGTGACACCGGGAAAATTATGCTGCGCATAAAAAAGATAGGCGCCGAGTCCGAAGGCGATCAGGAAAGGCAGAAAGAAAAATAGGAACCAGAGCTGGAAACCACCGAAGACAAAGATCAGTACGGACGCGGTTACGTGCAATACCAGCGCCACCAGCGCATCGTAATGCTTTTTCGGCGCACTGATAAACGAAGAAATACACATCCCGAAAATAAACATGGAGAAATAACCGAGGCCGATTGTCAACGGATGACGGATCGTAAGGTAACCGAACCGCTGGGTGCGGGACATCTCCTGGAATTTCTTTCGCGTGGCAATCGGATAGGATCCGATGCTCGCGCTGAATAATTTTGAGTTGTTATTGTGATGATGGTCGTGCGACCTCTTCCAGATGCTCGTGGGCGAAAGAATAAAGACCCCGAATGCCGTCATCAAACCATCCGCCAGTTTCGAATGCGCGAGAATGGAGTGGTGCTGGTGGTCGTGATAAATGATAAACATCCTTACCAGCAAAAGGCCCGAGAGAATGCTGCAGGCGATCTTTGCCAAGATATTCGGAACAAGGATCGTCGCGGCAAAACCTGCGATCACGAATACGATCGTTGACAGCATGACATACCAGCTTCTTCCGCGATTTTCTTTCGCAAAGGGCTTTGTTGCCAGGATGAGTTCTTTACCACAGAGCATATAACTTCTTTTAGTAATTCAGGTTCGGGCATGTTTCCAGCGACGGTGCGTCCAGAGCCAGGTTTCCGGCTGGCTGATGATATCTTTTTCCAGTCTGCGGGTATGCAGCTCCGTTATTTCTCCGGCTTTTTCGGAAGCCTCGGCCACGGGCAGCAGTTCCGCATGCATCGTATAATATCCTCTCTTTATTTTTTGTACCGACACGTAAACGATCGGATATTTCATTTTGAGCGCGATCTTCTCAATGCCCAGAAATACCGGTGTGTCCTGGTTCAGAAAATTCATCCAGTACGCTTTATCCGGCATCGGTGACTGGTCAGCGATAAATGCCGTAGCATTCAGTTCCTTCCGGTTCGTTATCATCTCCCGCAGGGTATCTTTCATCGGGATCAGTTTGGTGCCAAACCGGGTCCGCATCCGCACGATCAGCCCGTTGAAATATTTGTTGCTCAGCGGGTGATAGATCACGTACAACTGATGTTTGCAAGTGAGACTGAAACTATTGCCCGCCCATTCCCAGTTGCCCTTGTGCCCCATTACAACCACCACGCTGGTATTGGCAGCTTCCAGTTCACGGAAGAGCCGGAGAGCCGCTTCATCCATTTTTGCATGGCGAAGCATGGATGCCCGGCTGATGGTGAGGGTTTTGAAAGTTTCCAGAAACAGATCACAGAAATAACGGTAAAAACTCCGCGATATTTGAATGATTTCCTTTTCGCTTTTCTCCGGAAATGAATTCCTGAGATTTTGCAGCACTACCTTTTTGCGATAACCGAATCCATAGTATAATACAAAAAACACGAGATCGGACAATGCATACAGGAGACGAAAAGGCAGCAGGGATACCAGGTACAAAAAAGGAAGGGAAAGATAGTAGGCTAACGCTGACAAATAAATGAATATTGGATACGACCAAAGATAAACTTATTTGAAAACCGGCAAAGACAATTAACATTTAAAAACCAAAGCCCAACTGCAGGCCACCTGTTCGGTGGTAAAGGCTGGTCATGAATTCTTCGGTTAATCCGGTGCGATAGTATTCCAGGTAGAGGTGCCTGAATGTCAATACGATACCAAATTTATTATACATCGTAAGGCGGTTGAGGCCGCGGCTTTGAATAGTATATGGACTCCCTCTGTTAAAAACACCGCCCTGCAGGGTCGCATCATATGCCACGGCATTTCCCATCAGCTGATCGTAGACATACCATTTAAATGAACGATGCCCGCCATTTTCGAAGCTGCCAAAGGGGTTGTCAAAACTGCCGGCCATCGCGGTAAATCCCGCTGCGACTTTATCACTGAGTGTACCGGCACGCAGGATACCAATGCCCGATAATGAAAATTGATGCTCAGCACGCACAAGTTCCTTTTCGTAGTTCACCTGGTAATTGATCACTGCGTCGAGTTTGATCTGGTTGTGCCAGCCCAGGGGTTGTGTATAATTGATCCAGTGGTGTATGGTCCGCTGCATCCCCTCGCCGCCGGCTGCAGGACCAATAATGCCTGTGCTGATCTGCGTAACCACTCTTTCCCGCCTCGCTGCATTGGTGGCGATCTGAAATGTTTTGACAAATAGCGCCCCTGCATATGGACGGTCGCCATATTGAATATCCGCTTTGTCGATGTGATTGGGTGTATAGCAGTCCTGTTCCAGGCCGATGCCGTATTGCACCGTACTTCCGGCCGGGTGCCAGAGCAGTTTCATCAGAAAGAATTTATGGAAAGTCGGATGCACTTTCTCCAGCAAAATGCCCTGGGTGTAGTCGCGGTCCGAAGCACTGAAAAAATCGTTTTCGTAGTTGATGCGGAAGTATTTTTCCGACTGGATCGACCGCTGCGCATTGCTGTTGTCGATCGCCTGGGCGATGCCGAATAGCGGTGTCATCAACAGCAGGGCCGCTGCGGCAAGGTGTTTTTT
The DNA here is from genome assembly GCA_964658175.1 of uncultured Puia sp. Taxonomy (GTDB): domain Bacteria; phylum Bacteroidota; class Bacteroidia; order Chitinophagales; family Chitinophagaceae; genus Puia. The sequence continues at coordinate 2,463 of CAZZYD010000073.1, read as the reverse complement.
GCACAGAAGCGTCAGCAGGATGTTTTGCGCGGGATTCAGCATTTCGCGGGATATACGCGGTGGGCAGAATTCCAGATTGTCACTAACGGACATATCTTTGAGTGGCCGCTGTATTATTAGACGTTTAGATAATAATCCGGCTTGTTCAGCGTTACAAATAATGGTTCCCGGCGCTGCGGGAGTGCTCAAAATTCAAGCATGAAAAGATTTGTCCAGCCCGTATTATTTCTCTTTTGTATTGCGCTCCTTTCCGGCGCCTGCAAAAAAACCATCAGCTACCCTTCCGCCAAACTTACTGACTACATGCCCATGGCGATCGGCAAATATGTGACCTACCGGCTCGATTCGATGCTTTTCATCAACGTAGGTTCCCAGGATACGATCGTAAGCTATCTGGCTAAAGACGTAGTGGACGATTCCATTACCGATAATACCGGCCGGCCAAGCTGGCGCGTGATCCGGTATCTGACGGATACAGCCGGTATCGCTCCCTTTACCGAATCCATGGCTTATATGGTTACCATCACCGGTACCGATGTGGAGGTGGTTGAAAACAACCTGCGGTATATAAAACTGGTACTGCCCTTTACGGATAATATAAGCTGGCTGGGCAATGCATACATCGATACAAAATCGGCCGATTCCCAGGTTCCCTATATGGATGGATGGAATTATACCTATTCAAACACAGATCAGTCGTACACGGCGCTGCAGGGTACCGTTCCCGAATCCGTTACGGTCAACCAGGTGGATGAAACCACGGGGGTGGGTGCTAACAACTACAGCGAAAGGGATTTCAGCGAGGAAGTCTATGGCAAAACCATTGGCCTGATCTACAAAAATACCGTGCATACTGTCTACCAGCCGCCCAATGCCTCCTGCCCTGCCGGTTGCAGCATTGGTTATGGCATTACCCTCAACATGGTGGATCACAACTAAGGCAAAAAGAAACTGGCCGCAAACATCGAATCGGCTTTTTCGCCATATCCTGCCAATAATTGTTTTTGTACAAGCTGCAACGCTGAATTAGCGAGGATGAAATCCACGGCCGCCTCATTTTCTTCCCGGAAGACCGAGCAGGTGATATACACAAACCAACCCTTTTCCCTGAGGGCGGGAATAACTTTCTGAACGATGGTCCTTTGCAGCGCGGTGTAATGCGGGAGATCCTTTTCAGGTTTATAGAAAAACATCGATTCCGGCGTGCGGCTCCAGGTGCCGCTGCCCGTGCAGGGCGCATCGACCAGGATGAGGTCATAGCGGCCGTCCGGAAGCGCCTGCGGATTCGCCAGGTCGGCCACAAAGGAACGATACCCTGATATACCGGCTTCCCGAAACCGGATCGCCAGCTGGTCCAGTATTGATTTACGTATGTCCGATACCGTTAATTCCACGGTCGGCTGCAAATCGTGCAGCATCATGGATTTTCCACCACTGGCCGCACAGCAGTCCCAGGCATTTTCAAACGGGGTTCCCGGCCGTTGCAAAAACGCGGCAGTTTTTTGCGAACTCAGGTCCTGGATCACGGCTTCCTTGTTCAGGGTGATATATTGTTCCAGCCGCGTACTGCTGGCGAAGGCCAGCGTCTGTTCGCTGATTTCCTGGTAAGGAATCAGGGCCTTCCCGAGCGCTTCGCGGAGCTTTTTGCCATAGCCGGGCCGGATGCGGATAAAGAGATCCGGCTGAACAAAAAATGACCGGCTGAAAGCATCGGCGTCCACGTCATCGCTGAGCGATGCGGCCCAGGGAAATATCTTCGATGCGTTGAAAGCGGGCAGGATGGAGGAGAGAAAATCCAGTTTGTCCGGGAGGGATCCTTTGATATGTTCGTTCCAGGTCGGCTCGAAATAGGCGAGAAATTCATTCAGGTCCTCCCCGGTGAGCAGCAGCCCGCCGAGGATTCTTTCGTTTACCTGCTTCGGCGGGAGCGAATGCCCCATCCGGAAATAGCAATAGACGAGTTCGCGCAGTTGCCGGCGGTCGCGCGCACCCATCTGCGGATGGACTTTGAAAAAGTCTTTCAGCCAGACATGCAGGGGTTGTTTTCCCGTGTAGCCATCGATGACGTGCGTGGCATACCGCAGCTGGTTATCAAACTTCATATGAATTTATGTGAGACTTACAGCTCGAACAGGGCTTTGACGGGATCTTTGCCGAACAGCAGCTGATCCGGATTTTCCAGGAGTTCCTTGACCCGAACCAGGAAACTGACAGACTCACGGCCATCGATGATCCGGTGGTCGTAGCTGACAGCCAGGTACATCATGGGTCTGGCCACGATCTGGCCATTGACAACGACCGCACGTTCTTCAATTTTATGCATCCCGAGAATGGCGGATTGTGGCAGGTTGATGATCGGTGTCGACATCATGGAACCGAAGACGCCTCCGTTGGTAATGGTGAACGTGCCGCCCGTCATTTCTTCCATGCTGAGTTTATTGTCACGCGCTTTCCCGGCCAGTT
>CAZZYD010000072.1:0-14334 GCA_964658175.1 uncultured Puia sp. | reverse complement strand
AATGCGCCGGCCGTTACATTACTATAAATTTTGTCTACATCCACATCGTGGATGCTCGCGAGGTCCTTGATATTCTGGGCCACCTGCAGGGCGAACATATCGGTTTCAAGATGCCCCATGGCGCGGCCTGTTTCGTACTTATCCCCGGCTGAACTTTTTTCCTCCGCATTGGCGGTGAGTTGGGCGTTCTGCGTGGCTATTTCAGCATTGGCGATGCGTTGTTCGATGAATTCGGTCGCGGCCTGTTTGAGTTTTTGCTTAAATGCGATCTTCTCTTGTTCGGTCATTGATTATTTATTGGAGGAAAGGTATTCTTTTATTGCTGTAATCCGAACTTTCTTGCCGCGGAAACGGCGCGGGACAAAAAAAATGGCACCGAAATACGGTGCCATTCAGGCGCTAACGAAAATGTTTAACATTAAGTAAGCTGATCAAATCGTTTATTGATAAAGTCCCAGTTCATCACATTGGCCCAGGCGCTGACATAGTCCGGGCGTTTGTTCTGGTATTTAAGATAATAGGCATGTTCCCAAACGTCCAGTCCGAACAAAGGCGTACCCTTTGCTTCGCTGATATCCATCAGGGGATTGTCCTGGTTGGGGGTGGAGGCGATGGCGAGTTTTTTATCGGCCGTCACGATCATCCAGGCCCAGCCGCTGCCGAATCTTGCCTTGGCGGCATCGTTGAATTTTGTCTGGCTGGCTTCCATCGATCCGAAATCACGTGTGATGGCCGCCATCAATTTTGCGGACGGTTTCACCATACCGCCCGGACTGGCCATGGTTTTCCAGAACAGTTCGTGATTGTAATGACCGCCGGCATTGTTTCTCATTTTTGGAGAATATTTTGAAATGCCACCGAGCAGGTCTTCCAGTTTTACGGAAGCGGGATCCACTTTTTCTGCAACGATCGCGTCCCCAAGATTTTTTGCATACGCCGCAGCATGCTTACTGTAATGGATCTCCATCGTCATGGCATCAATGGATGGCTCCAGTGCGGCATAGGCATAAGGCAACGGCGTTTGTGTATAAGGGGTAGTATCCAACGGTGGAAGGTGTGGCGTTCCCTGGTTGGCCATTGATTGCAGCACGGTGCCTGAGAGGCCCGCTACCATACCTGCTTTACCCGCTGTCGCTAAAAAATCGCGTCGGCTGAAATGAGCATTATTTTCCATAACGAAGTTTTTTGATGATCTGTACAAATTTACCGTAAATAGACGGTACTGGCACGGCGATATTGGGATGCGCGGGATGTACGGGATATGGATCTTTTTTGCATCATGGCGCAGTGAAGGGAGCAGTTGGCTTTAGTCGTACAGATTGCGGGCAATTTTCTCCACGAGCGGTTTTGGCAGGAGCCATACCATGGCGGAACTGAATTTATTCATGGCGCCGGGGATCACTTCGGCCCTGCGGGCAAAGAGGCTGTTGACAGCGGTCGAGGCCACGGCTTCCGGGGTCATGTTGAACTTCTCGGCTGTCTTCAATCCTTTCGCGCCCACCTGGGCGCGGTTGATAAAATCAGTATCGGTCGGGCCCGGACAAATACAGGTGACCGAGACCGTGGTGCCCTTTAATTCATCGCGCAGGCCACGGCTGAAACTAAGTACAAAGGCTTTGGAGGCGGCATAGGCCGCCAGAAAAGGCACGGCCTGGTAGGCAGCCGTACTGGCGATGTTCAGGATATAAGCAGCTGATTGTTTTTTGAGATCGGGCAGGTAGTATCGGCTAAGAGAAACCAGGGTAGTTATATTCACCTGGATCATTTCCTGGTGCGCCTCGACCGGATATTTTTCGAAGGGGCCGCTTAAGCCATAGCCGGCATTGTTGACCAGCACGGACACTTCGTATTGTTTTGAACGGGTCCATGCATATACCCTGGCAGCGGCGTCTGGAAGGGCCAGGTCGATCGGAAAAATATCGCAGCGAACCTTATAGGTGGCGGACAGTTCTGTTTTTACCGTTTCAAGCAGATCTGCCGAACGCGCCACGAGCAGAAGGTCGTAGCCCCTCGCTGCCAGCCCTCCGGCAATAAATTTTCCTATTCCCTTACTGGCACCGGTTATCAGGGCAAACGGCATGGTTTGATGGCTGTTTATTTGAGGAATGCGGCAACAAAAAACTAGTTCTGCACCTTGGAAGCAAATCGGTGGTACAGTGGTGTTTTGCTGCGCTCGTTTTTCGGCATGTACTTACCCGTGATGATCGGTACATACATGACGCGGCGGCGGCTGGCCTCTCCCAGGAACGGAGACTGCTGGGCACGGTGCCAGATACGGCCGTCATGCACGGTAAGATCGCCCGGGTTGATATCGAATCCCACTTCGCGTTCGTCGGGATTGTTGTCGATAAAGTATTTTTTGCCGAACAGCATTCTGAGCACACCCTGGGTGTGGGTTCCTGGTAAAACGCGCAGGCCGCCACTGTCCATCGGGCAGGAATCCAGGTGGATGCCTACATTCAGCATCGGCATGATCTTCTGACCGAGAAACAGGTCCCGCGGGCTGTCGGTATGCCATCCCATCTGGGAGAATTTGCTTTCCGGGGTGCGTACGTAATGATTGAGAATCAATCCGTCTTTTTCATTTTCGGCAATCCGGCCCTCGTAAGGACGCAGGAAAGCGAGGCATGCCTGCAAACGCGGATCCCGCAGTAATTCGCTGAAGGCGGGGCTGTATAAATTCAAAAAGCAAAGACGCTGGATCAGGGTCTTGCCATCATGGTCCTTGCCAAATTTTAATGGAACGCCGTTCACCTTGTCGCGGCCTTCGGCAATCCAGTCTTTCTCTATCCGGTTGATTTCCTGTATGAAGTAGTCTACCGTATCCTTTTTAAAAACATTCCTGAAAACAATCACCCCGTTCTTCTTAAAAAAAGCGGCCTGTTCTTCCGTCAATTTATCACCCAAAACAAAATCAGGACATTGCAATTTTTTCATATCATGGTAGCATTTAAGGCCTTTTGCGCACAGGATCCCTTTATTTGTGCGCTGCCTGATGGTTCAAAATGGATTGGTATACCAATGCTGTTAACCAATTGTTCTCAAAATTAATAAAATATGAATTTATCTCCGCAATTGATTTTTAGTCTATATAATTGGTAAAGTAACGAAAAATGGCAATGATTGTTTCAAAAACTGCCCTCCGCAGCACATTATAATACGTCCGATCCTTCGTTAAGCATTCGTTAACACGCTGGACGAAACCGGAAACATGCGCGACACAACCCAGTAAATTCCAAGACTGAAAACCATCGCGCCCACCACGTCCACCGTATAATGGACATGCTGGATCAGCAGGAAAACCGCTGTCAGCAAGGATGTAACGGCCGCAAACAGCTTATCTGCCTTTCGCCGGAAGCACAAAAACATCATAAAGACCGTTCCCGTATGCCCCGAAAAGAAGAGGTCTCTCGTCACAAAACTCTTTCCGTAAAAGAAATTGCCGACAGGATCGATGAGTGGGATCAGCCCCCGCGGCGAATCGAGCTTTACGACACTGATCGAGATCATCCTGGCCAGACAAAGAAAGAAAAAAGCCCATACATACTGGATCAGTAGCTGGGGATCCCGATATGCCCTCACCAGCAACAGGGCCAGCGTAGCCCAGATCACCAGGAAAATGGGCAGGGACAGGTCGCGTGGCGGCAGCACGTTGAGTATCCAGTCGTTCAGCTGCATCCCCTTCCGGTGTTCAATCGTTTGAAAGAAAAAGGGAAAGGCAGCAAGAATCAGCAGCAGCAGGGCAATGCCGGCAATCAGTTGTTTCCTGTAGGTGGTCATGGTTTCAAAACAAAGGGCAAAATTAAGAAACTCCTGCTTCTTAATAATGCCAGCGCACGAATGCTTCCATGGCGGCGTATTTGGTAAGTCCCAGCTGCGCATACAGGCTTGCCGTATTTGCATTGCGGTCTTCGGCGCGCTGCCAGAATTCGCGGCTGTCTTTTCCCTGAAAGGGGACCATATCCTTCTGCGACTGGTGGATAAAAATGCCGAAGCGTTTTTTCAACACCTGGTCCGGGCTCATCGGGATCGCCATTTCGATCTCGCTCACATCCCATTCCTGCCAGGCGCCTTTGTACAGCCATACCCAGCAATCGTCGATCCAGGGTTCACCGGCGGCTTTGAGCCGGCGCAGGGATTCGAAAATGATGTCCAGGCAAACTTTATGCGTGCCATGCGGATCAGCCAGGTCACCGGCAGCGTATACCTGGTGCGGCTTGATTTCCCGAAGCAGTTTCATAGTTATCTGCACGTCTTCTTCACCCATTGGTTTTTTCTCGATCGTGCCGGTTTCATAAAAGGGCAGGTTCATAAAATGAATGCCGCTGTCCGGCAGTCCCACATAGCGGCAGGTCGCCTTGGCTTCGCAACGGCGGATCAGTCCCTTGATGCTGCGCACCTCGGGTGTATCCATCTCGCTGTTCTTTTTATCTTTCAGAAAAGTCCTGCTCTCTTCGAGGATCTTGGACGTTTTCTGGTTGTCGATGCCCGACATCTCTTCAAAGCCCACGGCAAAATCCATGAAGCGGGTGACGAATTCGTCCGTTACGGCAATATTTCCGGAGGTCTGGTAACCGACGTGCACTTCATGACCCTGGTCGTGCAATCTCATAAAAGTGCCGCCCATGGAGATGATGTCGTCGTCGGGATGCGGTGAAAAAATGAGACAGCGTTTGGGGTAAGGCGTCATGCGTTCCGGCGGATTCGGCAGCGGCAGATTTTTTCCACCCGGCCAGCCGGTGATGCTGTCCCGCAGCATATAAAATACCTGCGTATTGATTTCATAGGCATCTCCTTTTTCCACCAGCAGGTCACTCAGGCCGTTGTCGTTATAATCTGCATTGGTGAGACTGAGAATAGGCTTTTGCAGTTTGAGTGCTGTATTGACCACGGCTTTCCGGATCATTTCCTTTGTCCAAACGGTATCTCCGGTCAGCCAGGGCAATTTAAAGCGCGTGAGTTCGGATGCCGCGAGTTCGTCGGTTACGAAAAGGCAGTCGGGGTGTTGTTGCAGGAGGGAAGCCGGCACATGTTCGGTAGCGGGGCCTTCCACCGCCTCCATGATAACGGGCGCTTTGATCTGTCCCCAGGCCATCAGGAGGATTCTTTTGGCAGTGAGGATCGTGCCGATCCCCATCGACACGGCGAGGCGGGGCACTTTACTGATATTCTGAAATTCGGCCGAGTTGGCCATGCGGGTGGAATTATCCAGCGGCACCAGGCGCGTTTTGGAATAAATGCTGGAACCGGGTTCATTGAAACCGATATGACCGTTGTTGCCGATGCCCAGGATCTGCAGGTCGATGCCGCCGATGGCTTCGATCTGCTGGTCGTATTCCGCGCAATATTTTTTGATGGATTCTTTATCCCACTCACCATCGGGGATATGGCAGTTTGCCGGATCGATGTCCACTTTGTCGAACAAGTGTTTTTTCATGAAGCGGCGATAGCTCTGGAGCGCTTCATGCTGTATGGGATAATATTCATCCAGGTTGAACGCGATGACATTTTTAAAACTCAGGCCTTCTTCCTGATGCATACGGACGAGTTCGGCATACAGTGTTTTGGGAGAGGAGCCGGTAGCCAGGCCGAGCACGCATTTCTCTTTCTTTTTTTCTTTTTCCCGGATAAGGACGGCGATTTCACGGGCAATAAAAGATGAACCGTCTTTGATATGTGAAAAGATTTTGACGGGAATTTTTTCAAAAGAATCAACCATGATCATGGGTCAGCCTGTTTAAGGTAAAATAAGACTGCGAAAGTAAGTGATGATGATCCTAAAAATGTAATTGCCGGAAGGGATTTTTTTTAGAAGATCAGTCCGTAAAGCAAAAGCGCCGGAATTAATATTTTTTTTAGGGTCTTGACCGATTGGGAGAGCAGGTTTCGGGCTACCTGGTAATTGATGTTCATGATTTCGCTGACCTCTTCGTAGCTGAGGTTCTGGTAATATTTAAGGTACACGATTTCCTGCTGGCGGCTGGTGAGTTGTGCTACGGCGCGGAGCACCATCTGTTTTTTTTCGGCGCTCTCCTGGGTTTCGATCAGGAAATTTTCGTGACTCCATTCAAAAAGCAGGTGCTCCTGTTCGTTCAGCGTGGTGGAGGCAGCTGATTTTTTAAGCGCCTTGATGAGTTTATATTTAAGGGATTTGAGCAGGTAGGCTTTGACTGTGATCACCGGTGTTTGGGATTTCGATTGCCAGAGTTCGATGAAAAGTTCCTGGATCGTGTCTTCCAGCAATTGCTGGTCGGTGCTAAACTTATTTCCGAAAAGCAGCATGTCGCCATAGAATTTCCTAAAGAGGGCGCTGAAGGCGTCCTGATCTCCTTTTTTGAAATCGGCCCAGGTTGCTATGTCTGACTCATATTGATTCAATTAATATATGAGAGTTGAGCAGGGAAGGTAAAAAAAAAACGTTAAAATAACATTACATTTTACCGGCCGGCATCACTTGGAGAAGTAATTACCGAAGAACAGCTCCATGATTGAAAATTTTACGAACCCGGAAGACATTGCAGCCGACGAATCATTTATAGCCTGGTATCAGGCTTCAACCGTATTACAATCAGCGGATTGGGAAGGATGGATGGCCAGCAGTGACGACCGCCGCCGGCTGGTGAACCAGGCGATGGCCATCGTGGATTCCGTGTTTGTTAACGAGAAGAAAATCTCCCCGGACCAGCTTGAAAAAGCCCATACCAAAACACTGCGTGCGCTTACGATCGCCAAAGCAGCTTCAGGCAAACTGGTTTCGATGAAAATGAGGACCCGCTGGATCGCTGCGGCCTCCGTGCTGGCACTCATCGGTTTGGGCGCCGCTTTCTACACCAGCCGCCACAGCCGGTCTACGATTGATACTGCCTATGGACAGGTATTGCAGCAGCGCCTGCCGGACGGCACCGAAGTCACCATCAATGCGAACAGCCATCTGTCTTATACCAACCTCAGCAATACCGGGGATGACCGGGAAGTTTGGCTGAAGGGTGAAGCTTTTTTCCACGTAAGCAAACAGGAGAACAAGCGCCGTTTTGTGGTGCATACGGATCATTTCGATGTGATCGTAACCGGAACGCAGTTTAATGTCCTGAACCGCGACGGATTGTCCAATGTGATGTTACGGGAAGGCAGTGTGAATGTGAAATCCGGGAACGGCAGTGAAATCAGGATGGTGCCGGGGGACTATGTGGAGTATGCAAACAATGAAACCACGCGTAAACTGATTAAGAACGATAGCCTTCTTGCCTGGAAAGACCAACGCCTCGTATTTGACAACACGCCCCTGTCGCAGGTGATCCGCATCATCCGCGAGCACTACGGGGTGGAAGTAAAATTATCGACAGATACATTGGGATATAAGACCATCAGTGGTATGTTACCCAATGACAATCTGGATATCCTACTGCAAGCCATCAATGCAACCAATGATTTGGAAGTAAGTCACAGGAATGGTGACATTATCATCAGAAGTCGTCAATAAGAAGAGAGAACCTTAGTTTATCATTATCTAAACGCTGCAACATGAGAAATTTGAATGCTAAGAAGCATGCAATGGTGTGCATGATCGGTGCACAGTTATTGTGTTTTGAAGGAGTGAAATCCCAAAGCACTTATGCCTTCAACAGTTCGACGAACAGGGCGCTTACCCGCACTGAAAAAATCAAGGAAAAGATCGCGGCAGAAAGTCCTGCGCAGAAGCAGAAATTGTTCACTGTACTAAAACAGCTGAATGAGGCCAAGGGCGTTTACTTCTTATTTTCCGAGCAGTCGCTGGGAGAGAAGATGGTAAATTCCATGGAGTCTTCTTCCAGTGTGGAAAAAATGCTGGTGCAGATTCTGAAGAACACGGGTCTTACATTCAAAAAAGTGAATGAGAAAACTTTTGTGATTTTGTCCAGCAAAGAGCAGAAGGATGGCGGGTATGAAATGACTACAGTGAATTACCAGGGTCTGGCAACCGGAGAACAGACTTCAGTGACTGTTCCCATGGATATCATCACCGGTAAGATTACGGATAATAACGGCCTGCCACTGGCGGGGATCAGTATTATGATCAAGGGAACCAAGCGGGGAACGACTTCCATTTCAGATGGTACGTTTAGTTTACAGGCAAATAAGAATGACATCCTGATCATTTCTTCCGTGGGTCTCGTTACACAGGAAATTCCGGTGGGCGACCGCTCGGATTTTACCGTGGCACTCGCCGAGAATACGAAGAAGCTCGATGAAGTACTGGTGACCGGTTTGGGAATCAAGAAACAGGCGAGGGTACTGGGTTATTCAACGACAGAAATCGACGGAGGCAAACTCACCCAGTCAAGAGAAGCCAATCTCGGAAACGCCCTGACGGGGCAGGTTGCCGGTGTGGCCGTAGCGGGTGTGTCTACCGGTCCTTCCGGAAGCAGCCGAGTGACGATTCGCGGGGTTAGTTCGCTATCGGGTGACAGTCAGCCATTGTATGTAATCGATGGTATTCCCTACGATAAAACAAACCAGGGGATGTCGGGACAGTGGGGCGGCGCAGATTATGGAGACGGTCTTTCCAATATCAATCCGGATGACATTGAAACCATCCAGGTATTGAAAGGTGTGGCTGCTTCAGCGCTCTATGGATACCGCGGCGGAAACGGCGCCATCCTGGTAACGACCAAATCCGGCGCCCGTTCAAAAGGCGTAGGGGTGGAAGTGAACAACAACCTTACTGCCAACCGCGTGATCGATGACAGACAATATCAGTATACATACGGTCAGGGATTGCAGGGGCTCAAACCAACAACACAGGATGCAGCCCAGGCATCAGAATATAACAGCTGGGGTGCAAAAATCGACGGATCTCAGGCTACGAATTTTCTTGGTAACAGCGTTCCTTACATTGCGCAGAAAGATAACTTCAAACATTTCTATAAAACAGGCATCACCAACCAGAGCTCAGTGGCGCTGTATGGCAGCAATGAAAAAGGTCATTTCCGTCTGGGCGTATCAAACCTGTACAATGGAGAAGTGATTCCGAACGCGAACATGAAGCAGCAGGGTCTGAATTTCAATTCGACTTACAATGTAACGTCGAAACTCTCTTTCAACCTGACAGCGAATTATATTTTCGAACAGGTAAAGAACCGGGTTTCCTTTTCCGATGCACCAGGCAACGTAGTAGCGGGACCTGCTTATCTGGCCAATACATTTGATATCCGTACACTGAAACCGGCGTTGACCAGCGACCGCAAGGAACTGCTCCCGGGTACGGATACTTATTTCAACAATCCTTACTTTGTTGCGTACGACTACAACAATACAACCGCCCGCCAGCGTTTTACAGGCGGCCTTACCCTCAAGTATGCGTTGACTGACTGGCTGAGCGTACAGGGTGGTGTTACCCGTGACGGATATCATTTTGACCTCACGAACATTGCACCAACCGGTACAGGTTATATTCCGGGAGGATCCATTACAACCAAAAGTCTCGACTACCATGAACTGAACTGGAACTGGGGTGTGAACGTCAACAAGAAATTCGGTACAGATTTCTCCTTCAATGCAACCGTGGGTGGCAACAGTCAGGACGATATCACTTCTTCACTTGAAGTGGATGGCGCCGGACCTTTTGTAATCCCTTATTTCTATTCATTGAACAATGTGGCGATCCGGCCTGCCACACCAGGGTATGACCGCTTCCATGTGAATTCGATTTACGGATCAGCGGATCTCGGATTTAAGAACTTTTTGTTTCTGACGGTGACTGCAAGAAACGACTGGTTCTCCACTCTTAATATCAAAACCAACCACTATCTTTATCCCGCGTTCAGTGGAAGTTTTGTATTCTCGGATGCATTCAAACTGCCTGATTGGATAACATTTGGAAAACTGCGTACTTCATATGCACAGGCATCCAATGGAACAGATGCATATAAGAATGTGCTTACCTACGGACTGAACGGTTACACGATTAACAACCAGGTAAATGGTTATATCAACCAAACGACGATTCCGAACGCTTTTCTTAAACCGGTAAAAATCGAGGAGAAAGAAATCGGCGTCAACATGGAATTCTTCAACAACCGTTTGGGATTTGACGTGGCCTATTATGATAAGAAAACCACGGATGATATCGTGGATGTGACTGTTAGCCAGACATCCGGATATAACGCAAATACGGAAAACATTGGTAAGATTTCAAATAAGGGAATCGAAGTGTTGCTGACAGGAACCCCCGTAAAGACAAGGAATTTCACCTGGAATGTATCTTTCAACTTTGCACAGAATAACAGCAAGGTGCTGGCCCTTGGTCCTGATGGAGATCCAATCGTAATCGAAGGTGCATTTCCAAGATGGGGTACCGCTGTAAATATCAGCAATGTCGTGGGGCTGCCATACGGACAGATTCGCGGATATGCCTACCGTAAAGACGCGAGCGGAAACAGGATCTTCGATGCAAACGGCCTTCCTGAAAGAGCGCGGGATGCGAACGGCGGAGATCAGGTTGTATCCCTTGGTTCTGGCAATTACAAACAGACCGGTGGATTCAGCAATGAATTCAAATACAAGAACTTCTCGCTGGCATTCCTTATTGATTTCAAATACGGCGCAAAAATTTACTCCGGATCAAATGTACTGTTATACAGCTACGGACTGTCTAAGGCGACTTTGCAGGGACGTGAAACAGGATTTATCGGAAAGGGTGTGCAGGAAGACGGATCGGTAAACAAAGTGGCCGTAAACGCGCAAACGTATTTCAACGACATCTCTGTAAATGGGGATGACGTCGCAGAAGAATTTGTGTACGACGCGAGCTTCATCAAACTTCGTTCACTGACCATTGGATATAATTTCCCTGTTTCCATGTTGAAAGGATCTTTCATCAAGGGAGTGGCTGTAAATCTGGTTGCCAGAAATCTTGCGACGCTGATGAAACACACACCGAATATGGATCCGGAATCAAATTATACGAACTCCAATGCGCAGGGACTCGAATTGACCGGTTTCCCGGCTGTGAGAAATTTAGGTATCAATGTCAACCTGAAATTCTAATTGTTCATTCCAGTTAAAAAAAACAAGATGAAAAATAAACTCATTGTATCAACCCTTGTCGCAGCCTCACTGCTGATCTCCACGGGGTGTACGCATAATTATGTGAATATCAATACCGATCCGATTCATCCGACGGCGGGCAATTTCGACTATTCAACCTTGCTCACCAGCGCGGAACTTATTTCTGCGGGAAATAGTGACGCCAATGACTACGAAGCCTGGCGTGGTAACCTGATCTATTCAGAGTGCCTCATACAGCATCTGTCTTCTGTGGTGGGTTACTGGGCTGGTGACAAGTATTCATTGAACTCAAGCTATGCCTCCGCCCTCTGGGATGAAACCTATGGCCCGCAGCATCCGATCCAGAACATTGTTTCCGTGATCACAAACACCAAGGGTAATGCGGCAAAAACCAACTTATACAATGTCGCCCGCATTTTCAGGGTATGGATTTTCCAGCGCATTACGGACCTGTACGGAGACTGTCCCTATTTCCAGGCTGGTCTGGGTTATGATTCCAGTATCACTTCTCCTGTATACGATAAGCAGAGTGTGATTTATCCTGATATGCTCAATGAACTTCAGGATGCGGCTTCCAAGCTGGATGCAAGTGCCGACCAGATTGGCGCCGGCGATATCCTCTATCAGGGCGATGTGACAAAATGGAAAAAATTCGCTTATTCTGAAATGGCACGTATCGCCATGCGGCTCGTAAAGGTCGATCCGACCAATGCGCAGAAATGGGTTGCCGCCGCAGTTGCCGGTGGTACATTCACAAGCTCCGACGACAACGCGATCATTCACAATGAAAGTGCCGCGCCAAACGGAGCAGGTGCTCAGGTGGGTAACGGTTCCGGTGGCGTTTTAATCTATAACGATCCGGCTGCCGCGCATGTCAGCAAGACCATGGTTGATCTCCTGAAATCGACAAACGATCCGCGACTGACCTTCATCGCAACGACCCTGGTTGATCCTACGGTCAAAACCGCGTTGGGAGATACTGTGGCGGCGCATCAGATTGGTATGCCGAACGGATATGATCTCACCGCGGGTGGCGCTTTCGACCTCGCCACGGCGCCTGGTTACAATGCCGCCCTCGGCCAGTACACGTATTCTTATGTGAACCGGTATACTTTTGCAAGACTGGATGCCCCTACCTTTTTTCTCACCTATGGGGAAACAGAATTAATACTCGCAGATGCAGCTACAAGAGGCTGGGTGACCGATGTGCCCGCCGCCACCCACTATGCCAATGGTGTGACCGGATCCATGCAACAGCTTGTACAGGCGGGCGCAGGTCCTTCAGACGCGCTGATCACTGCCTACCTCACAGCCAATCCTTACGATGCGGCCAACGGCATTGAGCAGGCGAATACACAGTATTATATCAGCACATTCATGGACGGATATGAAGCATGGAATAACTGGAAAGCAAGCGGATTCCCCGTGCTGACGCCGGTACCTGCCTATCCGGGGAATGCAACCGGTGGAACAATTCCCCGCCGCCTCACCTATCCGACAACGGAACCGGGTGTAAACCCTGCCAATTATTCCGCAGCGGTGCTTGATCTCGACAACGGTGACAAACTCACTTCCCGCGTTTGGTGGGACAAACCATAAGTTTCATGTGACTTTCAATACAAAGCTGCCTGTTCCCAGGCAGCTTTTTTTTCTTTCAACCGTATTCTGATTATATTCAGCCACCGATGGGAAAAGGGTTTTTTACAGGGCTGCTGTGCATCTTCGCCGGATTGATTCCGCGCGCGCAATCCCGCTTTACCCTGCTGCCGCCAGACAGTACCGGTGTTGAATTCAATAACATCATCAAAGAGAATGAAGGACTCAACGTTCTGGCCTACGAATATTTCTACAATGGCGGTGGCGTGGCGGTAGGCGACATCAACAACGACGGCCTGCCCGACCTCTATTTCAGCGCCAACCTGAAACCCAATAAACTCTACCTCAACCTGGGTCATTTTCATTTCAAGGATATCACCGCCACGGCGGGCGTTGCCGGCCGGCCGGGTGACTGGAAAACAGGCGTGACGATGGCTGACGTGAATGGCGACGGCCTGCTCGACATTTACCTGTGTTACTCAGGGAAAGGATCCGGTAAATCCCGCCGCAATGAGCTCTTCATCAACAACGGCAACAATACCTTTACGGAAAAGGCGGCGGCTTTCGGACTGGCCGACACTGCCTGCTCCACCCAGGCCATTTTTTTTGACTACGATGAGGACGGCGATCTCGATATGTATCTGCTTAACCACAGCACCAAATCCTACAAGAACGTCGGCATCCATTCCCTCAAGACCGAATACGACCCGCTCGCCGCTGATAAATTATACCGCAACGACAACGGTCACTTCACCGACGTCAGCAAAGCCGCCGGCATTACCGGCAATCCCATCAGCTTCGGACTCGGTGTGTCCGTAGCCGATATCAATGGAGACGGATGGCCGGATATCTATGTCTCCAACGATTATACAGAACAGGACTATCTGTATATCAACAACCGCAACGGCACTTTCAGCGAAAAGGAATTCGATATGCTGAGCCATCTGTCTGAATTTTCCATGGGCAATGATATCGCCGATCTCAACAATGATGGTCTGCCCGATATTGTCAGCCTGGATATGTTGCCCGAAGACAATCACCGGCAGAAATTATTGCAGGCGCAGGAAAATTATGAACTGTACAATTACATGGCGGAAAATAAATTCCATTACCAGTTCATGCGCAATATGCTTCACCTCAACAATGGCAATGGCACCTTCAGCGAGATCGGCCAGCTCGCCGGCATTTCGAATACGGACTGGAGCTGGACGCCGCTCATCGCGGATTTTGACAACGATGGTTTTAAAGACATCTATATCACCAATGGTTACCTGCGGGATTATACCAACAAGGATTTTTTAAAATACTGGGGCGACTATATCATCCAGTCGGCCGTTCACCACGACAGTGTCCGCTACCTCGACCTCGTATCAAAAATGCCCTCATCCCTGGTGGCGAACTATATGTTTTCCAATAACCGCCAGCTTGGCTTCAGCAATGTTTCCAAACCCTGGGGCTTCGGGCAGTATTCCCTCTCCAACGGCGCCGCTTATGCCGACCTGGACAACGATGGGAGGCTGGACATCATCGTAAACAATATTAACGGTCCGGCTTTTATTTACCGGAACAACGGCAATGCCGCCGACAGCAGTCACTGGCTGGAAGTGAAGCTGAAGGGGAAAACCGGAAATAATTTCGGCCTGGGGACAAAATTGTATGCGTACAGCGGGAAATCCATACAACTCTACGAAC
>CAZZYD010000071.1:0-14339 GCA_964658175.1 uncultured Puia sp. | reverse complement strand
GCATTACCGAATTTGGCGAGAACGGCGTATTCATGAGTTTTGAAGAAGGGGCCACTGATCTCAAACAAAACGTACAGTCGCTGGGGTTCGACCTGGATCAGCTGATAGACGAAAACAAATTAAGGATCGACCACGTCCGGATCGAACGTTCGGAAATAGAAGAGACGGGAGAATATGACCTGGAAGGTCTGTTCATCCGATTGGGATATGCCATAGACGCCGTCGGCGCCAAACGTGTGGTGTTGGATACCATCGAATCGCTTTTTTCAGGAATGGAAAACCAGGTGCTGCTTCGATCTGAAATCCGGCGGCTCTTCCAGTGGCTGAAACAAAAAGGGGTAACGGCCATTATCACAGGCGAACGGGGCACCCAGTCTCTTACCCGGCAGGGGTTGGAGGAATATGTTTCTGACTGCGTGATCCTGCTGGACTTCCGGGTGATCGATCAGATCGCCACCCGGCGGCTTCGGATCGTAAAGTACCGGGGTTCTGTGCATGGCACGAATGAATATCCATTTCTGATTGATGAAAATGGGATCTCCGTTATTCCGATCACCTCCTTAAAGCTTGACTACAGTACCTCTTCAGAAATCATATCCACCGGTTTGCCGGCGCTGGACAAACTCTTTGGTCGCAATGGTTTTTACAAAGGCAGCAGCACACTGGTCACCGGAACCGCTGGTACTGCCAAAACGATTCTTGCGGGTTACTTCGCCTATAGTAGTTGCGCAAGAAAAGAGCGGGTGTTGTTTTTCTCCTTTGAAGAGTCCCCGCACCAGCTCATCCGCAATATGCTGACCATCGGCGTGGACATTCAGCCGTTTATCGACGAACAACTATTACTGATCCATTCCTCCAGACCAACCTTGCAGGGATTGGAAATGCACCTGTTGGTGCTGAATAAATTATTAAAAGAATTCAAACCCAAAACGGTGATCATCGATCCCATCAGCAGTCTCGTAACGGTGGGAAGTATTACGGAAGTGCGCGCCATGCTGGTCAGGTTAATGGATATGCTGAAATTGCAGCAGATCAATGCCCTGTTTACCTCGCTGAAACACCAGGGCCGCGGAGATCAAAGTGACCCGACCATCGATGCGGTGTCGTCGCTCGCAGATAACTGGATCAACCTGGAAAACGAATTTTCAAATACTAAAAGAAACAGGACATTGCTGATCGTAAAGTCACGCGGCATGAGCCATTTCAGCGACTATGCCGGCTTTACGGTCACCGACAAGGGATTAATCATGAGTGCATCAAAGAACTGAATAGTCATATGGAAACAGAAAGATGGGAGCTCCGGTTATATGTGGCCGGACAAACGCCGAAATCTGTGCTGGCGTTGAGTAACATAACAAAATATTGTAAGGAACACCTGGAGGGACGATATTCGATTGAAATCATCGACCTGCTCAAAAATCCTAAACTGGCGGAAGGCGATCAGATCTTTGCCATACCAACCCTCGTGCGGAAATTTCCCGAGCCGATTCGGAAAATCATCGGGGATTTGTCGAACGAAGAAAAAGTACTGGTTGGGTTGAACATACGGCCGATACACACATAAAGCGAATAAGATGAATGAAGCGTCTGCTGATTCAGGTGACGGGCAAAAGCTGATGTTAAAGCTTTATGTCTCCGGGATGTCGTCCAAATCAATGGAGGCCATTGAAAATATCAAGCGTTTGTGTGATGGGAAGCCGGTGGATAGTTATGAACTGGAAATCGTGGATATCTACCGGAATCCGGAAGCTGCTTCTGAACAGCACATCGTCTTTACACCGTCGCTGATCAAAAGCGCCCCGCTTCCAAAAAAAATACTCATCGGAAATCTGGCAGACACAGAAAAAGTGATGCGCATCCTGGGGATTTCCCTTAAATAGGAACTGATGGCGAATAAATCCATGGAAGAATATGCTGCCGAAAATGACCAGCTTCGCCAGCGGCTAGAAGAAGCGGAACAACTGATCGACGCCATCCGCGACGGCGAAGTGGATGCTTTTGCGATCGCCAACGATAGCGAATCGAAGATCTATACACTGCAAACCGGCGACTATGCTTACCGGGTACTCATTGAAGAATTCGGCGAAGGCGCGCTCAATGTTACCGAAGACGGACTGATCGTCTATACCAATCAGGCGTTTTGCGACCTGATGCAGCTGCCCTACGAAAAGGTGATCGGTTCGCACTTTGCAGACTATGTTCCGGCGGAATTCAAAGAATTGTTTTCAACGCTTTTTAAACAGGCCCTGAAAGGGAAGAGTCGTGGAGAGATCAGCCTCAAGCCGGACAGCAGGTTTATCCCGGTATATATTTCACTCACGACATTACAACCAAACCTCCCGACGGTCGGCATGGTGGTCACCGATTTTTCCGAGAAAAAAAAGAACGAGGAAATCATCTTGCAATACCAGCAAAACCTCGAAGGGAAGAACCGGGAACTCCTCCAGAGCAATGCAGAACTCGCCTCTTTTGCCCATATCGCCTCGCACGATCTCCAGGAGCCTTTGCGTAAAATACAGGTATTCACGAACAGGATACTGGAGACCGAGGAAAACGATTTCAAGCCAACCACCACAGATTATTTTAACCGCATCGTCAATGCTTCCAAAAGAATGCAGCACCTGATTGCGGACCTCATGGAATATTCAAGGCTTAACAATATGGAGAACATATTTTCAACGGAAGCGCTTGATGATATTCTCCGCAATGTAACCACTAATCTCTCAGACGATATCCAGGAAGCGGGCGCCACCATCGTCAGCGAAGGATTGCCCGACATGAAAATCATTCCCTATCAGTTCGTGCAATTGTTTTCGAACCTGATCAGTAATTCGCTGAAGTATAGAAATAAGGAAGGAATACCGGTGATCCGTGTCAGCGCCCGGGAAATCGACACTCGCGACGCTGATCAGCAACATGCATCGATTGCCCCGGGTAAATACTGTATGATCAGCTTTGCAGACAATGGCATCGGCTTTGAACCGGTGTACACAGAAAAAATTTTTGATCTTTTTCAACGCCTGCACGGGAAGAAAGAATATGAGGGTACCGGTGTGGGATTGGCGATCTGTAAAAAGATCATGCAAAACCACGGGGGCTATATCACCGCCTTTGGTGAACCGGGCAAAGGAGCGATCTTCAATTTGTATTTACCGCTGGCTATTGGCGGGGGATGCTGAGGTTTTTTAAATACGCATAATTTATGCGGGCGCTTTCGAGCGGCGTTTCCTTCACATACCGGGACTGCTCCACAAAAAAGTATTCCATGCCATGTTTTATCCCCGTGCCTAACAGTCTGGGATAGTCAATGATGCCCTGGCCCAGGTCGCAGGCAGACTCCTCTTTACTGCCGGCCGGCAGGCGGATTTTCAACACATCGCGCATATGGCACAACCGGAATCTGCCGCTGTATTTTTTGAGATAGGCATATGGATCCGCACCTTCCGTTACGGTATAGTAGAAATCCATTTCATAGTCTACGAGTCCGGCATCGGTATGATCCAGCAACAAATCGATGGGTAACTGTCCGTCGACCTTCTTGTACGGGTAGTCATGCGGGTGATATCCGAATCGGATGCCGTTGGACCTGCAAATTTCACCACGCTGATTAAATTCGTCGGCAATCTTTTTAAAATGGTCTATGGAAGGCTGCGGTCCTTTCCAGGGGCAGATCAGATATTTCATTCCGATTCCGGCGGCATCGGCTGCTTTTTTTTCAAATGGAACGCCATCGTCATCACCGAAATGCGAGGATACAAGCTGCAGTCCGAAGGAAGCGGCCAGCGATTGAAACTGTTTATTGGTCATACCCCAGAACATTCCCTTATCGCCCCCATAGCTTTCGATCTGACGGTAACCGATGCTGGCCAATTGTTTCAGTGTGCCCGTGACATCTTTATTCATCTCCTCCCGCACCATGTACAGCTGGATGCCGATATCGGATAAGGCGCGATCCTGTGCGGGCACCTGGAAATGGCGACTGCCTGTTGAAACGGCGAGCGCCGCGAGGCTGCTGTTGCGGATAAAGTTTCTGCGATGGATCAATGTGTTTTATTTAGAGATTTCCTTTTTTTAATTCATCCGCCGCATGATTCGCGGCGCGGGCGGCGAATGCCATATACAGCACGGAAGGACTTTGGTTGCCCGTGCTCGTCATGCAGGCTCCATCCGTAACAAATACGTTTTTGCATTGATGAAACTGGTTGAACTGATTCAGCAGGGAAGTGGCGGGATCGCGGCCCATGCGACAGCCGCCCATCTCGTGAATATCAAGTCCCGGTGACTGGTGCGTGTCCGTGGCCCTGATATCTTCGATGCCTGCTACCCGGAGCATTTCGGAAGCTTCTGTCAGAAAGTCTTTGACCATCAGGTCGTCATTGGCATCGTAGGCCACAGAAGTGATGAGTTGCGGAATACCCCAGGGATCTTTTTTGTCCGCACTCAGGCGCACGTGGTTGCTTTCTTTCGGGATCGTTTCTCCCTGCATATACATCCCTGCCTGCCAGGGACCTGGTTCCGATAGTTCATCTTTATATCCTGCGCCGATTCCCGGCGCAGGCCCCTGGTTGAACGCCGCGTTTCTGGCCGACCACACAAACGTGAGATAGCCACCAATAAAATCTTTTTCCTGCCGGTGCAGGTTTCTGAAATTGGCGATGATGGGATTGGTGGGATTTCTGCCGTAGAAATATTTGTCTTTCATTCCGGCATACACACCTTCCACCCGGCCACGATAATTTTGAAAGGCGATGTATTTTCCGAGCAGCCCGTTGTCGTTTCCAAATCCATTTGGAAAGCGGGACGATACGGAGTTTAGCAGAATGAGGTTGGTGTTCAGGCAGGCGGCATTTAGAAAGATGACTTTCGCAAAATATTCGGTGACCTCATTGGTCAGGCCGTCGATCACGCGGATGCCGGTAGCCTCATTTTTTTTCACGTCAAAGATCACCGAGTGAACCACGGAATGCGGTCTGATGGTGAGGTTCCCGGTTTTTGCAGCCCAGGGCAGCGTGGACGACACGGAACTGAAGTAGCCGCCGAACGGACAACCCCGCGTGCATAGATTCCGGGCCTGGCATTTTCCCCGCCCCTGCGCCAAATGGATCGGTTCGGGTTGCGTAAGGTGTGCCCAGCGCGTGCGAACCATAAAACGGTCGGGGTAATGCGCGCTGATTTTCTCATGCATGGCAGACTCCAGGCAGCTGTATTCGAAGGGCGGCAGGTACTCGCCATCCGGCATGGCTTCCAGCCCGTCCCGGTCCCCGCAAATTCCAGAAAATTTCTCCACATGAGAATACCAGGGCGCGATCTCCCCGTAGCGGATGGGCCAGTCCACGGCAAAACCATAGCGTTGCGGTGCGCTGAATTCAAAATCACTCCAGCGCTGACAGGCCCTGCCCCACATGATGGATTTTCCACCCACCTGGTATCCGCGGATCCAGTCAAAAGGTTTTTCCTGGATATAAGGGTGCTCGGCATCCTTTACAAAAAAATGCTGCGTGTCTTCCGTAAAGGCATAACAACGGCTGATGACGGGATTGGCGGCGGTCACTGCCAGCGGTTCAGTCATGCGGTGCGGAAAGTCCCAGGGATTTTTAGTGGCGGTTGGATAATCCCGGATATGCTGAATATTACGGCCGCGCTCGAGCACAAGGGTTTTTAATCCGCGTTCACAAAGTTCCTTGGCTGCCCAGCCACCGCTGATACCCGAGCCAACCACGATGGCATCGTATGAATTTGTTGCCCCCATACCTTAAAAGTCGGGAAAAAAGATAAGGAGCGGCGCAAACAGGCTTAATATTTCAGTGCGCGGTAACTCGCGTATTTGGATTTTATCATGAGCGGAACATTGCCGGACGTATAGTCGACCACGGCTGCGTACGACGCCGAACCGCCACCGACATAATAAAAATTACCTTCTTTTTTAACGGAGCCCGCAAACTGAATAAAGGGCGTGGGTAGCTTAAAGGCGGTAAATCCTGTGACGACTTTATTCACTTCATCCAGCTGGAATTCCAGGATGCGGCTGTATGTCCGGTCCTGGGATCCGCCGTTGGAAAGGCCGTTGTCAACGAATATAAGGGTCTTGCCATTGTCGGTAAAGCGTGCATAGTGTTGCCGGAGGAATTGCTGATCGGTAGTAAGGGGAAAATCACTGTTGGTACCGCCGAGACGCCACATGATGTCGCCAGTGCTGCGGTTGATCTTGATGATCTGGTCCAGGTGGCGGAACGAGACCACCAGGTTGTTGTCGGAAGAATCGATCGTGATGGAATTAAGGTGCATATAATCCTGCGGTATCGTCGTATTGGTCCAATCATTTTCTTCCTGGCTCTCACCATAAAAAGCCGGATAATCGGCTCCGTTCCACTGAAAGACGACTGCCCCATTATTGACTTCCTGGATGATGGGCGCATCCACTTTCACGCCGGCTACCGGGTGCAGCGAATCGGGAATATTGGTCACCGCCAGTGGATAATAGGTTTCACAGATATAATGATGATCGCCCAGCAGGATAAATTCATGCAGATCCAGTTTGTCCAACACAGAGGCATCTAGTGCGCCATTGGAAATCATCCTGACCGAGTCCAGTATATTCAGGGCTGAATCACAGATCATTTCATATCCGATTTCGGTGCTGAGGTAAGGATCCAGTTTCACCGTACTGTTTGATTCCAGGTAGGTATACCGGATCTGCCCGTCGATGGTCCATTTTTGCAGATTATCAGCCTGGACATTCACGGGTTTTGACCGAACCAGTGATCCCAGGGGATTTAAAAAGAACAGTTTTCCGGTAGCTGGCGAATTCAAAGACATCAACCACTCACCCACATTGGTCAGGCCCGTTCCGGTAACCGTATAAAAAGCTGTATCCGTTACCACGGACTGGGTAATATTTGACCCGGCATCCGAAGATTTCTTGCAGGAAAAAATGGAAAGAGCCAGCGAAACAGCCAGGATTGAAGTGCGGACAGACTTGTGTTGGATCATAGTATGGAATGAGATGAAAGACGCTTAGATGAAAAAAATGATGAAAAGTTTAAATTATACTTTTATAAAAACGGCCCGCGATAAAATCGCCCAACCATTGAATTCTGCCGGTCAATAAGCGCTGCAACTGGCCATTGCCGTTCATCTGCGATTTTTTTAACATTCATCCGGCAACGAATGCCAGCCGTCTGCTGTCAGTCGATGGCATGACCCGCCACCAACTAGCCCTGGCCTTACTGCTTTGTTGCTGCAGCAGCTGCATGGTGGAAACGCATGGATACTATCTCAGTCCGCACGACGCAAATCCATCCACCTATCATGTGCTGCCAATGATCGCAGACACCGTTAAAAGCAGAATTTATGCCAGCTCTTCTCTGGCCCTTGGTAACGCCAATGATCAGGGCCGGGATGGCGTAACCAGTTTTCAGGGAAATGTTTACCGAGCCCAGCATTTCGGGCATTTCCAGGCCTACTACGGAGGAAATATTTCATTGGGCAGTTATCGGGTGGCCGACTTTTATAATTCGGATTACCGCATCCAGGGAGGCATTTTCGGTGCGTATGCTATCCCGACCGACACCCTCTATCATGTATCAGGACAAAGGACTTCCTTCGGCGGCTATGGGTTAAGTGGCGGAATTAATTTCACCTTGCCTTTTGAACGGTTCGAATGGCGGATATTGGGGATAGAGGCGTCTTTTCAAAAAGAATTCGGCAGCTACGGGCGCTTCAGGGATAAACTGCCGGACAGCGCGGCGAATATTATTTTTCGTAAACGGATCACTCCGGCGATCGGTCTCAACACCGAACTGGTCTGGCGAAACCGGCACCAGGTGGAGTTCGGTTTTAAAGCGAGTCTGGGTATTGTCACGAATGCTGCCAGCGCTTTCAGTAACTCGGCCAATGAACATATTTGTCCACTTACATATTTCAGCAATTCCTTTCACATAGGTAAAAACCGGCTGACGGGTTTTATCCAGGGAAATTTTGCCAGCTATGCCGATAATTTTCAATTCGGGCTTATCTATCGGTTGGGAAGAAACTGATCAGGTAACCAGTGTAATGGCCAATCCCTTTCTCAGTGTATTGTGAACTTCGGCCATCTTATCAGTGATGCGGAGCAAAGCCTGGATTTCTTCCGGACTGGCCGGCGAGTCCACTTTTGCACGGTAGGTAAAATCTGAACCCGGCTCGCCTTCGCCGCCGAATTGCCCGCTGCAAAAGATCTCCACAGCATCGATCTGCACGCTGCGTTTTTTTGCCTCCCGATACAGGTCGTTGCAAAAACAGGTGGCCAGCGAAAGCAATAGCATCTCGCCGCCATTGACCGACGAACCAAAGCCTGTTATTTTCGGATCAATCGAAATCGATTTTTCATCTCCATTGGTGGACACGGAAATCCGATGACGATCCTGGCTGCTGCTGATATTGGCGGAGATTTGCATGTGATAAACAGGCGGGTTAGCGTAAATTTGCACGACAAATATATTCTATCTGAAAATCCGCCGGCAGGCCATACTTTCCATCAGAAAAACTAACTTCATGTACCGGTATATACCGGTATGCGAACACATTCTTATACGTCAAATTATTTTGTGAGTAAACAAACACAGTTCCGCTGGCTGTTTCTTTTGATCCTGATTCTTTCTTTTACGCCGGCGAAAAGAATTCCACGGATTGAGAAATACCTTCCGAAGATTGCCATTGCGGGCATCGCGATCGAATCGAGCACCTTTTCACCTGCGCAAACCGACGAAGCGGCTTTTCACGCCAAATACGGCGCGGCCTGTTTCAGTTCCTATCCTTTTCTCGCCGTGGATTCTCCGCTTCGCAGCCAGGCCGACTGGATTCCGACCATCGTTGCCCGTTCACTGCCCGGCGGCATTGTCACCCGGGAAGCCTATGAATCCATCGTGAACAAAACGCTGGATTCCCTTCGGGCACATTTACCTTACGATGGCCTCTACCTGGATATCCATGGTGCGATGAGCGTGGTGGGTCTCGACGATCCCGAAGGTGATTACCTCGAAAGAATCCGCCAGGTTGTTGGAAACAAGACCATCATCTCCCTGTCCATGGACCTTCATGGAAATGTATCCTGGCGACTGGCGAGTCTGGCCGATCTCAACACTGCTTATCGAAAAGCACCGCATGAAGATGCACTGGACACCAAGGAACGGGCGATGAAAGAATTGCTTGACCGACTGGTGACGGGCAAAGGAAAGCCTGCCTATAAAGCATATGTCAATGTGCCCATTTTGCTGCCGGGTGAAAAGACCAGCACCCGCCTGGAACCGGCAAAAGGCGTTTATGCAGCCCTCGAGCCGGCTGCCAGACAGGTGGGCATCGTAGATGCTTCCATCTGGATCGGTTATGCCTGGGCCGATGAGCCGCGAAACCATGCCGTCGTCATGGTCACCGGAGACGACAAGGATAAAACAATCCGCACCGCCGAAGCGCTCGCAAAAAATTTCTGGGCTGCCCGCAAAGGGTTTTCTTTCGTAGCGCCGACAGGCACGCTGAAGGAATGCCTGGACAAAGCGGTCGCGAGCGACAAACATCCCTATTTCATCAGCGATTGTGGTGACAACCCGACAGCCGGTGCTTCGGGAGACGTAACCTGGACATTGCAGCAATTGCTGGCCCGGCCCGAGTTCGCCAAAGAAGATGGACCGAGCCTCATCTACGCTTCGATACCCGGTCCCGACTTTGTTAAAGCAGCAATGACCGCCGGTGTCGGCGGTCACGTGAGTGCATTTGCGGGTGGCACGGTGGATCACCGTTTTGCGGGCCCGGTTCGTTTAACCGGCACCGTTGAATCGATCACTGCCGGCGACCAGCAGGCGGAAGTGGAAGTTGTGGTGCGCATCGGAAGTCTCCACATCATCGTTTGCCAGAAACGCAAAGCCTATCGCACAGAAGCCGATTACACGCGGCTCGGATTGCAGCCCCGCAAAGCAGCGATCGTGATCGTCAAACTTGGCTATCTCGATCCGGAACTCTATGCGATGCGTGCCGACTGGATGCTTGCCCTTACCCCGGGCGGTGCCGACCAGGATATTGTCGGTTTGCCTTTTAAAAGGATCCATCGTCCGATGTTCCCCTTTGATCCCGGCATGAAAGATCCGGACCTGACCGCCCGCCTCGTACCCGTATCGGGTCAGTAAGCAGTGCTGGTGACCGGGTCGATCACGGCTCTTACTTCTGATACCGTATTGATCGGAAATTTTCCGAGCCTTGCATGTTCGCGCACGACTTCTTCGCTTTCTGCCAGATGGATGCAGTAGATCTTATCGTCGGTGACAAAGGACTGTATCCAGTGGTACGGTGTCCCCAGCTGGTTTACGACGGCACAGGATGTTTGGGAAATCGCCTGTAATTCTTCGGGGGACAGGTTTCCGGCATTCGGCAGGTTTCTTTCGATGACAAATCTTTTCATAACAAATGTTTTAATCGTGATGAATGAAAAGTGAATGTCAGCAGAAACCGGCAGGGCGATCTAAGGACTATTCCCTATTTCCCACACCTTCGTTCCCTATATTAGGATCTTCCTGCGAACGGCTTCCTGTACTGCTTTTGTGCGGCTGTTTACATCGAGCTTGAAGAGGATGGATGAAATATGATGATCAATGGTTTTGGCGGAGAGAAAAAGTTTGGCGGCGATCTCCTTGTTCTGCAGTCCTTCCTTCAGCAGGGCGAGCACGTCCAGCTCCCGGCCGGTCAGGAATGCGGGATTTGTTTCGGTTGATTTGCGCATACCCCGCGGAATACTTTTGATGCCGGCCGTCCGCATCTCTTTTTTTATCCGTTCCGCCACCACGGGTGCGCCCAGCGATTCCATCATATGGATGGCTTTTCTTTTATCTTCCTCACCTGCGCCAGCCAGCATCATGGCTTCATAGTACGGACAACCTTTTTCCTGCCAGAACGCAGCGGCCGTGCCGGCCGCAGCCATCGAATGCAGATCGAAAGCGGGGTGGATCTCTCCGGCGGCGAGCTCATCCCTGCCGGTTTTCCTGAGCCAGAAAAGGAATTCGCTTTTTTCGATCAGGTTTTCATAAATACCGATCTTGTTCAGTACCATTTCAAAATCCTTCAGGGCAAGCAGGCGTTGTCCCGTGATCCATTCATATTCCATCAGGGCGGAAAGCACAGGGACCGTTCGCTGCAATTCTGTCGTTTCGAACGCGATATTTTTTCCCTCATTGAGTAATGGCAGCGCATCTTCATGCCCCTGCCGCATGCGCACAATCGCCGCCACCACCAGCGCACCGACCCGCATAATCGGCGTTTGCTTCTGATTGCTCACGAGTGTCATGGCAACACGGTATGCTTCATTCCAGTCGCCCGTTTCCAGTTTCAGTCTGGCCATACACGACAGCATATAATCTTTCCATGAATACAGATCCCTTTCATCCGAATATTGAATACCCGCCGTGAGCCAGCGGTTGGCCAGGGCATAGTCTTTCAGTACGAGGGATGTTGAAGACAAATTGGTATAGGCCCTGGCCGCATGTTCCTGGAAATCATTTTCAAGGGAGATGGAAAGGCTTTCTTCCAGCATCGATCGGCCGGCGAGACCGGATTCGGCGCCTTTTATCTGTACCGTGCCTACATTGTTCATGGCATGCGCCAGCGTTTCCACATCTCCGAGTGCGCGCGCCATGTCGATCGCCTTGTTTCCCCAGAAAAGGCATTCGGCCACCTGATCAGAAAGCATTTTCAGCTGCGACATATTAGAATAGGCCATCGCCTTTATACTGGAAGCCGGCTGCTGCTCAAGAAGTTCCACCGCCTGCATGCCGTACGTTTCGGCCTGTTGCCAGTTTCCCTCGAACCACCAGAGCCTGGAAAGAAAACGGAGGGCGGCACCCATCCGGTCAATATTGTTTGCCTTTTGGTAGAGAGGCAGCGACTTCCCGGTATAAATGATGGCTTCCTTCATCTGGCTGATGAGATAACACTCATAGGCATAGGCATCATACAATCGCGAAAGCAGGGTTTTATCCATGCCCTGATAATATTCAATGGCAGTGAGGTAAAGTTTTCCTGCCTCTACATGGGCGCCGACTTTCGCGGCTTCGCCGGCTGCTATCGGGGCGAACTGTTGCACCAGCGCATAGTCGTTGGCGTTCTTGGCGTGGTGAATAATTCTTTCCGGTTGATTTTGCTGTTCAAACACACCTTTAAATAAATCAAGGATCTGCTGGTTCAGCGACACGCGCAGCAGCGGCGACAAAGCTCCTTCGATGGTGCGGCGATAAAGTTCATGCTTGAACTGAATTTTTCCCTCCTGCTCGAACAGGATCCGGGCCTCGAGTGCCTGTTGCACCGCGTCGCTGTATCCGGGTTCCATCAAGGTCAGCAGCTTTGTTTCAAAACCGGCAGGAATCACAGATAGTATATCCCATATCCGTCTGGTATCATCCGGCTGCCGGTGATAAACGGATAAAATAGCGTCTTTGATATTTTGAGGAATGCCGGGACTATAGCTTTCCATCACTTCGTTCACATAAAATGGATTTCCGCCCGTGATGCTGAATACCTGTTTGCCATCGAATCCTTTCGCAGCCGCCAGCAGGCCGACGGCCTGCGCGGACAGTGCCGGTAAATGCATCCGGCTGAATGCGTCCGGCGGCAGATGGCCCAGTACATTTCTGAGGGGATGCGTGGCATGGATTTCATCATCGCGGTAGGTAAGCAAAAAGAGACATCGAAGCTGGGTGACGCGCCGTGCCAGGAATTTGATAAAATCGAGCGTTGCCTCATCGGCCCAGTGAATGTCTTCGAATACGATCACAAAGGGGGTTGGCTGCCGGCTCAGGGCCTGGAACACCCCGGCAAAAAGCGCCGTGCGGTCCGTCATTTCCATCGTGGAAGTCCACCGGTCGCCACCGATCTGCCAGCCGATATCAAAGAGGGGCGCCAGGGGACGCGGAGTGAACAGCGCATCGCAGGATCCCCTGAAAACCGGATAATCCGGAGTGAACTGTTTTGAAAAAGCGCGCAACAGGGAAGTCTTGCCAATGCCGGCCTCTCCGCTGATAAAAACGCAGTGTCCCTCACCCGACAAAACCGCTTTGAACCGGCTTTCCAGCAATTCCAGGAATTTATCTCTTTCTAGTAATTGCATGTGCGGCGGATAAAATGAGGATAGCTTCCAGCTAAAATAGGGAAAACCCCTTATATGGTGATGCGCGACAAATGGTTGTTTTGCTCATTCATTCATCACCAATCAAAACGTTTAGTATGAAAGCAGTATTTGGAGTTTGTTGTCTGGCCGCCGGCGTCCTTATCTCTTCCGGAGTCAAAGCCCAGGCAGTTTCAGCTGACAGCAGCGGCGCAAGAAACCTGTACATCGATGTGCATCACCTCACACCCGGCAAAGTAAAATACGAGGATGTAGCCAAGGCGCACGCCAAGGATTTGGCGACCGAAGGAAAATACAACGTTCAGTTCCTTAAGTACTGGGTAGACGAAAAGCAGGGACTGGTATATTGCCTCTCCACTGCCACGGATACGCAGTCCATCCGTAAAACACACGCCGAAGCGCATGGCCTGTTGCCGGCGGAGATCTACCTCGTCACAGATGGCATTCCCGTGGCCCTGCAGGGTAACAAAACACTTTTCCTGGACGTACACGACCTGGGTCCGGGTAAAGTAACCCCTGCAGCCGTGGCCGCCGCCCACAAAAAGGACCTGGCTGTTGAGCAGAAGCATGGCGTGCATTTTATTAACTATTGGGTGGACGAAAAGCAAGGAAAAGTATTTTGTCTTTCCGAAGCACCAGATTCTGCCGCAGTGGTCGCCACACATAAAGAAGCGCATGGCCTGCTGCCGGCCCAGGTAATGAAAGTGAAGCAGGGAGAATAATCTGTGTGAATTTTGCAAGTCTGGCCCGATGGGCTAGCTTTGCATTATGAAAATTTTCCCTGCCGAAAGTCTGGAAGACTTCTACCGGAACAAAATGAATTACCTGCCTGCCAATCTGCAGCAGGACATCGGGCACTTCAATGTGTTCCGGATGGAGGACTGTATCGGCCCCCATGCCAAGCCGGTAAAGTACAGCCGGCGGGATTTTTATAAGATTACCCTTATTCGCGGGCACAACCGCTATCATTACGCTGACAAGAGCATCGAGGTAAACGGATCCGCGTTGATTTTTTTTAATCCGCGGGTACCGTATACCTGGGAATCGCTCAGCGGGGACTACTCAGGTTATTTTTGCATTTTCTCCAAAGCTTTTTTCAATGAGAAGATTGGTATTGGTCTGAAGGACCTGCCCATGTATGTGATCGGCGGCAAACCTGCCTATGTGCTGAACGTAGAACAGGAAACCCAGGTCATCC